>DJFN01000061.1 GCA_002432085.1 Flavobacteriales bacterium UBA5871
AATACCATTTTGGAGGCTATGGAAAAACGACACCGGAGCTGCTCCAATTCATCGACGATTGCAAAACAAAGCTGGATTTACCGCTCGATCCGATCTACACCGGGAAAGCCTTTTTCGCGCTGAAAGATGCGCTACAGGATGAAAGCTATAGTGAGAAGACGGTTGTTTTTGTTCATACGGGTGGGTTGTTTAATGCGTGTTGAGGTTCAAAAAGGGGAGAAGAGCGGACAGAAATGGAACCGGAAATGTTCATAATCTTTTAATTTGTTTTTCGATTCTATCAATAAAACTCTGAATATCTACAATTAGAGCATTAATTATATCACTATCAATCATTACTTGATCCTTTTCTTTAGTCCAACCATTACGATGTACTAAATCATGACGTTTTGTAACAGCTTTAGAAGGAACAGCAATATTACCGAAATCAACTCCTAAAGTGTCTCGGTACATTCCCTTTACTTTCCCCAAGTTGTGAAAAATAACCTCTAGCATTGCTTGTCGACATTTGTGTTTAATTGTTTCAAATTCTTCATACAACCTATTAAACGGAATGGTTTCATTCTTAAAGTCTTTAAATGTGAAAACAAATCTCTTGAGAAAGAAATCTGAATTTAACGTAGTATTAATGAATGCATCTGACAAATAAGTTTCCATAGAAGAAATTATTCCTATATAGATTTGGCGTTTTAAAGTTCTGTCTACTCTGCTATTCGGAAGTGTTATTGAATTAAGTTCCTTTAGACTCCGAATTTCGGCACAAAACGTATCATAAAATTCGCTGTTATCTACTATAGCATCATATTGATCATCAATAAGTGCTTCATATTCATCTTCATTAAAAAACCCATCCGTTTCTAGTTTGGTAATACGATAACCAGATGTAATTCCTTCGATATGCCCATAACCTCGGTTAGGGGTGACAAAAATTTTGCAATAATACTCCTTTCCACATCTGCAAAACATCATTCCTTCAGATGCAAGCTGGATTGTTTCATCCATTCCTAAAATATCTTCTTGAGAAGGAATGAACAATTCGATTTGCTGTCGTTCTGAACATTGGATGCAGCCAAAACTTAAAAATAAATTCTCAAAAGTTGGATCAAATTCAAATTCTCTCATACGGAATATTATAATACAAGAAATACATTCTTCTGGGTCCCCTTATAATGATGGCGTTTCTACAATTCTCTGTATTATCTATCTTTTAAACGTTTCAATGGTTCTCTATATTGATCAATGAGAGCTCCTAATGGCTCTGCCCCGCGAAAAAACGCTTGTGAATCAACACCATTTTCCTCAGTTAAATTAGTTGCTTTTAAAACTTCTTTTAAGGCTTTACCATTTACCTGTTTTTTCCAACCTGGAAAACCAATTTGTAGAACCCTTTTAGGTCTAGTCTTATTACCAAATAAGCCTTTGTTTTTTTCAATTTTGAAAACATTTGCATAGTTACCCGATGCATCCTCAATATAACATTCATATCGCCTTAGTAGTTTATTTAGCTCCAGAAAGGTCACTACATAAGTTTTTTTATCAATTACTCGTGTTCTATTCTTAATAAAATCTGCTATAAAGAGAATGTTTCCGTCTTCTTTATCTTTGAAAGATTTGTATTTTTCATAATAGTTAAGATTGTTATTCGCAACATTAACGGCTAAATCCTCAAACTCTATTTGTTTAGCCTTTACGGTTTTCCCATATCGATCAATCTGGTACAATAACACAAGTAGTGCAGTCCGTTTATTTGCATCATGAAAAGCGTGGTTTTTTACTAATCCATAAAATAGTGTTGCGCAAATTTCTTCGGGTTTGTTCCATTTTTGGAAAGTACCAAATCCAGTCAGTTGACGTCCTAAAGCTGATCCCAAAATATTAAAATCTTTCACCCCAAATATTACTTCTTCCCCTTCACCCATAAAATAATCGGCAATTAAGTAATGTGCTTTCAAAACATCATTAAAGCAAATTAGCCCCATTGAAATAAATGGCGCATCATCTACCATATTAATCTCTCTAACAAATTCTGAATTTAATTTAGGATGGATTCCTTCAATCATAGCAATAGTGATTTTATTTTAGCAATTCAATACTACCAAAAAAACTGAAATACAACACCTTCCAAGCGAACCGCTGTTGTTTCGATACTTTCGCATGTCAATTCGAGTGCGGAGCGTATCGAAAACACAGGCGAACACTCGACATGACAGTTGGTGCAGAACTTTCGAACCGGAATTTCATGCTCTCGCTCCGCAAAAAGAAAGAGCCGAAAAGGAATGAGAAGCAGAATGAGAATGAAGTACAAAAAGAAAGGCGGACTCGAACCGTCCGAAACGACATCTTAATCCCGTCGTAAACTCAATGGTGAGAACTAAGTTGTTTACTACTTCTCAATAACACTTATTCCAAAGCGAATCATCAGCGGATAAAAGACAGATAAGAAGCGGTTACTAAACGGAAATAAAGCGGGTATAAAGCGATGTTTGTACCAAAATTGAACAGTTCTATGAATTACATCTTGCCGACTCGCTGAATTCAATATACGAAAAAATACTGTTGTTTTTCATAACGAAGATCGGTTTAACCGGTAGAATTTCTGTAACCCTCCCGATTGCTCGCTTAAGGGTTTGCGTTTACGGATTGGCCACATTATCGGCTCTTTGGTAATAGTCCGAAGACAATCCTGTCCAGGCAGGACTATCGATCCCGGAAAGCGCTTGCGTTTGGGATCCTGATCCCGTCTTTCCGTCGGATCGGTTCCTGCCGGACAGGATCTTTTGCAATCGGGTTAAATGCGTTTTGCTATCCGCCACGGCGGAGGGCTATGGCCAAAAAAGTAGAACAGAAGATAGGCACGCCAAACTAAAAAGCCCCGAAGTGTTCTACTTCGGGGCTTTTCTTAAAATTATTATCTGATCACTTAAACAAAGCAGGATCTACCTTCCCGTTCACCGTAATCGACGTTACTTTTCCGTCCATTGCCATAGGGCCCATGACAATTTTCGTGGAGTGGGAGAAGAGGAAACCGTCAACGTCTTTGAAATCGCTGTTCTCGATCGTTGTTTCGCCTTCTTTCGTGATGGAGATCGTTTTCACCTTCAGGTGCGTATCGGTCGTGAAGTAATCGTACTGCTCGCTGTCACCGTTTTTAACGTACAGCACGTACAGATCCTTGCCATTCACGTTTTCGATGCCTTTCAGCTCGTACGTAACGTTGTTCACTTTGTAGTTCATTTCAGGGAACATACCAGCCGATTTGCGTTTGTCTTCCAGCTCTTCTGCTGTCAGCTCTTTACGGCCTTCCTGCATGCTTGTCGAAGCACCTTTCGTACCGTCGTAGAAGCTGCTCTGGAACGTCATGCCGCCGGCTTCCATTTTCATGTATTCTTTCACAGGAGCCTGGAAAACATCCGTCATCAGGAGCTTCATGCCACCGCCTTGCTCGCCGAGGTCGAATTCCGTTTTCTTTTCGATCGACTTCAGCTTCTTGAGCTTTTTCGCCATCGCTTTCTGGGAAGTCGTCTGCGTTACCGCGTACATGTAGTTCTCGATCAGCTGGTCGGCCGTGATGTCAGCCTGTTTCATCTCTTTCACCGGGTTACCGAAAGCATCCAGTTTCTCGATCACGCCATCGGAGTCGAACTGACGGATTTTATCGAGCACCGATTCGTTACCAACAACGATGATGTTGTAGCCGTTCTTGAAGTACGTTTGCGCCATCTGGAGCACAGCTTCGCGGTCAACAGCCTCGAGACGCTGCAGGTACGTTTTGTAATAATCCGCAGGCAAGCCGTTCTGAATAATAGACAAAGCAAAGCGTCCAACCGTTTGCGGTGACTCGAGCGAGCGCGCAAAATTTCCGGCCATCCAGGATTTAGCAAATGTGAGCTCTTCAGCCGTTACATATTCGTTGGTGATACGCTCGAATTCATACAACAGCTGAACGATCGCGCTGTCGGTTACTTCGTTACGGTAGTCGCCGGAAGCGCTCACCCAGGATCCGTCGCGCAGCACATTCAGGTCGGAAGTCGTGCCGTACGTGTAGCCTTTGTCTTCACGCAGGTTCACCAACAGACGTGCACCGAAGTTGCCACCGCCAAGGATGTTGTTCATCACTGTCAACGGAAGCTGGTTCGGGTCGCCCGGCTTCATATCGATCGGGAAGGAAATGGAAATTGTCGACTGAACCGCTCCCGGCTTGTTGACGAAGATCACGCGGTTGCCTTTTTTCACGGTTCCGCTTCCCGGATCAGCCGTGTAAGGAGCTGTTCCTGTCCATTTGCCGAAGTATTGCTCAGCCAGCTGTTTTGCTGCCGCCGGCGTGATATCGCCTACGATCACGAGGTAAGAACCCTGTGGTGTGAACGATTGCTTGAAGCTGTTCATCACGTCGTCGCGTGTGATAGCCGCCAGCGTTGTCTCGTTCATCACGTCGCCGTAAGGATGGTTGCCGAAGTTGATTTTCTTCTCCGCATTCGCGCCCATCGTTCCCGGATCTGATTTCGCCGAAAGCAGGTTGGATTCTTCCTGTTTCTTGATACGCTCGAATTCGCTTTCCGGGAAGGAAGGATTCATTGTAACATCCTGCATAATGCCGAGCGCTTTGTCGAGGTGCTTGGTCAGACAGGAAAGGTAGATGGAGTTGCCGTTCGCGCTCAAAGTCGCGCCCATGTAATCCACTTCCTTGTCGAGCACATCTTTCGTTCTGCTGGTCGTACCGGAAAGGATCAGTTTTCCCATCAGGTCGTTAACGCCTGCCTTGGAGCCTTCCATCATCGGTCTTCCGCCCATTACGAGGTTGAAGGAAACGCGTGGAAGCTTGTGGTTTTCGGAAACGATAACGGTGATGCCGTTGCTGGTTTTAAAAACCTCCGAATCCTTGATGTTGATAACCGGCGCTTTTGCCGCTGCGGGTCTTACCGACCGGTCGATTTGCTGCCCGTAAGCTCCGGTGACAGCCGTTGCCGAGAGTGCAATATATGTGATCCACTTTTTCATGGTCGAGTCTTATTGTTGTTTGGGTAAGTAATGTAAAATGATGCGGTTGTTCTGCGTCAGGTACTTCTTCGCAACGCGCTGAATGTCTTCGCGGGTTACGCTCATGTAGCGCTCCATCTGACGGTTGATCAGGGAAGTGCTGCCGAAGTACATATAGTTCTGAGCCAGGTTTTCCGCAATACCTGCAACGGATGAGTTGGAGGAAACGATCTGGTTTTCCATCTGGTTGCGGATCGCTTCGTATTCTTCCACGCTGATCAGCTCGTCCTGGATGCGCTTGATCTCTTCGTCGAGCGAAGCTTCGAGCTGTTCTACGGTAATTCCGTTCGCTGCGATACCCGCCACGAGGCCGAGTCCCGGACCTTCCATGTTAAAGGCAAACGAGAAAGCAGCTACGGCTTCCTGTTTTTTCTCCACGATGTTCTTGTTCATGCGGGAGCTTGTTCCACCGGAAAGCACAGCGTTGAGCATTTCCAGCGCTGCGAAGTCCTTGTCGGTCTCTTTCGGGAACTGGTAGCCGTAGAACACCGCCGGCAGCTGAATGTTGTCGTAAACCGTTTCGCGAACAACGCCGTTGATCGGAGTGATCGGAGCATCCGGACGCTGAACGACGGTTTTCTTAGCCGTATATTCCTTGATCAGTGCTTTTGCCTTCGGATCTTTCGGGTTGAGGAAATCGTTGGCGTTGAAAGCCGATCTCGCTACGTTGTATTTCGCCAGGAACGCGTCGTCGGACAGGTTCTCGAAATCGCGGTACAGGTTGATCGCCTGTCCGGTCGGGATGGAAGCGAAGTATTTATCAATCCATTTCTTCGTCTGCTCGATGTTGATATCGCCTGCAATTGACAAAACGGCGTTCGAAGGAACGTAGAACGTGCGGTAGAAATCGACGTAATCGGATTCCTGGGCTGCGTTCAGGTGGTCCATGCTTCCGATCGGTGTCCAGCTGTACGGGTGATTTCCGTAAACGAGCTTGAACATCTTCTCCATCCATGTTCCGTATGGCTGGTTATCGAAACGCTGACGTTTTTCTTCTTTTACGACTTCGCGCTGTGTTTCAACACCCGTCTGGTCGACTTTCGCATGCAGCAAACGCTCGCTTTCCAGCCAAAGACCCAGCTCCAGCTGGTTGGAAGGAAGCAGGTCGTAGTAATACGTGCGGTCGTTTGAAGTATTGGCGTTCAGTGCGCCACCATTTTTCTCAACGAGCTCGCTGTATTCGGCGCGCTTGATATTGGCGGATCCTTCAAACAAAAGATGCTCGAAAAAGTGGGCAAATCCAGTGCGGTTAGGATTCTCATTCTTCGAGCCTACGTGGTACATCACTGAAACAGCGACGATAGGAGTAGCCGGCTCCTGATGAAGAATTACGTGCATTCCGTTCGGAAGATCGTACTCCACATATTCAACAGGCTTTTGCGCTGCTGCTGGGAGGGCACATCCGATAGCACATGCGATTAATAGTCTTTTTTTCATGTTTTATCTAATCAGTTTGCAACGAAAATAAGAACAATTCAGTTTTTACGTGTTTTGGTAGGACTTACGGATTAAAATAAGGACGAATGGTAATTGACAATGGACAATTGACAATGAACAATTAAGACATTTTCAAATTTGAAGGACAGGAATCCAGTTGTCAACTGTCCATTGTCATTTGTCAATTGCAGAAAATGGTTTGGTTTTTGTATTTTTAGAATCCTATGAAAAAAAGTGCACTGCTGTTGTTTCTGCTGCCGCTGGCGGTACAGGCCCAGACGATTTTCGGATATATGGATTTCAATAACCAGGCGTTCAAAGTGTTCCGCGAAGGCTATTTCATGCAGATCGAGCATCAGCCGGTGACGAATGTGCAATACGGCGACGAGATCATCGCTTACATGAACTCCCAGACAGATTTCCGCGTTTACGACGGAAAAAAAGCGCAAACGCTGACAACGCAGGTCGTTACGTATAAAATGTCGGATCACATTGTAGCCTGGAATATCGGGCCGATCATCAACTATTTCGAAGCCGGCAAGCTGCGCACAATTACTTCTTTCGGCGGAAATTATGCTGTGACCGATTCCCTGATCGTGTACGAAGACACGCGTTACAACACCGTGAATGCGATCTACAAAGGCGAAGTGATTCAGTTGTACCAGCTCACCGGCGATCTCTACATGCCCGACGCAATCGGAGACAACATCATCGCTTTCCGGGATAACGGAAATCTCTACAAAGTCTTCTGGCGCGGAGAAATCTACGAGCTCGGTGTCTGGAGCGGCAATCCGGCAATCCAATTCACGGCAGGAACCGACATGCTGGCGTTCAATGATCCGTCGACAAGGACATTCGCGATCTTCGAGAACGGCGAATTCATGGATGTCGAAAACATTTTCGTCCCGAAATTCAAAGTCGGCAGAGGATTCGTCGTTTATGAAGACGTTCAGGGCAACCTGAAATACTACGGAAAAGGCGAGCGAAAGGATTTATCCTCCTTTTTTCAGTTCTGGGATGCCAAAGATGACGTTGTCTACTGGGGCGAATCGAATTCTTCCTACACGTTATTCAAAGGCGAGCGCAAACAGGTAAGCAATTACCTTCCGAAAGACTGGCTGCTGAAAAACGACGTGATCGCATTCCGAAGCAACATGGGCGGTGTTTCGTCTTTTATCAACGGTCAGCAGAAAGACATTACGAACCTTCCGGATACGGAATACGTGATCAACAACCATTCGGTGTTTGTGTTGTTTAAGAACAGGTCTATCATGGCTTTGTTTAATGGGCAGATTTACAGAGATTAATGTCGTTTTAGGATGATGCGATTCCCGAGTAGGGCTCCCGCAGATTCCGCGGATGTTTTTTTGTCGGATTGTTTCCAGGTTGTTTTCTTGATTGTCGTAGTTAAGCAGCGCCCCATAGCAAAGACTCCCGTCCGCCGCGGCGGACAGATCATCGCAGAATAACTCGAACTTATTCCACAGATTCTTTTTGTTGGATGTATACTGATATCCTTTCTTGACTGCTTCGTTTACATTTTCAATTTTGCATCCCTTGATAATTGATAATTTTCCAATTGATAATTCCCCTTCCCTTCCTTGATAATTGATCATTTATAATTGCTAATTCCTTTTCGATTCCAGCCTCTTTCCAGTTTTAAGAATTAACCGCGCGCGTTAAAAATTTGCAAACGAATCGATAGCGGGTTGGTTTATTGTCTAATTTCACGGTCATGAGACTGCGTATGAAATTGTATATCTACCTGAGCATCCTGCTGTTAAGCGGCTTGGGGATTTCATACAGGGCCTACGCAGACAACGATCATTCGTCGATTGAACACCTGAAGACCGGTTTTGGTATACAGGAGGAAGATCAGGCGTTTCCGGTCTTTTCGATGCCTTCCGGTAGGGGACACAATCATCCCGAATTCCATGTATTGACGCTGGAAGAGCCGGAACTGAACGACCTCGACAGCGATACCGACACCGAACTCGATCAAACGGCATTTGCAGAGGTTCCGATTTACGCCTCGACTCATCATTATTTTGCTTTTCGCACTCAAAAAAGCCTGCCATCCGGCTGGCGCTTTGCTGCTATTCCATCCGGCGGACCGTTGTATGTCCTGTTCCGGGTTTTCCGCATTTAAAGCACTCTTTCCTTTTTTACTTACTCGCTGACTTCGTTAGGGTAAGCTGCCGTTTGTGCAGGTAAATGCGCCGTCGCGTGCGTTTCAGAAGTCATCCAACGAATTTATTGGCTAAAAACAAATTATGAAGAGGATTCTTATGCTCGGCGGCATCATCGCGCTGCTGTGTCAAAGCTGTCAGTCGGAACACGGCGAAAAAGAAGAACAAACCGCACTGCTGGTTACCAGTCCGTTGCGAAAAGACACCACGATGATCAAAGAATACGTGTGTCAGATCCATTCCATTCAGCATATCGAAATGCGGGCCCTGGAAAAAGGGTATTTGCAGAACATTTATGTAGATGAAGGACAGATGGTTAAGAAAGGACAGTTGATGTTCCGCATCATGCCGATGCTCTACCAGGCCGAGTACCAGAAAGCAAAAGCGGAAGTCGATTTCGCCGAGATCGAATACAAGAACACGAAATCGCTGGCGGATCGCAACGTCGTTTCCAAAAACGAGCTGGCCATGGCCAAAGCCAAATACGATAAAGCCAAAGCCGAGCTGGAACTGGCGCGCGTACACCTTAGCTTTACGGACATCAAGGCGCCGTTTGACGGAATCATGGACCATTTCCAGGTACGACTGGGAAGTCTCGTTGATGAAGGCGATCTGCTCACGACTTTATCCGATAACAGCAAAATGTGGGTGTATTTCAACGTTCCGGAAGCGGAATACCTGGATTACAAAACCCACGAGAAAGAAGACAGTCTGATGAAAGTGAGCCTGATGATGGCCAACAACCAGCTGTTCAAATACACAGGTATCGTGGAAACGATCGAAGCGGATTTCAATAATGAGACCGGTAATATCGCTTTCCGTGCTACGTTTCCGAATCCGGATGGCTTGCTTCGTCATGGCGAAACAGGGAATATCCACATGATCGTGCCGTTCAGAAACGCGCTCATCATTCCGCAGAAAGCAACGTTCGAGATCCTGGAGAAGAAATACGTCTACGTGGTCGATCAGAACAACGTGGTACATTCCCGCGAGATCACCGTTTCTGCCGAAATGCCCGATCTGTATATCATCAGGAACAATCTTCCGCCGAACTGCAGAATTCTGCTCGAAGGCATCCGCAAAGTGCGCGACGGAGACAAGATCGAATACAAGTATATGGACCCGAAAAAGGTGCTTCCCAGCCTGAAGGTTTATGTTGAATAAGACTTTAGACTGAAAAGACTCTAGACAACAGACAGACTAAGCGTAACCTAAAGTCTAAGTGTCTAATGTCTAAGAGTCCAACATCTAAAAGTCTAGTATCTAGAAGTCTAAGAATATAATGTCTAAAAAATATGTTTAGTAAATTCTTAAAAAGGCCGGTACTTGCGATCGTGTTGTCACTCGTGATCATCCTGGCGGGTATTTTGTCTATCAACACGCTGCCGACCTCTCAATTCCCCGAAATCGCGCCACCGGTAGTGATGGTTTCCGCTTCGTATCCGGGAGCGAGTGCCAAAACGCTGGCCGAATCCGTGATCATTCCGCTGGAACAATCCATCAACGGTGCGTGGGGTATGCGCTACATGACTTCCGACGCCACGAGTGCGGGTGAAGCCAATATCCAGATCGTCTTCGAGCCGGGAACGGACATCAACCAGGCGCTTGTGCAGGTTTCCAACCGCGTACAGCAGGTAACGAACCGATTGCCGATTCTCGTTCAGCGTGAAGGAGTTGTGATCACGCCCGTGATTCCGAGTATGTTGATGTATGTCAACCTGTACAGCAAGGACAAAAATTCCGATATGAAATTCCTGTTCAACTATGCGGGAATCAACATGATCCCGGAAATGCAGCGTATCGAAGGAATCGGGCAGGCGCGCATCCTCGGAAGTCGTCAGTATGCGATGCGAATCTGGCTGAAGCCGGACCGTATGCGGGCCTATAATGTGTCGCCCGACGAAGTCATGGAAGCGCTCGAAAACCAGAGCATTATCGGTAAAGCCGGACGAGTCGGTCGTGGTGACGGACAGAAAGCCGAAGCGCTGGAATACGTGCTTGCTTATGCCGACCGTTTCAACGATCCGAAACAGTATGAAAACGTCATCATCCGGGCCAATCCGGAAGGAGAAATGCTGCGTTTGAAAGACGTTGCGACGGTGGCGCTAGGAAGTGAATATTATGATATTTATTCCAATCTCGACGGACATCCTTCGGCAGCGATCGTGTTGAAACAAACCTACGGCAGTAATGCCAGCGAGGTAATCGATAACGTGAAAGCGAAGCTCGAGGAAATGAAGAAAGACTTTCCGCCGGGAATGGATTACGAGATCAGC
>DJFN01000065.1:0-11619 GCA_002432085.1 Flavobacteriales bacterium UBA5871
TATCCAGGAAGGAAAACCGGCAGACATGGCTGAGAAAATCGCTCAGGGCCGTCTGACGAAGTTCTTCAAGGAAAACACGCTTCTGAGCCAGGAGTTCGTTCGCGACAACAAAGTAACAGTAGAGCAGTTCCTATCCAGCACGGAAAAAGGACTGACTGTAACAGGCTTCAAACGTTTCTCTTTGAGCTAATCAGCTCCAAAGAAACCGACAATACGAAATCCCGTTGTTCACAAGAGCAGCGGGATTTTTTATGCGGTCAGGCTGCCATTTTCCAGCATTCTTCTGCACAAACCCTGCAAGCTTCTGCGCATTTACGACAATGTTCGTGTTCATGGCTGCTGCACTCCTCGGCACAACGCTCGCATGCGATCGCACACAATTCGCAGAAAGCCTTTGCCTGCTCGCTTCCGAGACTCAGCAGCTCGGCGGTCGTAGCGCAGATGGTCGCACATTCAAGGTCCAGCTGGATGCAGTGCGCAAGCATTTCCAGGTGCGGTTCTTTCAGACAGGCAGACGCGCAATAATCACAGATGGCGGAACACCGCAGGCACGCGTCGATACAGGATTTGTGTTCGTGGTACATAAGTATTCGTTTAAAATGGAACAGACAAAAGTTAGGCTATTCCGAAGCGAAAAACCGCCCGGCTTCACAATCCTTAACCTTTCCCGTTTGGATTGATAATCGTACCGATCAAATTTGTACTTTTCCATCATCAAAGTCATAGCCATGAAAAACCGGACCAGCTTCTCTATTGCCGCATTCATCGTATTTGGTGTGAGCGTGTTTGCTTTTATCAACGGATGTTCAGACGGTTCCGCCGCAGCTAAAGCAAATCAAAAAGAAGAAATTCCGGTACCGAAAGAGCTGACCGAAGATCAATTGTTTTCCAGCGACCTGGTGAAACGCATGCTGGCTGAGAAAAACAGCGCGGTCAAAGAAGCCAATCAGCTATTTTTACAGGCACTCGATCTTTACAAAAACAAAAAAGACGCGAAAGGCGCCATTCCACTGTTTATTCAGGCAATCTGTAAATACCCGGAGAATCGCAGCTATTATGNNATGCCTGCCTTGATGCCGGTGAGCTCGATCGTTCGCTTCAGTGTTATCAAATGGCCGAAAAACTGGGCTACGAGCCGTTCTCCAAAGTGCTTTACAACATGGCCTGCGTCTATTCCCGCCAGGAAAAGATCGAGTCCGCCTCGAAATACCTCGAATACAGTATTCAGGCCGGCTACACGAATCTCGATCACATCACGGCAGATAAAGACCTTGATTTTCTGCGCACAACGGATGAACAATACTATTATCGAAAAGCCATCAACCGCGGAATGCGCGGCATGTCGAACCCGAAAGCATTGTTCTGGCTGCAATTCCGCAAACCGTTCGATAAAGTACAATTCCCGTATTCGCTGAATGGCCAGAAACGCTATTACGCAGACGAGGACCGTATCGCGTACGACTACGAAAAATTCGTTCCGGAAATGCGCGACGAACGTTTTTCCCGAGAGGTCGGACACATGTACTATTCCGTAGCCGAGCTCTTTTCGACCGATAAATTCATCGCGCTCGTCTATGCCGAAGAAGAGACCTTCATGGAAGACATGGCGCCGATTGCCTACATGCTGGTGACGTTCACGCCGGAAGGAAAGATCATCGACAAGAAAATGATCGCGGGTCATGCGACAATCGATGAGCCGATCATGACCGCTAAATTCACGAACAATCGTGTTATTTGCGTGAAGACTTACGAGCTCGAATTCGAGAAAGATCCGAGCGAAGAAGGCTACGAGAATAATCCGATCAAGAGCAAAACACTCAGCTACACGGATTACTACAAGATCAACGACGACGGAACGATCAGCGAGACCGATCCGGCATAACAAACCATCTTATTTTGCTTCCCATGAACCTGCCTGCCGCAGGCAAGTACACGAATCATGTGCTGCGTGAAATTAATGCGAATATCCCGTCTAGTCGGGATGCGTGTATTGTGTCATCTGTGCATTCGGTGAGAATTTTAGAGAACTAGGCTTTAGTCGCATGGTGGACGGCAAATCCAATGTCCCGGATTAACAGTTTGTTGGATAAAAATTCCCTAAGTTTACTTCTTAAAAATAATTTGTCTCCCGTGAAGTACTTCAGGCATTTTTCCTTCTTGCTGCTATTGGTTAGCACGACCGGTTTTTCGCAATTACAGTGCGGTACCGATCACATGATACGCGAATATTACCAGGCCCATCCGAAGGAATATTCCACCTTCGTTCAGAACGAGCTGATGCTGAACAATTCGCTGCTTCAGAAATCGGATGAAGACACCAACCTGTACATCATTCCGGTTGTTTTTCACGTACTGCATCTGAACGGCCCTGAAAACATCTCCGACGAGCAGATCATCGACGGGATCAACATCATGAACCGCGACATGCAGAAAATGAATGCCGATACGGCAGATATTATTCCCGAGTTCAGGCACCTTGCGGGCAAGTTGCGGATCGAATTCCGTCTGGCTACGATCGATCCTGATGGCAATTGTACGAACGGAATCGACCGCATCTACACTTCCAGAACGAATTATGGCGACGACAGCGCGAAGATAAATCCGTGGCCGCGCGATAAATACCTGAACATCTGGACGGCAAAAGCGCTGCTGCAAGGCTGGGCAGGCTATGCGTATTACCCTTCTGCGGCAGATGGCAATGAAATCCGGGATGGATTAATGGTGTTGGCCAATTACATCGGTTCGATCGGAACCAGCAACGAGCTTCGTTCCAGAACGCTGACGCATGAAGTCGGTCACTGGCTCGATCTCGGCCACCCGTGGAACACCACGATCAACATTTCCATTAACGTAGGTCTTGCATGCGGCGATGATCTCGTTTCCGATACACCCATCACGAAAGGACATACGACTTGTCCGAACAACCTCCGAATTCCCGATTGTACGATCGATACGTTAGGAGCACATTACGTCCTGTTTGATGACGTCACGACGAGCTCAGGAACGGCTGATCCCGATTCGTTGACGGTTGGACTCGAGAATTTTGTCAACGGACCTTTTGAAGCTGTCGGTGTTGGTTCGAATACCGGCCAGAACGGAGCATTTTCCTTCTCCGGATGGGATACAGGCGCGCCCGATGGAGCCGTGAGCTACGGCGATCTGACCGGAGCGATCAACACGGCGAAATATTACGAATGGACGATCGAACCGGATACCGGCTATACAGCGACACTTTCCGGGATGACCTTTCGCGTGAAACGCACGGCCGACGGACCAAGAACCTTTGCTGTCCGATCTTCTGTGAACCTGTTCAGCAGTAACCTGAATGCCCAGCCTGAAGCCGGGTCGGACATTACCACGCAAACCGGCAACGTGCTGTTCTTTGAAACCGATGATGCAGATCCCGAATACACGCTGATAAACGTTTCCTTCACGGGATCGGCTTACACGCTGATGTACAATCCTGTGACGTTCCGCTTTTACGGCTGGAACAGTGAAAGTGCATCCGGTGAGTTTGCCATCGACAGCGTTTCGCTCGTCGGAACGACTGGCGTAATCGAGAACATTCAAAACTACATGGAATATTCCTACTGCTGCAATATGTGGACGAAGGGACAATGTGCCCGCATGTCGGCAGCGTTGAACAGCCCGCTTTCCGGACGAAACAACCTGTGGTCGCAGGAAAACCTGGAAGCGACAGGTGTGCTCGAGCCAACGCCGTGTGCACCGCAAGCTGATTTCTATGCGTCGGCGAACCGCATCTGCACCGGCAAAGAAGTGACGTTCACCATGAACGAGGTAAATGCACAGGCCACTTCGCAATCGTGGGCTTTCGAAGGCGGAACACCTGCTACATCTTCGGCTCCTAACCCGACGATTTTGTACAGCACGCCGGGCGTTTATTCCGTGAGCTTGACAACGACCAACGCAAACGGCTCCACAACGCTTACCCGCGAGGAATTCATCATTGTCGATGACAACACCACGATCAATGCCGAAAACGATTTCTACGACGATTTCGGAAGCGAAACTTTGTTCGCCGATAACTGGCAGATCGTGAATCCGGACTCCAATGCCAATACCTGGACGTTTGACGCAGCCAACGGTTGGAACAACGCCGCAGGATCGGTTTATGTCAACGGAGAAGACGCCTTTTACCTCGAAACGGATCAGCTGGTAAGCCCGTATTACAACCTTTCTTCCAATTCCTTAAGCCTGAACTTCAAGCTCGCCGCAGCTTCGAAAGACAGCGACCTGGTTGATGACAAGCTGGCTGTTTACTTCAAGAAAAACTGCGACTCTCCATGGGCGTTGGTAGAGACGCTGCATTCAGACGATCTGTACAACAATCCGGATCAGTCTGCTCCGTTCATACCGGGAGCAGGAACGACCTGGAGCGATTATTCGATCAACATCGGTACAGCTTACAGAACGGATAATTTCCAGTTTAAAATGATCTATTACTCAGATTATTACACGAACAGAATTTACATTGATCACATCAACATCGGTCAGCCGTTGGGCATAGCCGAAAACGACGCTGCACAGCTCAACATGCAGCTGTTCCCGGTGCCGGCTTCCGGAACGTTCCAGCTGACGTATCACCTTCCGACGGCTGCGATGACACAGGTAAAAGTGATGGACGTAACCGGCAAGCTGATCTACGAATCCGCAGAACAATTCACCGAGCCAGGCGAACAGGAAATGCCGGTGACATTGGTTGCCGGAAAAGGCGTTTACTTTGTTTCGTTGATCGTGAACGGCAGAAACTACACGCTCCGTCAGATCATCGAATAATTAGCTCAGTAATCGTCTGACATAGCCGTAACGGATCATCGCTTCGGCAAGCAGCAGGTTGGGAATCCAGCTGATCCACGAAAGGATCATGTAAGCGTCTTTTGGTGAAAGATCGACACCGGTAATATCCATCGTATAGGCGTAGAAACGCAGCGTAACGGCCGAAAGCGTCAGTGCGTAGATGCGTAGCAGGAAATTGCCGTGACGAACGAAATCCCGTTGTCTTGCCAAACGATAGCCTTGCCAGGTGAACAGCAGCCATAAACAGCTCAGAATAACGAAACTGGTTTTTGTCAGATCATTGCCGTTGGCGTAAAAAGCCATGACCAGCGCTGCCGGTCCGCTGATGAATAAGACCGTCGCAACGTAGATCTTTCCGGTCGTGCGGTGAATCCTCGGATAGAATTTGATCAGTTTTCTATTGAACTGTATCAGTCCGCTGAGAATGACGACCGGGCTGGAAAAGATGTGCACGTAAAACGAAAGTCGCCACCAGTCGAGGTGATAAACCAGCTGCTTGGAAGCCAGGAAATCTGTTGTGCGCTCGAATGTGAGGTAAGGAAGTGTCAGCAGGATCAGCAACCACGAAGCATATAAAATTGCTGCGGCTGTCGACCACGAAAGGATTTTCCCCGCTACGGAAGCCATCAGAAATAGTAATTGGTAAAGATCGTTCCTTCACCTTCCAAAGCGTACTCGTCTTCCGGGTCTTTGATCAGCTGAAATACACTTGAACGACTCGGGAAAATCGGGTTCGGCTCCCATTCGATAAAGATTTTGTTATCGCGGAACGCCCAGGTACCGTTGATTTCTTCTTTCTGATCGAAATTTCCTCCCGGATAATGCTCATACGTACAATAGCCGTCATCTTCGAAAGCGAGGAAATTGCCGCTGGTATCACCGATGTAGTTCAGATAATACGCAATGTTGGCGGATGTGATTTCATCTTCGGTTACCGGTTCCAGGTAACGGTCGAGCGAGAATGTTTTCGGTTTCAGCTGCTTGTTGTTCGGGATCCACGTTCCGGTAAAAATTAGCGTGCTGCGGTTCATACTCAGCTTGAAAACACCGTCGTTCTTATCATCGCCGGGCTCTGAAAGCTCCAGTTCAACAGTCTCGGGCAGCAATTTTACTTTGCCCGAAATATTGCGTTGCAAGCCTTTCACGATGTTGTAGCCGACTGCATGGCCTTCGCTGGCGTAATTGATCACCAGCCGCAGCTCGTTGTTGCCGAATTTCCCGGAGTAAATCCCGCAAAGCGTATCGAAATCAAACGTTCCCGGATCGACGTAAGCCGCTTCTTCGGTTTCGGTTGTGTTCTGTTTTTTCGGATCAGAAGCGTCATTTCCGCAAGACACGGCAGTCGCCAGCGCGAGCGGTAAAAGGAAGCAGGTTGTGAGCAGTTTCATACGACTACATTCGTTGTGATCAAACATACGCAATTTCTATGCGAACGCATTCACGGTGATATAAAATGTTTACTTCTCACGAACGCTGACCCAACACTGCCAACTGATATAAAGCATTTCGCGAAAATTCGCAAATTCGCGGGGAAAGCGCACAAGTACTTCGCAGCTTCCCTAACGGCACTACTTAATCTCGCTCCATGGCTTTTTCACCAGCGCTTTGAATTCGCTTTTCTTGAACGCGTTTTCATTGATGCCGTCGTAAGCTTTCACAATGTTCCCGTTCCAGATGTAGAATACGCCCGGAGTGTCGCGGTTGCCGCCCAGTACTTGCCAGAACTGACCGATTTCCATGATCTGGTGCGGATACGTAGCGCCGGCATAGTCGAAAAAGGCTGGAATCAGGTCCACTTCCTCGTTCATGAAAATGATCTTGATTTTCGGGAAGTCGGGATCCTGCTTTTTCAGCTGCGTGAGCTCTTTAACCGTTTCCTTGCAGTGATCGCAGCCCGGCGCAAAGAAGCACAAGATCTTTTTGCCTTTGTCGATATCGGCGTAATAGCTGCTGAAACCGGATTTCTTTTTCGCCGGCTCGTCGACTTTCTCCGGAGCTGCAGGCGTTGTTGCAGTTGCATTCGTTGGAGTGGTCGAAGCCGTGGTGTTCGCTTGCATTGCCAAAGAATCGGAAGGTTGCGGCAGTATTTCGTCTATAGGTTCTTCCATCATCGGTTCCTGTGGAACAACCGGCGTTTTCGGACGAATCGGTCCGAGCATGAAGACCAGCAAAACCGAAGCCAGCAACACGGAAAGCGGAATGAAAAAGTTCCGTTTGTCGTCGTTTTTATTCGTGATGTATAGGAGGTAGCCCAGAAGTCCCATCGCGAGGATGTTCTTAATCAAAGCCTGCAACGGAGTCATCGGAAGCAAAGCGCCGAAACAGCCGCAATTTCCTTTATTTCCGGTAGTGGCGATCTCATACGTCAAATGAATACTGAACACCAGCAGCATCAGGAACGAAGCCGGCATGATCAGTCGCTTGAAATAATGCGGCTGCAATAAAAGCAAGCCCAACGCGAGCTCGCAGCCGATCAGCGTACGGGAAAAATACGCAGCCGTTGTTTCGCTGAATCCCATCGGGAGCAATTGCTTGATCTCGAAGGTCGTCATCGCAAAATACGGTGAAGGATAGAGCTTGGCTACGGCCGAAACAAGGAACAGCAATGCGATCAAAATACGGATCGCCCAGCCGATCTGCTGACGACGATTATTGATTGTTGGTGCATCCAGAGACGTTGTACTCATAGGACTATGGTATAAAGTTGGTTGAAAATTAAGCTTTCCGTTTGAAAATAAGATAGCGGGACGGAAATTTAGGAAAACGATAACAGTGTCGCCGGCTCATGAAAGTTCGGATAATCACATTGTTCCCGAAATCGGACCTTGTTCGGACAGTCCTTTCCATTTTTTGAATTTTCCATTGAAAGAAACATCCTATATTTGCACAACTTCTGAAGATATATATGAAATACCGTCGCATCCTGCTCAAATTAAGTGGAGAATCCCTCATGGGGGAAAAACAATTTGGAATTGATAACAAGCGTTTGAGCACGTATGCCAGCCAGATCAAAGAAATCCACGAGCTGGGTGTCGAAGTGGCGATCGTGATCGGCGGTGGAAATATCTTCCGGGGTGTGCAGGCCGAAGAAGGCGGAATGGACCGTACGCACGGCGATTACATGGGAATGCTTGCTACGATGATCAATTCCATGGCCCTTCAGGCAGCGCTCGAATCTGCCGGACTCAGCACACGTCTGCAATCGGCCATCGAGATGAAGGAAATTTCCGAGCCGTATGTACGCAGAAGAGCCGTTCGTCACCTGGAAAAAGGTCGCGTGGTGATCTTCGGTGCCGGAACCGGAAACCCGTTCTTTACAACCGATTCGGCAGCTTCGCTTCGTGCGATCGAGATCAACGCCGACGTTATCCTGAAAGGAACACGTGTGGACGGCATCTACACGGCCGATCCGGAGAAAGATCCTTCTGCAACCAAATTCGACACCATTACGTTTGACGATGCATATGCTCGCGGACTGAAAGTCATGGACATGACTGCTTTCACGCTGTGCAAGGAAAACGATCTGCCGATCATCGTCTTCGATATGGATACGCCGGGCAACCTGAAGCGTCTGCTCGAAGGAGAACAGGTAGGAACGATAGTACGCAATTAAAAAACCATACAAAACGATACTTATGACTGAGGAGTTACAAATGATCTATGATGAGCTGAAGGAATCCAACAGCAAATCTTTGGTGCATTTAGAGAACGAGCTGCTGAAAATCCGCGCCGGAAAGGCGTCGCCCAATATGCTTTCGGGCGTGATGGTGGATTACTACGGCTCGCCGACCCCGATTCATAAAGTAGCCAACGTCAACTCGATGGACGCACGCACGCTGACCGTGCAGGCGTGGGAGAAAAACCTGCTCGGCGAGATCGCACGCGGAATCATCAACGCCAACCTCGGCCTGAATCCGCAGAACAATGGCGAGCAGCTCATTATTTCCATTCCACCGCTGACAGAAGAGCGTCGTAGAGAAATGGTGAAAAAAGCCAAAGGCGAAGGCGAGCATGCGAAAGTAGGGATCCGCAACAACCGTAAAGACGCGCTCGACATGGTGAAAGACCTCAAAAACGAAGGACTTTCCGAAGACATGATGAAAGATGCCGAAAACGAGATCCAGAATATCACCAACTCCTTCATCAAAAAGGTCGATGACGAAATCGATCAGAAAGAGAAGGACATCATGACTGTCTGATACCATGAATCGCCTGCTGCTATCGGTTTGCGTGGTGCTTGTTGCCGTTTCCTGTAACAAGAACAAGCCCGTTGCAAAAAAGATGGAAGGCGAATGGAAATTGTATCATCTGCTCAAAGACGACGGCTCGGAGTGGGAAAAAGACGCCATCGTGCGCTTCGAATACGCTGAGCCCGACGGCAAAACATACGCCAGCTGGACACGACACAACACAGGCGACACAGGCGACACAGTCGAAATCACCGGTAAATACTGCATCATCGAAAAAGGACTCAAAGTCGTCCTGCAGACCAACACCCAGAACGGCATCGAAACCGACACGGCCAAAATCGAGGACATCGATAAAAAATCCATGGTCCTGCGAACGAAGGAAGGCGTCAATTACTTTAAGAAGATCATCCCGAACTAGTTGGAAGTTAGAAGTTTTGAAGTTGGAAGTTTCGATCCAGAAATGACTGTCTCTCCATTGTCCAATACAACCGATTGATAATCAATTCCAATTTCGATTTTGTCTCCCCGCTGTCTCCTTTTATACCCAACTTCCAACTTCTAACTCCAAAACTTCCAACTCCTAACTCGTCAACTCAAAAACTCTCCAACTCAAAAACTCTCCAACTCATTCACTTTTCTTCTCATTTCTTCATCTTTTCTAACAAAATCGCCCCGATCGATGGCTTAAATTCCGTGGAAAAACACTCATGGAGGGAACCGAATACTTTTCGATCGTTAGCGTTGTCGGCGGACTCATCATTTACCAGCTGGTATTTGTCGGGCTTCGTGCATGGGCGCGCAAGAAAAAACGAGCTTTGCCAACGCTTCTGAACCGGTACATTTACTATCCGGGCATGTTCCTGATGTTCGTCATCGCGGCTTCTGTCGGATTGTTGTTCCTCAAAGATCTGATAGGTCCCTACACGCTGCGCATCCTCGAACACCTGGTGCGCATTCTGATTATTATCGGATCGGGATTTCTCCTCATCCGCATTCTGACCGTCTTCCGCGAGCTGACCGTTTACCACTATCAGGACGAAGAAACCGATGATATTTTCCGCTACCGACGCGTATCGACCCGTTTTACATTGATTCAGCGTGTACTCAATTTCATCATCGGTATTCTGACGATCGGGGCCGTGCTGATGACTTTTGAAAGTGTGCGTCAGGTCGGCAGCACAATTCTCGCTTCGGCCGGTGTTGTCGGTTTGATCGTCGGTTTTGCCGCACAGAAAAGCCTCGGGAGTTTGTTTGCCGGCATACAGATCGCCGTTTCGCAGCCGGTACGTATCGGCGATGTCGTGGTGGTCGACGAATATTTCGGAACGATCACCGAAATTACGCTGACGTATGCGGTACTGGACACTTACGACGGCCGGCGGCTCGTGATCCCGATCAATTTTTTTCTCGAAAACACCTTCGAAAACTGGACGCGTATTTCAGCCGATGTCGTGGCGAAAATATACATCCGGACGGATTACAGCGTTCCGGTCGATGAGCTGCGGAAAGTCTTTCTCGAATGGCTGGAAACTTCCGATCTGTGGGACAAACGGAAAGCACGTTTTCTCGTTACCAAAGCGGAAGAAAAAACACTCGAGCTTCGAGGAACGGCTACAACCCGCAATTCCGACGATGCCTTCGACCTCGAATGCGAAATGCGCGAAAAACTGGTGCACTACGTTCAGCAAAATTATCCCGACGCACTTCCAAAGACCCGTATGGTGGTTTCAGATCAGGAACAATCCGAAGCTCCGAACCGTACTGACCAACCTCCGACCGGCGACTGAAGACTAAAATAATCCGGTATCTACTTTCACAAGCGCATCTTCGCTCACATAATACAAATACCCTTCAATCATCGGGTAATGCATCAGGTTCAGCGCGAAAACGTAATCCGAAACCTGTTTGATATGCTCCGGTTTGCGCTCACCGGNNAGATCGTTTTGTCGGGATGCAGAATAATTTTATCGGGACGAAGCTTCACCGTTCCGTCGATCAGCAGCGTTCGCTCATCCAGCTGCGTTCCGTCGAATACCATCGCTTTGAACGGCTCGTGGCGGAATAACTGTTCGACAGCCTGTTGCAGCTCTTCGCGGAAATCCTGTTCCACCGTTCCTTTCAGAATGCCTTTTTCGATGGCTGCAAATGCATCCTCGACACTCAGGCTTTGTTCCATGACGGCGTGAAACTGCTTTCCGAGTCGTTGCTGACGGTGCAGATCGCTTTCGGCTTCTTCGACCGGCGACATAAGACTGATATCCGGAAACCAGAGATGATCGCTCAGCGATAACGGAACAAACGGTGCCTCAGTCGTGGTTTCAGGATGAGCAGGCGAAGGTTTTTCACCGACCTGGCCTTCCAGCTTGGCTCCTTCACGGAATTGCGGGTACAAATCCGATAAAGTCTCGTAAACCGTTTTCTGCAATTTGCCGCCGCGCGGTGAAGGAACGCCCATGAAATACAAACGGTCGGTCGGTCGCGTGAAAGCCACGTATAACAGGTTCACACTGTCCATGTATTCCGCCTCCTTTTCGTGCTCGACCATTTCCGAAAGTCCGGGCAGATATTTGTCGGATTCGCTCAGGCGCGTTTGAATGAAATGTTCCGACGA
>DJFN01000065.1:11630-19261 GCA_002432085.1 Flavobacteriales bacterium UBA5871
CGATTTGTGCGCCGTCATGAGCTTGATCGCGTTCCGATTTTCCGGCAGCTGCACGTTCGATTGATAACCGGTTTTGTCGTAAAACGCCAGGAATCCGGGAAGATCGGGACCGTTTTGCAGGTCGAAACGAGCCGCGAGATCGAGCAATTGGTGCACATAAGCGTTCTGCAGTTCGTTGATGCGGAAAGCGCGGATGACTTGCTGGATCAGCGAAAACAAATCCTGGAACGGCGAGCTGACAAGCTGATTCACCGGTTTCGCTTTTTCAGCAAACAATGCCGGACTGAAACGTGGTCTTTCATTTTCATCCGGAAGAAAGCAGGATTGGTATTGCTCGAAGCTGTCGCTAGGGAAAAATAAGCGGAAATACAGCTCCGCGAAACGCATATTCAGCTGCAAATGATGCGGATTGGCCCGCCAGCGGCAGAAAGCGATCACGAATTGAACGTACTGATCGGAATCCACCAGCAGCGAATCGGAAGACACGACCTGGTAGCCGTTCGCCTTCAGGAAATTCGCATAGCGGTTGCATTCGGCCTTGCGTTTGGACAACAAACAAATGTCGCCGGGCTGGTAGCCTTCGCGCAGACAATCTTTCACCCAGACCAGCAATTGTTCGAGCACCTGGTCGTCGGTATCGTCTTCTTTTTCAAAAAAACGGAAAGCGATGTAGCCGCCATTGCGCCCTTTCGCATGCTGGAGCACCTGGTTGTAATGCAGTTGTCCGGATTCGGGCAATCCTTCCTTGAACGCAGTAAAAAAAGCGTTATTAAACTCCACGATTTCCTTGCAGGAACGCCAGTTGTCGTTCAGACTTTCCACTTCGCCCGGANNCATTAGCTGGAAATAAGCCGATTTGCTCGCCGTCGTCGGATCGTTTTCCGGGTTGTAAATGCCGGGAAGCTCGACGAATTGCTCCGCAACACCGTTCTTGAACCGGTAAATGGATTGCTTCGGATCGCCCACGATGAGGTTGAACTGCTCGCTCGAAATCGATTCGTGGACCAATGGAACGAGGTTCTGCCATTGCAGCCGCGATGTATCCTGGAATTCGTCGAGAAAGAAGTGACGGAATTTGCTTCCCAGGCGCTCGTAAATGAACGGCGCTTCTTCGTCGCGAACGAGCTCGGCCACCAGCTTGTTAAACTCCGAAATGCGGATGATCGCGTCGTTCTGACGAATATCTTCCATCGAAATGGCGAGCTCGCGCAGAATGGACAGCAAATAAAACTGGCGCACTTTGAGCTCCAATTCGAAGTATTTCGGGAAAAGCGGCGTCCAGAAATCCCAGAACTGGATAATCGTATCGGCTGGCTCGGTCTGACCGGTTTTTTCGGCCGTTTTCACCAGGTTCTTATAATAATAATCTGTGGATTCGAACGCTCTGTGCAGATCGATCGCCCGGCCGCTCACATCGATGATGCTGCGGATCTTGTTCCAGGTGTTTTTGCCGTTGTGGAAATCGGTCTGCTGCAGGCCGCTGGTCTCGAGCGCGAGTTGTATGCGTCGTTGCCAGCCTTTGATCTCGAGCCGGTATTCGTTGAACTGCAGTTTCCAAAGCGCCAGGTCTTCTTCCGTGAATTCCTTGCTCACGAGGCTTTTTACGACGTGGAAGCTGCGCTCGTCGGTGAGCACGCGGGCGCTTTCGAACAAGGCTGTTTTCACATTCCACTTCGTTTCTTCGTCGAGGTTGTTCTTCGCAAACTGGATCGCGAGGCGGTAAATGCGGTTCTCAGCTTCTTTATCGATCTTGCTCAACAGCTCGTCGATGGCTTTTTCCAGTACGGAAACTTCATCGAGTACAACATCGAATTGCTCCGGCAGGTTCAGATCGCGGCTAAACGATCGAATCAGCCGCAGGTTGAATTTATCGATCGTGAGCACGTTGAAATCCTCGTAACGGTGCAACATTTTCTTGAGCACCAGCCGCGCATTCCGGGAAAGACTTTCGGGTTTCAATTCTGTCAGTCTGCCCAGCTCTTCCAGGTAAACAGCATCGTTTTCGTTCGGATTGGCCAGCCGACCGAGATCGCGGATAATTCGCGTTTTCATCTCGTAGGCCGCTTTGTTGGTGAAGGTCATTGCGATCACCTGACCGAGATCGGCGCGCGATTCACTTTCTTTTAAGAGCAGCACGAGGTAATTGCGGACCAGGTTATAGGTCTTGCCGCTTCCGGCCGAAGCGTTCAATACCAATAAGGGCTTGTTTGCAACCTTTTTCATCCCGTTCCGTCAATGAAGTCTCGAATTTACCCAAAAACAGCCGGAAAAGTGACGGGGCCGGCTGGTTTTATTAATCGGATTTCCGTAATTTTCGGAGAACTTATACGCTATGAGTTATCGTTTTATTGTTTGTTTGAGCTTGCTGGCGCTTGCCGGCTGCAAAAAAGATACGCCGCCTGATCCGGATCCTGTCGAGCCCGAAACGCTGACAATCAAGGTCTGGCCGAAATTCGCCAACCAGAATCTGGAGCTTAATCAGACATTCCAGCTTAACGATACGACTGATATTCAGATCACGGAAATCAAATTCTACATGAGCGATATCACCAGCGGAGGCGTGGTGAAAAAAGATTACGCGCTGTATGATTACGGACTGACCGGCGGCACGTTGTTCACCATTGAAGGAACTCCGGCCGGTTTCACCGATTTCAGTGCGCTGGTAGGCGTTCCTGCTTCGGTAAACAATGATGATCCTTCCGCTTTTCCGTCCAGCAGTCCGCTCAATATTGCCAACGCCAACGACATGCATTGGGGATGGAGCTTCGGCTACATTTTTATCAAGATCGAAGCGCGTATCGATACCATTCCGGATGGCATTCCGCTGTTTGACCAGGCACTGACTTATCACGTAGGCACGAACGCTTACACGGGCAATATGTCTTTTCCGCAGCTGACGTGGGACGACAGTCATGCGCACACAGCTCGTCTCTGGTTCGACCTGGAGCGTTTCATCAATCACCCGACAACGCCGATCGATGTTTATACCGAACAAACCACGCACAGTGGCGCCGGACAGGAAGCATTGACACAAAAAGTACTGGATAACTTCATCGACTCGTTTACCGCCGAATGAACCGCTGGCTTTTGATCGTATTACTTGGATTCGTTCTTTTTCAGGCTTGCCGGAAGGACAAGGTCGGTTATACGCCAACGCCGTATACGCTTAAAGTTCCGTCGCACTTTCCGCAAATGCCCATTCCGGCGGATAATCCGATGACGGAAGAAGNNAAGAAGGTGTTTTGCTTGGAAGAAGATTGTTTTACGACAACCGGCTTTCGGGCGACAATTCCATGTCGTGTGGCTCTTGTCACGCTCCAGATGCAGCTTTCAGCGATCCGAACCAGTTCTCGACCGGCATAGACGGCGTAATGGGGAATCGCAATTCGATGGCGCTCGTCAACCTGGGCTGGCAAACGAGCTTTTTCTGGGATGGTCGTTCGAAAACATTGGAACAACAAATCCTCGAGCCNNAGGTAGAAATGCACCAGGCGTGGCCGGCGGCTCTTGCCAAGCTGAAAAGCGATCAGGATTACCGCAACCAGTTCTACCAGGCGTTCGGCGTGACGGATTTCGATTCGACGCACGTTGCCAAAGCCATTGCACAGTTCCTGCGAACCATGATCTCGGGCTCGTCGAAATTCGATGTGATGTACAAGCACGAAAACGATTTGCTGCTTACGGCTGCCGAACAACAGCTTTACGCCACTGTTACGGCAGAAGAATGGGCCGGCTACGACCTGTTCAAAAGCCTCAACGGCGCGGATTGTTTCCATTGTCACAACGGTCCGCTGATGCAGGTGCAGAAATTCAGCAACAACGGCCTTGACGCCACTTTTACCGATCTCGGAAGGGGAGGAATCACGGGCAATGCGAATGACAACGGAAAATTCAAAGTGCCGACGCTGCGTAACATTGGCTACTCGGCCCCGTATATGCACGATGGACGCTTTGCAACGCTCGACGACGTGATCGAGCATTATTCGACCGGAATACATCAATCTCCTACCATTGATCCACTGATAGAATTCGCCAGTCAGGGCGGGGTGCAGCTCGACCCCGAACAGCGGTTATTGCTGAAAAAATTCCTGATGACACTGAACGACGAGCAGTTTGTAACCAATCCGGACTTTCAGCCGTTAAATCCCTGAAAGACCTGTAATAATTGACTATCTTTGCACATTGTTATGAGCAGCATGATTGACGAACGACGATTAACTACCGAAGAGAAGGCATTAAAAATCAACCTTACTCCCGATATCTATGGCTGTTTTGCCGAGATCGGGGCTGGACAGGAAGTGGCCGCCAATTTCTTTAAGGCCGGAGGTAGCTCCGGAACCATTGCATATACGCAATCCGCTTATGATATGAAAGTCTCGGATGCCATGTACGGCCCTGCTTCGCGCTACGTGTGCGAAGAGCGCCTCATGACCATGCTGAAGACCGAATACAATACGCTGTGCGAGCGTCTGCCGAAAAAGCAGGAAGAAGCTCGTTTCTTCGCTTTCAGCAATACCGTGGAAGCGTTGAATTACCATAAAACCAATCAGGGGCAAGGCTGGATCGGAATTCGTTACCAGGCCAAGCAGGGCGGTGATGTGAACGATGTGATCCTGCACGTAAAAATGCACGACAACTCGCACAAAGCGCAGCAGGAAGCACTCGGAATTCTGGGGGTCAACCTGATTCACGCGTGCTTTTTCCATACCGACAACCTCGATGATTTCCTGACCAACCTGGTGCACCGCATTCCACGCGATCGTGTGGAGATCGACATGCTTCGCGTTTCCGGTCCGGATCTGGGGAACGTCGACAACCGAATCGTGGCGCTCAATCTCGTGAAAATGGGAATGACCGACGCAACGATGTTCGACCTTTGCGGTAGCGTATTGCAGCCTGCAGCGGCGCTTTACAAGAAAAACGTACTGCTGATGCGCGGACGTTTCCGCCCGGTGACGAAAGTTCACATCGATATGATCGAAACCGGCTCGCAGCAATTCCTCAAGGAAGAAGGCGTAACCGAAGACAACCTGTCGGTGATTTTCGAGCTGACGCTGAAAGACCTTACCGCAGACGGTAAAATTTCCGATAAAGACTTTATCGATCGCGCCGAGCTGCTCGGATCATTGGGCTATACGGTGATGATCTCGAATTACCTGAAGCATTACAAAATGGTCGATTATTTGTCGAGCATTTCCCGCGGACAGAAAATGGGACTGATCGTAGGCGTTTACAACCTGCACACCATTTTCGACGAGCGCTATTACGACAACCTGCCAGGCGGTTTGCTCGAAGCATTCGGTCGCGGATTCGGTCACAATGTGAAGCTCTTCGTTTACCCGGCGATCAATGTGGAAACCGGCGAATTGTACGAGCTCGACAACATTCAGATCCCGACACATTTACGCGGTTTGTTGCAATACATGCGTGATAACAACAAGATGGAGGCCATTCACGACTACCATCCGAAGCTGCTCAGCATTCTTTCCGATGACGTACTTTCGAAGATCAGGGCGGGTGTTCCAAGCTGGGAAGAAGATGTGCCGGAGAACGTGGTGAAAGCCATCAAGTACTACGAGCTGTTCGGTTTCAAGCGTCGCGATAAAGCGCTTACGTACTGATTTACAGAAAAGTCAACGATTTTATACAACGCTGCATTTGCTTAATCGTGAATGCAGCGTTTTTGTTATAAGGGTTTGGTTGTCAATTGTCTGTTTCGTGCTTCTGCCTTGCTTGAGCGTTCTTATTCAGGGGATTCCATCAAAAAAACCTTGCTGCTTTCAGGTCAATGATTATATTGGCTAAACCAAAACGCACTTATGAACAGACTCGCTACGCTCTTCAGTCTCGGCTTTTTACTATTATTTGTAACGGCTTGCGGCGGCTACAAGCAGGTTTCGCTGAGCAATCACGAATTCTATAACAACACCAAAGTTCCTTCGAAAATCGACAAGTACAACGTTTATGTACACGAAGGCAGCAACCTTTATCGTTTATCCGATCGTACGTTTGAGGACGATACGCTACGCGGAGTGCTCGAGCCATTGCCGGCCGGAAGTGTAAACGCGCATCCGGAGACACAACACGATATGAAAGTGCGTCGCAAAGACATGCACGTTTATTTGGCGAAAAACACGAATGAGCTGACAGCAAACGATACAAGTTCGCTGGTAAAACGCGTGGCGATCGACCGTTCCGATGTGGACCGCGTGGATGTTTTCGCGACAAACGAAGACAAAGCTTTCCGTACCGGCGGATTAATCATCGCTCTGTTGATCATCGGTGGATTGGTCATTGCGGCGATCATTTACGCATTTGCCGTGGCCANNAGCCAGCTCCGAAGCGGCAAACGGTTCCGACAGTGATTCCGATTCCGGTGGTTCCGACAGCGGCTGCTACATTGCGACGATGGTTTACGGTTCCTACGACGCGCCGAAAGTCATGGTGCTCCGTTCCTTCCGCGATCGTTTCCTGCAGCGCTACAACTGGGGAAGACGTTTTATTTCCTGGTACTACCGCACGTCGCCGCAGTTTGTGGAGCGCAACCGCGGTAAAGTTTTCCTGAACAAAAGCATCCGGGCTTGTCACGACGTCGTGGTATGGTTCCTTCGTCCTTTTTACGGCCGTTAACGATCGCTTTTCTGGCGGTTTTCCTCACGACAGGCGCGTGGGGCCAATCGACCTTTACCCTGAAATACTTCGGAATGACGGTGCACCCGTTTGGCGACCGAATGGCCGCTTTGCAACCGTACAAGCTGGATAAAAACGCTCGTTTTGTGCTCAACTTCGGCGGTTTTGCCGGCTACGAGCGCTTTGTTTACAAGGATTTCGTTTCGGCGAAAGTCATACAGGGCTTTTTCACGGATTGCTCGGCCGGCTGGGCTACGGTGACGCATCTAGGCGTTCGGATGCTTCTGCTGCGGAATGAAAAACACCGGCTTTACTTCGGTATCGGCCCGACGCTGATCATGCGCAATTCCTGGACCCGCTTCGGCGAACGCTACAAATCCTCGGGCTATTTCAACGAAGATGATACCCGCATGCTCGGCGATATTCAATGGAAATTTATTCCCTACGGCTGTGAGATCGAATACGACTACCGCTTCACCAAGCGCGACTACCTTTCGGTGAGCTTCACACCCGGAATTCCGCTGGCCTGTACGTTCGCGATCGGCTGGAAACATTGGATTACGATCAAGGAGTTTGATTATACGAAGCTTTATATTCCGAGATGATTCAACACAAAGGAGCAAAGGTCAGGATATGACCATACTGTATAAGGAAGCAAAGGGCCGCTTTAATCAGCTATATGGCTTTCTATGCTTGATAACTTTTGGGACCAATGGTTTGTTTAGGGGGGAAATGAAGATTTCAGACAATTATTAAGGAACTCCACTTGTAATTTCTGTGGGCAAATAAACAGCTACACGCAATCCCTTTGCTTCCTTAATAAACACAGTAAGAAATAAATCTTTGCTCCTTTGTGGTGAAAATGTTGAATAAAATAGTCCCATCCGATTAGTCCCAAGAAGCGCTGAAATATGTATTTTCGAAGTTCATTCATCCGCTATGTCTCAAATCAAAAATGCCCAGATCCGTTACCGCGTTATCGATAAAGCGCTGAGGAATCC
>DJFN01000172.1:0-46483 GCA_002432085.1 Flavobacteriales bacterium UBA5871
GTGATAAAGCGGTGATAAAGCGGTATTAATATTTAAATGACTTGTTTGTAACAGCGCTGAATCTTTGGGAAATCATCGGGTTTGAAAAAAAATAAACCGCCTTTATGGAATTTCTCCCCGCTGCTCATCTCCATGGAAACAATAAAACAATCAGCACCATGAGAACTTTAATCATCGCCATCGCTTTGCTGACAGGAACAGCAACCTTCGCACAAACCGCCCTCGGAGATATCGTCGGAACATTGTATAACAACACCGCTAAAGAACCCGTGTTCGATGCAATGGTCGTTACCAGCTACGGAGAAGCGGTCTATCGCACCATGACCGATCCCGACGGGCGCTTTCGCCTTTCAGCGGTCCCTGCCGGAAAATACCAGGTGTACTTCATCGTGGAAACAGACGACTCGAGAGATACGATTTATGCCCCGCAGGTTATTGATGTAGCACCGGATGGTATCAGCGATTTGGGAGTGGTAAAATTCGAAGCGGCAACAGACCTGGATGCTTTTGTCGTTCTTCCCGACACGAAGATCATGGACCTGATCAAGAAAGATCCGGCGATCAAAGTTACCGGCGACGACTGGCGTGCCAGCCCGAATAAATTCGATACGAAAGCCATGATCGCAGGTTCATCTTCCGATGTGCGTATGACCGAAGACGGCTCGCTTGTATTCCGTGGGGCACGAAAAGGCGATATGATCTTCTACCTCGACGGTATCAAGATGAACGATACGCCGCGCGTACCAAGCTCGGCTGTAGGATACATGATGGTTTACACCGGCGCGATTCCGGCCAAATACGGCGATACCAATGGAGGCGTGGTCGTAATGGAAACGCTGAGCTATACGGATCTTTTCCGCGAGTGGCAGTCGAAGAAAAGCCTTCAGCAATAAGCTACCTGACAACCCAAAATAACAAACCAAAAAAGGGACGGATTTTCACCCGTCCCTTTTTCATTTGAACACCTCTATGTGTTCTATGTTTCTATGTGGTTCCTGTATCTGTCTCCCTATTTAGGAAAGAACTCCGGGCTCTTTTCCTCCATCGGGATCAAATACTTCTTCAGATTTTGCTCGTCGTTCTTGTTCAGGATCATCAGCATATTATCCGATTCCACCACAATGTGATTGTCGAGTCCTTCGATCAGGGCCAGCTTGTCGTTTGGCAGGTTCACGATGCAATTCGTTGAGTTGATCATGTGAACGTTCTGTCCGATCACCGCGTTGCCGTTGTAATCTTTTTCGAGGTGCGTATAAAGGCTGCCCCACGTTCCAAGGTCCGACCAGTCGAAATTAGCCAGTACGACGTCCACATTCTTCGCGTTTTCCATCACCGCGAAGTCGATGGAAATGTCTTCACAGGCTTCGAAACAGCTGTTCACATAGTCCTGTTCGCCCGAAGTGTTGTATTTCGATGCGTCTTTCGTGAAAATGGCGTACAGCTCCGGCTTGAATTTCTCCAGCGCCTGCAAAACCGTGCGTGCTTTCCAGATGAAAATTCCCGAGTTCCAGTAATAGTTTCCGCTTTTCACGAAGATCTCCGCCAGCTCGCGGTTCGGTTTTTCCATGAAGTGTTTCACGTCTTTCACCTGGCCGGGCAGAATGTCGCCTTCTTCCACGAATTCGATGTAGCCGTAACCGGTGTCGGGGCGGCTTGGCTTGATGCCGAGTGTTACCAGTCGCTCGCGATCGGTTGCCGCTTTGATAGCGATATTGATGATCTCCGTGAACTTCTCTTCTTTCAGGATGAGGTGATCGGACGGTGCCACCACCAATGTCGCGTTGGGATTGATCGCGTGGATCTTCGCTGCGGCGTAGGTGATACACGGTGCCGTATTCTTGCGCTGCGGCTCCATCAGGATCTGGCCGTCGCTCAGCTCGGGAAGCTGCTGACGAACGAGATCGCCGTACATGGCGNNATATTCAGCAAGCGTTCAAAGGTCATGCGGAGCAGCGATTTCCCGATGCCGAGCACGTCGAGGAACTGCTTCGGGTGCTGCACGGTCGACATCGGCCAGAAACGGCTGCCGATTCCGCCGGCCATGATTACGCAGTAGTTGTCTTGTTTTTGTTCCATACTTATTCAATGTGGTGAACGGCTGCCAGGGCGTGAATGAGAAAATTCCTCCGGGAAGCGATTTCTTCGCAAATGTAACGTGTACGCCGCAATTCTCCTTTGCGGAAGTGACGTCCCTGCAGGGCAAAAGTAGCGTTTTTCGGAAGCTCTTCCAGTGCCGTTTCCCGTTTATCCTCCGGATCGTAGCGACGCAGCACGCGCGACAGCTGCGTATCGGAGCAGGAAGAAGCCTTCGTATTGGTGAGGCTGCGCATCAGTGCATGCTCGATCGGTTGGGGAAGTTTTCCGGTGGAAATTGCCGGCCACAACAGCTCGCGGTAGACCTGTTTCCATTCTTCGCCATGCGGTTTCACGCGATTTCCAAAACGGATATACGTTTCCAGGTGCGCGAACTCGTGCAAGGTCGTTACCAGGAAGCTGTAAGGATTCAGATCGCCATTAACCGAAATACGATGGTGTTTTTCGCCCGGTCCCGGAGCGCGGTAATCGCCCAGTTTCGTAGAACGAGGCGGTGTAATGGCAAAACGCACGGGATGCTTCAGCAGCAATGCCGTGATCATGGAAGCGAATCCTTCCGGTAAGTAAGGCTTGAGCTGTTTTTCCAGGCGTTCCTGGCGGCTTGATTCCATGGATGCAAATTTACGAATTTGTGGAGCTTAACAGCCCGGTGTCCAGTCCTTTTTTTCAGTCTTCGACGGTTGAAAAATGGGGTTTCCCGAAGGAATCTTCCTGCCGGATTCGGTCGAACAGGAGGAGAAAATCGATTATTCCATTAACTTTATCCGCGTAATGGGAGTGATCAAAAACATAGGGACCTACATGTCCATGCTGTGGGTTGTGTTTTCCGTGCCGGATAAATGGCGCATTTTCCGCGTCCGCTTGTTCGAAGAAATGGAGCTCGTCGGCATCAAGTCGATTCCCATCGTAGCGCTGATGTCGGCCTTCATGGGCGGTGTAATCGCGCTGCAAACGGCTTCGAACATGAGCAACCCGCTCCTGCCCACTTATACGGTTGGCTACATTACGCAATCGAGTACGATCCTCGAGTTTTCCCCGACGATTATTTCCCTCATCCTTGCCGGTAAGATCGGTTCGAACGTGGCGTCCGAGATCGGTACCATGCGTGTGACCGAGCAGATCGATGCGCTGGAGATCATGGGCGTGAACTCGCTTTCCTACCTCGTATTGCCGAAAATCATGGCGGCGATCTTCTTCTTCCCGATCCTCGTGATTTTCTCGATCGGTCTGAGCCTCATCGGCGGCTGGCTGGCACTGTTATTCTCCGGCTTGCTTTCAACGGAAGATTATGCCTACGGTATCCGCTACGATTTCCGCGTGTTCCATATCGTTTACGCGCTCACTAAAACCGTTGTCTTCGGCTTCCTGATCGTTTCGATTTCCTCGTTCTACGGTTATTACACCAAAGGCGGCGCGCTCGACGTTGGTCGTTCTTCGACCCAGGCGGTTGTAAGCAGCAGTATCGCTATCCTGATCGCGAACTTCTTCCTCACCCAAATGATCCTGCTCTCATGATCGAAGTAAAGCATGTAAACAAATCATTTGGCGATCACCAGGTGTTAAAAGATGTGACGACTTCCTTCGAAAAAGGGAAAGTCAACCTGATCATCGGTGCTTCGGGACAAGGCAAATCCGTACTGGCCAAATGCGTGGTCGGTCTGCACGAAGTCGACTCGGGCGAGATCCTTTACGATGGCCGCGACTTCACCAAAATGGATCGTCTCGAACGCAAGGATATCCGCAAGGAAATCGGAATGCTGTTCCAGGGCTCGGCGCTGTTCGATTCCCTGACGGTGGAACAAAACGTGATGTTTCCGCTGTCGATGTTTACCAGCATGTCGAAAAAGGAAATGCTCGACCGGGCGAATACCTGTCTGGAACGCGTGAACCTTGTAGGCAAAAACAAGCTGTTTCCTTCCGAATGCAGTGGTGGTATGCAGAAACGTATTGCGATCGCGCGTGCGATTTCCATGAATCCGCGCTATTTGTTCTGCGATGAGCCGAATTCCGGTCTCGATCCGCAAACTTCCATCCTCATCGACAACCTGATCCGCGAGATCACCTACGAATACAACATCACGACGGTTGTTATTACGCACGATATGAACTCCGTAGTGGAGATCGGCGATACAGTACGTTTCATCTACCAGGGACAAAACTGGTGGGAAGGCAACAAAAAAAGTATCATCACGACCGACAATCCCGAGATTGTGAACTTCGTCTACGCTTCCGACTTCATGAAGGAGATTAAGGAGCAAATGCAGAAGTAATTATCGATTATGAATGATCAATTATCAAGGCTTCGGCGGAAAATAATTGAAAAAGAGGGATTCGTGTTTCCATTCAATCCATTAAGCGTATCGTTCAATTGAACCACCTTGATAATTCATAATTTTCCAATTGATAATTTTCTTTCGTGAAGCCGCTAAGAGCGGATATTCGCAAGAATTTTACGCAGCTCGTCAATTCGTCAATTCGTGAATTCGTGGTGAGCCGTGCTCTGGGCTTCCGCCGATCCTAACCAGCGATGAGCAAATCAACAGATACCAACTTTTACATTTTCAATTTTCATTTTACATTCCTTGATAATTGATATCCGCCGCGGCGGATGATAATTCTACCAAATGACATTCCATCCTTTCATTACCGAATACATTTCCAAAGCTGAGCCTTTCGCACAACCAATTCTCAACGAGCTTCGGATGATCGTTCACCAATTCTGTCCGGAAGCCAGGGAAACCGTTAAGTGGGGCATGCCGCATTTTGATTACAAAGGCGCTATTCTTTGCAGCATGGCTTCTTTCAAAAAGCATTGTGCCTTCGGATTCTGGCACGAATCGCTGCTGAAGGACGAACACGGTATTCTGCGCGGTGAGGAACGCAACGGTATGGGATCACTGGGAAAAATTCATTCCATGGAAGAGCTGCCGGCTGCCGACAAGCTGGGAACATTGATCCTGCAGGCGATGGACCTGATCGATGCGGGNNGAGTGAAAGTGCCGAAAACCGCGCCAAAAGACCGCAAAGAGCTGGAAATCCCGGCGATTCTTATAAAAGCGCTGGACGAACATCCGGTCGCAAAGGACGTTTTTGAGAAATTCAGCTACTCTCACAAGCGCGAATACGTTGAATGGATCAACGAGGCAAAGACAGATGCAACGCGTGAACGCCGTCTGAAACCACGTTGTCGAATTTGCTCGAAGGCAAGACGAAAGAGTGGAAATACAAAAAATAAAAATCGGCATTTGAGGCCCATTCGGGTAAAGCTAACGGCCTCGTTAAGTCTTTTTTTTGCTTAAACAAGTGCTTTTTACTCTTAAAAGGGTGTTCCTGTTGATTTAAATGTCACTTGTGGAAATTTGAATGAAATGTGAGCTTTCTAACTTGTCCCGCAATTGTCCCCCGGTATAGAAGCAACTTCGAAGCCATACTCCCGTAATTTGTAAAACATCTGCTTTACATCAGATTAACGGATTATGAAAAAAGGATTATTCTTCGTTGCCGCATCGCTACTAACTGTGTTTTCAGCACAGGCTCAATGCACCTGGACGAATGTGGCCAGCGAATCATTTGAATACAACAGTGTTATTCCGGGAGTTATTCCGGGGACCACCTATCAGAATACACCACAGACTTTTGCGGGCTGTGTTCATTCAGGCACCCGCGGACTCTATCTGAATTTCGTTGACGGTTTTGCCGGCATTGTATACGACCAGCAATACACCAACCTGTGCATCGGTCACAGCTACCGCTTCAGCTTCTGGACAAAAGATACCTGGGGAGCCAGCAACAACATGACATTCCGTGTACTCGATCTGTCTAACAATGTTCTTTCCACGCAAACGGTGATCACTAACGGCGTATGGCAGAACGTGGTTATGCCCTCGTTCGTTGCGGCTGTCGGAACGGTGCGTTTCCAGGTGACTACCAACACTGCCGGCGGACCGGGCAACGATGCCGCGCTCGACGATATTGCTTTCCAGGTCTGTAGTCCGAACCCGGTGAATACCAATAAAACGGTTTGCGCATCAGCCGGAGCATTCGATCTCTATAATGAATTCGCAACGATTACACCAAACGGTACATGGAGTGGTCCTTCAGCGCTCACAAACGGCACACAGGGAACATTTACGCCGGGTACCAACACCAACGGATTGTATACCTACACGATTGACGGCGGAGGCTCTTGCCCTGATTCGGTGTTCACCGTACAGGTCCAGATTGTCAACGTTCCTTCGATCAATGCGCCAGCGCCGGTTAATTCCTGCGGTCCGTATACGCTTCCGGCCATTACAGGAACCAATCTTTCGGGAAACCAGCGTTATTACACGGGGCCGAACGGAACAGGTACAATCCTTCCGGTTGGATCGGCGGTAAACACATCGCAGACGATTTACCTCTACGACGGTGCAGCCGGCTGTTCCGACCAGGAAACGATGATCATCACGATTTCCGCGCCGTCAAATGCTGGAAACGACAACGGAGCGAGCTATTGCGGTCCGGGCCCGTTGCTGGATCTCGATACTTACCGTTCTGCCAGCTCAGCAGCAGGTGGGACATGGGCCGAAACAACAGCTACACCTTCCGGAACGTTTGATCCCGCGACCGGCAGCTGGCCAACATCGACACTGGCATCCGGAACCTATACATTCAGCTATACTGTTCCCGGTAATGGCGCTTGTCCGGCAGATGTGGCGAACTTCACGATCATTCTCGGAAACATTCCGTCAGTCGACCTCGGCAACGATACAACGCTTTGCCAGGGACAAACCATGTGGCTGAATGCAGGCGCAGGATACGATGTTTATCTGTGGAACAATGGTTCGACTAACCCGACCCGTTTTGTGAGCGCAGCCGGTACTTATTGGGTACGTGTGGGCGTTCTCGGACCGGACCAGATCATCAACGGTGGTTTCGAATCCGGCGTAACGAACTTCAACACGCAATATACTCCGGGAGCAGGCGGAACATGGGGATTGCTTTCCAATCCGGGAACGTATGCCATTACGAGTTCGCCGAACCTGGTACACAATAACTTCGGTCCCTGCAACGACCACACGCCGAATCCGGGTGTAAATCAGATGGTAGTAAACGGCGCCGATGTGCCGAATACGAAAGTGTGGTGCCAGACTGTTCCGGTACAGCCGAATACCAATTACCAATTCGGTACGTGGGTGACTTCCGTAGAAAATGGCTTCAACGTGGCGCAGCTGCAGTTTTCCATCAACAACGCTCCGCTGGGAGGCATTTTCTCTCCGCCAACAACGGCGTGCAACTGGACACAGTTTACCCAGACCTGGGCCTCCGGAGTTTCGACAAGCGCCGAGATCTGTATCGTGAACCAAAACATCGGTGGCGGCGGAAACGACTTCGCGCTGGATGATATTACCTTCCGTCCGCTTTGCTATTCCTACGATACGGTCGTGGTGGCTTACAGTCCGCTGCCGGTGGTAAACCTCGGTCCGACACAGAACCACTGCGAAGGAACAACGGTTACGCTTGACGCACAGAACGCCGGTTCGACTTATCTGTGGAATACGACAGAAACCACACAGACGATTTCACCGACAGCCAGCGGTACCTATTCCGTTACGGTTACCAATGCCGGCGGATGTACCGGATCAGGAAACGTAACGGTGAACTTCGAAGCGCAAAAACATGCGGGCAATGATTCTTCTGCTGTGTTATGTAATACGCAAAACCAGGTCGATCTGAATACATTGCTTACGACCGGTGTAACGACAGGCGGGACCTGGGAAGTCGGTCAGCTCGCATATCCGGGAGCTGTAACGCCGGCCGGTATTGCCACGGCAACCGATGCGGGAATCTTTGATTTCGATTACATTGTTACCGGAACGTATTGTCCGAACGACACATCGACGATGCTGATCACGGTGAACGAGCAACCGGTGGCAGCCGCCAACCAGTCGCTGCATTTCTGTAACACCTCCGGCGATCAGGAAGACCTTTCGCCTTACCTGAACCATCCGCAGGATCCGAATCCGGGCCTCTGGGCGACTTCAGCGGGATTCCCGGCCGGAAACCTGAATACGACGACCAATGTGCTCGATCTCACGGGTATGCCGCATGGCAATTACGAATTGTATCACGTGCTGCCGGCCGATTCCATGTGTGTGAACGACACCCTGACGATCGATTTGCAGATCACAGCCGTGCCGGTAATCGACTTCGTTTCCGACCGCATCGAAGGCTGTCAGCCGGTGCCGGTTACGTTCACGAATCAGAGCACAGTGCAAGGCGCTGTTGTGTACCAATGGGATCTCGGCAACGGCGATTTCTCGGGGTCCAATACAACTGCTTCGACCGTTTACGAAGCAGCAACCTGCTATGACATTACGCTGACGGCAACAGCCGACGGGTTGTGTACATCCACACGTACGATTACCGATATGATCTGTGTGCATCCATTGCCACACGCCGATTTTACGTACAATCCGCAACAGGTTTATTCCGATGGTCCGACGGTGAGCTTCACCAACAATTCTACCGACAACGANNCGGTGATGGCGGAACGAGTATCGCTTTGAATCCGGAGCACACGTTCCCGATAGGCGAGATCGGCAATTACCTGGTAGAGCTGATCGTGACTTCCCAGTTCGGTTGTGTGGATACGGCTTCGCAGATCATCATCGTGAAAGATCAGCTGCTGTATTATGTTCCGAATACTTTTACGCCGGATGGCGACGAGCACAACAACGAATTCAGACCGATCATGACGGCCGGTATGGATCCGCACGATTACCAGCTGAGCATTTATAACCGCTGGGGCGAATTGCTGTTCGAATCGAACGACATTTCAATCGGATGGGACGGAACTTACAACGGTGAGTTCGTTCAGGAAGGAACGTATGTCTGGACGATTCGTTTCGGCATGATGGATACAGATGAAATCCGCACGGACAGAGGGCATATCAACCTGTTTCGCTGACGTTAGGATTACCATTTAGAATAAAATTATTGAAACCAATCAGCAACCTGACCTTTTAATTTCCAGTCACAGGAGAAGAACAAATCTCCTGAAGGCGGAAAAATAGTGTAAATTCGTATTGTGACTGGGAAACTACGTAGACCTAAATACTTACTCATCATGGGGCGTTTCTCCATGGTTAGTTTGATCGTCCTTCTTTTTTTGCTGTTGTCTCCGGTTTCCGGACTGGCACAGGATTACAATATGCCGCGGGTAATTCGCGAGACGGATTCCATTGTTGCTAATTCTCCCGAGCCGACGATCTCGCTGATATATTATTTCCGCGACCTGAAGAAACATGATTTCGCCCACNNGCCCACCATAACGATTGGCTCAAAGCGCTGGAGCTTATTGAAAAAACGGCCGACAACCAGAATGGCGGCTATTATGCCCAGCTGTGTACCGAAATCGGGAAGCGCTTATACGAGCATGGTTACAGACAGGAATCGTTTTACTACCTGATCAAAGCCAAGCGGTCCATTAAGTCCAATCCGCCTTCCGATCAGCGGTTTATGTACAATTACCATGAAAGTCTTGGTCTGGCTTATCTGTACTTTTTACGATACGACGATGCCCGTGCCCAATTTATGAGCGCGTTGAAGCTGACCAAGCCGGAAACCCAGGAACAGATTGGAATTTACAATACGCTAGGTATTATCAACCGGGATCAGGATTACCAGGATTCTTCGCGCGTTTACTTCGAGCGGGCGCTCACACTTGCCAATAAAATCGGGCATAAGCCATGGATTGGCGTGCTTTCGGGCAACCTCGGTTATTATTACTGGAAAGTCAACCAATATGGAAAAGCCCGGAAGCTGATCACGCTGGATTGTGAGATCAGTACGGAAACGAAACAGTGGGGAAGTGCGATCAATGCGTTGCATCTGCTCATCGACATGGACCTGCAGATCGGTAAAGTGGATGCTGCACAGGCAAAATTACTGCAGATCGAAGGCCTTCTGAAAGAAACCGGCTACGTTACGGATCTGTATTCGGTTTATTACCGCGCCCGGACAGCCGTTCTCGAAGCGCAGGGCCAATACAAGGAAGCGCTGGAAAGCTACCGGATCGTAGCGCGCTACAACGATACGCTCAGTCGCCGTTCGGATATCGAGAACATGAAGAAGATCGAATTCCAGGTCAACTTTGAAAAGAAACAGGCGGAGGTGTCGCTGCTACGCGAAAAGAAAAAGCGCGACGAGCTCAAAATCACCGTGCTTGTCGGACTGGTCATTGTTGTATTCCTGATATTCCTGATTTCACTGAATGTAGTGCGCAAACGCCGCAAACGCGAAAAGGAAATCGCGGCGCTTCGTCATACGCAGGTAGAACAGGAGCTCCGTTCGGCTGAAAAGGAAATGCACAAGATCCTTTCCAACCTGATGGAAAAGAACCAGCTTGTGGAACAGCTCACCGAAGAGATCGACCAGTTTCAGTCGCTGGAAAGCGATCAGTCGCGCGAGGAAAAAGACAAGCTGTTCGATCGCCTGCAGTCATTTACGCTGCTCACCGACGACGATTGGCTGGAATTCAAGAAATTATTCGAAAAGCTTAATCCCGGATTCTTCACACGTGTGCTTTCACACTTCCCGGATCTTACCAATGCTGAAATCCGCTTAACGGCGCTGGTCAAACTGAACCTTTCCAACCTGGAAATGGCCCGCGTGTTGGGAATTTCTCCCGATTCGGTGCGAAAAACGAGCTTACGCCTGCGGAAAAAGCTCAATATGGAGCTTCATGAAGAGCTGGTGAAGTTTATTCTTACGCTTTGATCGGCAGTTTCGTGATTTATTGAACGCTTGGAAAGCTAAAAGGTTGATTTTTAGGTTAACAATGCCGGTTGTCCGCTTTTTGTCCCGCTATGCCGAGCCACCTGACACCTTTAATCGTCGTTACTTTATCATTCAAATTAAAACTGTATGAAAAATCAATTACTTAACAAACTGACATTGTTACGTAATGGTTCCGTGAAGCTTGGCTTACTGCTCGCTCTTGGAATGATTACCGGCAATGCGGTCGCCCAAACGAATGTAACTGTTGGGATTACTACCGATGGCTCGGCGCAATGGCTGCCGATTCATGGTGTAAACAACTACAGTTATTCCCAGCAATTGTATTACCCGGCACAGTTCGGCGTATATGCCGGTCAAAGCTCTACCATTACAAAGCTTCGCTTTTTTTATGTGTCTGGTACACCATCGGCAAATAACACACTGGTGATCTATATGGGCAATACGGCTCAGGCTACTTTTGGCGGAACGGGAGCTGCAAACTGGGTACCTGTTGCATCCATGACAGAAGTGTTCAATGGAACGGTAACGTATCCGGCGCCAAACAACTGGGTAGAAATTACACTGTCGACACCGTTTGTCTGGAATGGAACCAGCAATATGGTGATCGCTGTGGATGAAAACTCCAATACTTCCGGTGCAACGCTCTTCCAGAAAACAGAAGTGGGAAGCAACCGCTCCATGTACCATTCGAGCAACGCTACGAATTTCAATCCGGCAGCACCGATAACAGCGTCAAATCGTCACGGACACGTTCCGAACATCCAGCTGGAAATGACGCCTTCGACAGCTTGTGCGGGTCAGCCAGGAAACGGACTAACCGTAACGAGCGACGCAGACATCTGTACAGGTGATTCTGTAGTGCTGTCTTCAAGCAATGCTTATTACATGACGGGTATCAGCTACCAATGGCAGAGCAATGACGGATCAGGCTGGGCAGATGTTCCTGCTGCAACTACTTCGACACTTGCAAGCGGTGTGCTTACCGGAGATATGGAATACCGTGCGATCGTTACCTGCGCCAACTCCATGGAGTCAGACACAACAACAAGCATCGCAGTGAATGTACATGAGTACCCAACAGTTGCGGTTAACTCCACAGATATTGCGACCTGCTCCGGAGATCCTGCGAATATCATCGCTTCAGGAACAGATAGCTACCTCTGGTCGCCTACAACGGGTCTGACTTCTCCGGCTACACAGGATACAGTATTCATACTGCCTTCCATTACAACAACTTACCGTGTGATTGGTACAACAGCTGGTTGTACGGATACAGCCTTTGTAACAGTTACTCCACTTGCATCTATTAGCCCTGAAGTAACCTTTTCACCGGGTGAAAACTGTGAGCCGGGAACAACTGTAACGGCAACGATCACAGGTCTTCCTGCGGAGATTACCAGCGGTGGTCAATGGGAATACCGTTGGTTTGGATCGGACGGGACTGAGGTTCAGCCGTGGAACTCTTCCAATGAATACAGCTTTATTCCGGGCGCAGACAGCGTTTACGGTTTCTACTACCAGATCCGTTCTACTTCCTGCCCTGAATCACTCGATTCTATTTACACTTCCGTTACGATCGGCTTTGGTGCTGACGTCGAGCTGACACACTACGACTGCAACAGCGACGGTATCATTGCTTTGAGCGATGCGTTCGGTCAGCAGGAACTTATTGAAGTGTACACGAACGACTTCTCTGCCGCTAATCCTACGGCGGTATTTACAGGAAACGCTTCCATTACATCAGGAAGAGGTATTCTGACCAATTCTGCAACCGGCGTTACAGGATTCATGGATGTTACAGCACCAATGCCTGCTGTAGCAGGAAATCCGCTGCACGTTTCGTTCAAACTGACGGCCGACCAGCCAATCAACAACTGGGGAACCGGTGGTGGTGACGGTCTGACCTACTCTTTCGGTAGCGATGCTGTTCCGGGAGGACCTGGTCCTGCTCACAACGGAAAAGGATCCGGGCTGNNCATTCGACGCTGCCAATAACGGTTCCGAGAACGGCAATGCTACCGGAATCTACCTCGTATGGGGCTGGACAGGCACAACCGCTTACGGACCTGGAAACAGTCAGACTTTGGCTTATTCTACGAATACCGCTCTCTGGAAATTGTTGACGGATGTTCCGGTCGAGCTGGACATCACCGATCAGGGGAAAGCAACTGTTACGGTAAACGGTGTTGTGATTTTCGACGGTATTCAGTTGCCGCCTGCGTATGTGAATGCTGATGTTTCTACATGGAAACACCTGTTCTCTGCAGGAACCGGTGGTGATGCGCTCCGTCACGGAATCGACGATCTGTATATCGGTTACAAAACAAACATGCTCTACGGTATCACAGAAGGTGCCGGTACAACGACGCCTCCGACCGACTGGCAGATCAGCTCAGATTTCGAAGGTCTGTTCCCTGGAGTTTACAATGTATGGATGGCCAAAGACACACTCGCTGAATGCGGTCAAAATCTTGGTGCGTTCGAAATCCTGAATATGAATCCGGTTGTTGAGCTCGGTAACGATACAACGATCTGTGCAGGTGAAACTCTCACACTCGATGCCGGCAATCCGGGCTCTGGTTACATCTGGAGCGGTACCAACGCGTTCACACAAACAATCGAAGTTGACGAAGCGGGTACTTACATGGTTTACGTAACAAATCCTGCCGGATGCCTTGCAATCGGTAATATCGATGTAGACGTGCTCGAAGCGCCGTCTGCAACAGGTTTCGAAAGCTCGATGGTAGACTTCACCGGTTACTTCACGGCAACAGGTGCTGAAAATGTGACCAGCTACAGCTGGGATTTCGGCGACGGCGAATCTATCCCGAACGGAGCTGCAAGCGTTTCACACACCTACGACGATTACGGAACATACACCGTAACACTGACTGTAAGCAACGATTGCGGTGAAGAAGAATACGAGACGGAAGTAGAGATCATCGACTACACTTCCCTGTCTGAAAACAGCATCGCAGGTCTGGAAGTTTACCCGAACCCGGCAAACGATCAGGTAACGATCTTTATCCCGAACAACCAGCAGAGCGAAGTACGCGTATTCAGCATGGCAGGAGCACAAATCCTCGCCGGACAAGCGTTCACTTCATCTATGAAACTGGATGTTGCAATGTGGGAGAAAGGGGTTTACTTCCTGCACATTTCCAATGAAGGACAAACCACCATTTCAAAACTGGTTGTTCAGTAACCGTTTTGAGGAATAATCGAAAAGGCATCCGTTCCGACGGGTGCCTTTTTTGTTTGTGGTAACAGGAAACGCAATGAATTCATCGTGTAAGCCTTTTGTTACCTTGTGTAGAATCATTTCCATTCAGATGGTTCGCGTGAAAAAACCAGATGAAATAACTATAAAGCCCAGCTAACACAAATGTTAATACGGTTGATTATCATGAATTTGTGGTTTTCTGCCTGTTTGTCTGCATTTTGTCTCGGCTGGTTTTCTGTTTACCCTGGTAAGTGTCCCTAATTTTAGAGCACTAAATTTTACTGTATGAATAATCAATTACTTAGCAAATTGTCATTGCTCCGTAAAAATTCCCTGAGACTTGGGCTTATGCTCGCTCTGGGAACTGTTACAAGCAGCGCGATCGCACAAACCACCCTAACGATCGGTAATGGTACGGGAACGACCACCAATACACCGATTAAAAGCTATTACGGTTATACGTATTCCCAGAATATTTACCTGGCTGCTGACATGCTTGCTGCTGGAGGGGCGGCGAACCTGAACATCACCAAAATCCGTTTTTATTACAGCGGAGGGGCGACCGATGACTCAAATAACTGGACAGTATATGTGGGCCATACGAACAAAAACTCTTTCGCGAATAACAGCGACTGGGAAGTGATCGGTAACCTGACCAGCTGTTTCAGTGGTACAGTAACATTCCCGGCAGCAGGAAACTGGATGGAAATCACACTGACCACGCCATTTGAATGGAACGGCACGCAGAACATCATCATAGGTGTCGACGAAAATGCACCTAGTTATGCTGATGCATCTCCGGGAGCAGCCTGGAGAATAACAACTACGGCGAATGCGCGTTCACTGTACTATTATGCAGACGGTACGAACCCGAATCCGGCCACACCGCCAACAACCGCAGGCGGGAACACGCTTGCAACGGCAAACTCATACCCGAATGTACAGTTGGTAATGGTGCCTGACTGCTCCGGCACACCGGTTCACTCACCTGTTACAATGACAGCTGATACCGTTTGTCCACTTTCGACGACCGAACTGTCTCTTGATCCAAGTTATAACGGTTTTGCCGGAATGACGTATCAGTGGCAAGTGAACGATGGTTCCGGCTGGACCTCGATTCCTACCGCAACGTCTCCAACATACACGACGCCAGCCATCACCGAAGCAATTGAATACCGTGCTATTGTTGGCTGCTCATACTCTATGGAGAGCGATACGACTGACACAGCTGCAGTTGCATTGTATACACCTCCGACTCTTTCCCTGACTTCAACAGACATCGCTGTATGTACAAGCGATCCGGCTAACGTAAGCGTTTCCGGTGCTTCAACTTACATTTGGTCGCCGACCAATCAATTGTCTCCTTCTGCTACAGCTGACACCGTTACGCTGATTCCGTCCGTTCAAACAACATACACGGTTATCGGAACAGACGCTTACGGCTGTAAAGACACAGCTACAGTAAAAGTAACGCCGGTAACTTCCGTAGCCGGAATTGCGACCTACTCGCCATCTGAGATCTGTGAGCCAGGAGCTCCTGTGACGATCAGCATTGAAGGTCTTCCTGCAGAGATCACCAGCGGTGGTCAGTGGCAATACCGCTGGTTGGGACCAGACGGTACAACAGAGCTTCAGCCATGGAACACAACAGATGATTTCCAGTTCATCCCTACAGAAGACAGCGTTTACTCCTTCTTCTACCAATTGCAATCTTCTTCCTGCCCGCCGGATGACTACCTGGATTCCGTACGAGTGGACGTAGTAGTTGGTTTCGGTGCTGATGTTGCCGTGACACATTATGACTGCAACGCCGAAGGAACAATTGTCCTGAGCGACATTTTCGGTCAGAAAAACGGTGTTCTCTACACAAATGACTTCGCTGACGCCGACGGTGCAGCTGTACTTTCTGGTAACGCATCCCTGACGGCTGGAAGAGCTGTTCTTACACCTTCTGCAGGTACTAATTCCGGTTACCTCCAGATCAACACGCCTCCGACGACTGTGAACGATAACCGAATGAAAGTTTCGTTCAAAATGACGGTTGACCAGCCACTCAGCGGTGGTGCTGACGGTATCACTTACTCTTTCGGTGACGATGCTACTCCGACAGCAAACGGTTCGGCCAGAAACGGTAGAGGAACCAAGCTGCGTCTGAGCTTCGACTCTTTCGCCAATCCGGAAGAGAACGGAAATGCTACAGGTATTTACCTGGTGTACGGCTGGACGGCAAACAACGCGTTCGGACCTGCAAGTGCACAAACGGTAGCTTACTCTACGAACACAGGACTCTGGAGATCATTGACAGATGTACCGGTTATCCTCGATATCACTGCGGATGGTAAAGCGACTGTAACGGTAAACGGAACGGTGGTATTCAACAATATCCAATTGCCTGCAGCTTACCTGAGCGAAGATGTTGCTAACTGGAAACACCTCTTCAGCGCAGAGACAGGCGGAAGTGCTTTCCGTCATGCAATCGACAACCTGGAAATCAACTCTGCAAGCGCTGCTTACGGTATCACTTCCGGAGCGGGAACAACAATTCCACCAACAGAGTGGCAGTCTGGAACAACGTTCACAGACCTGTTGCCGGGTGTATACAACGTTTGGATCTCCAAAGACACAACAGCAACTTGCTCTAAAAACATCGGCGCATTCGAAGTCCTGAACACCAACCCGATCGTTGACCTCGGTAACGATACAACGATCTGCGAAGGCGAGACAATCATCCTCGATGCTGGTAACCCAGGTTCAGATTACATCTGGAGCGGTACCAACGCGTTCACGCAAACAGTTGAAGTAGGCGAAGAAGGTCCTTATGTTGCTTACGTAACAAACCCTGCGGGATGTCTCGGAATCGGTACGATCAACGTTGAAGTGGAGGAAGCTCCTTCTGCAACCGGTATCTCCGGTTCTATGATCGACTTCACAGGATTCTTCTCTGCAACAGGCGCTCAGAACGTAGACAACTACAGCTGGGATTTCGGTGACGGTGAAACGATCGCTAACGGTCCTGCAAGCGTTACACATACATACGACGATTACGGAACATACACCGTAACCTTGACTGTAAGCAACGACTGCGGCGAAGAAGAGTTCGAATTCGAAGTGGAGATTATCGACTACACTTCCCTGTCCGAAAACAGCATCGCAGGCCTGGAAGTTTACCCGAACCCTGCGAAAGATCAGGTAACGATCTTTATCCCGAACAACCAGCAGAGCGAAGTACGCGTGTTCAACATGGCAGGTGCACAGATCCTCGCCGGAGAAGCGTTCACTTCTTCTATGAAACTGGATGTTGCAACATGGGAAAAAGGCGTTTATTTCCTGCACATTTCCAATGAAGGACAGACGACAATTTCCAAATTGATCGTTCAATAAATACTGGGTTAACGTTAACCCTGGATGGGCATTTGCTTCGGCAAGTGCCCATTTTTGCTTATGTCTTGTCTGTATTGCAGCTAATGTGGTGTTAATCAGATCGCTTTTTAAGCATTGTCCCGATTTTGTCCGCATAGCCTGAAGCAACCTGCAAGCCATTTTCTGCGTACTTTTGTTATCTCTATACACGCAATGATGCAAATATTAACACAATGTAAAAACTGGCTGGCTGCTACGGCTTTGCTGGTTTCAGGTTTTTCCGCGAATGCACAGTGCACCTGGACGGACCTGTCACTTGAATCATTTGAATACGCCACCGTTATTCCTGGAATTGTGCCGGGTACCACTTATCAGAATACGCCACAGAACTTTGCGGGCTGTGTACACCATGGTACGCGCGGATTGTATATGAACTTCCAGGATGGATTTGTCGGAATGGCTTACGATCGTCAGTTCACCGACTTCTGTATCGGGAAACAATACCGCTTCAGCTTCTGGACCCGTGAAACATTCGGGCTCACTAATGACCTGACTTTCCAGGTTGTGGATGGAAGCGCTGCTGTACTGGCTACGCAGAACGTGATCACCAACGGAACGTGGCAGAACATTATCCTGACATTTACGGCCACCACACCGACGGTTCAATTCCAGATCATCACCAACACCGCCGGAGGTCCGGGCAACGATGCCGGTTTTGACGAGCTGCGTTTGCAGGTCTGCACCCCGGCACCGGTGAACCTGACCAAAACGGACTGTGCCACAGGTGGATCCTTCGATCTCTTCGATGAATTGACTAACGCTTCGCAGACAGGTGTCTGGACCGGCCCTTCCGCATTAACGAACGGCTACCAGGGAACGTTCACCGAAGGTGTGAACACCAACGGTAACTATACGTATACCATCGACGGCGGAGCTGCATTGACCTGTCCGGATTCCGTATTCAACATTGCGGTAACGATTTACCAGACGCCGAATATCACGACTGCAACGCCGGTTTCATCATGTGGCGCTTATACACTTCCGGTGATCACGGGAACGAACCTGAGCGGCAATCAGCATTACTACACCGGTTCGCTCGGAACGGGAACCTTGCTGGCTACCGGTTCGAACGTGAACACGTCTCAGACCATTTACATTTATGACGGTATTACCGGTTGCTCGGATGAAGAAACGCTGGTTGTGACCATCACGGCTCCGTTCACGGCAGGTGCTGATAACGCAGCCGATTACTGCTCACCGGGTCCGATCATCGATCTCAACGATTTCCTTGCGGCAAACGCTTCAGGTGGAGGTAACTGGGCCGAGACAACCGTTCCTGCATCCGGTACATTCAATATCGGAACAGGCGAGTGGGCAACCGGAACGATCGCTTCGGGCACTTATACTTTTACGTATTCCTTCCCTGCAAACGGCGCTTGTCCGGCAGACGAAGCAACGATCACCATGAACCTCGGAACGCTTGAAGTGGACCTTGGAAACGACACGACATTCTGTGCTGGTTCCAGCATCCAGTTGAATGCAGGTCCGGGCTACGATAGCTACCTGTGGGATAACAACAGTACGAACACAACGCGCTTTGTAACACAACCGGGTAACTACTGGGTACGCGTTGGTCTCATGGGAGACAACCTGATTGTGAACGGTGACTTCGAACAGGGCAATACCAACTTTACAACCGATTACGCTGTTGGTACTGGTGGTTCCTGGGGACAACTGTCCAGCGAAGGAACGTATGCGATTACGACATCGCCGAGCCTTGTACACAACAACTTTGCAGTTTGCCAGGACCACACACCGGATCCGGGAAATAAAATGATGGTGGTAAACGGCGCCGGTACGCCCGGAACGGACGTTTGGTGCCAGACAGTTGCTGTAAACGCCAACACTGATTACCAGTTCCGCGCATGGGCAGCTTCTGCGCTCAACGATCCGACGGTTGCGAACCTGCAATTTTCGATTAACGGTACACCGCTTGGAAGCGTATTTTCACTTTCCCCGACAGCTTGTAACTGGCAGCAGTTCTACCAGACCTGGAACTCAGGCGTAGTAACCAGCGCTCAGATCTGTATCGTGAATCAGAACACCAGCGTAGGCGGTAACGACTTTGCGCTCGACGATATCAGCTTCGCACCGATCTGTTATGCCCGCGATACGATTACAGTAGGCAACTACCCGCAACCGGTGATCACGGCAACACCCAACGACACAATCTGTGTAGGTGAAGCGGGCCAGCTGACGGCTTCTTCCGTTACTCCGAACCTGAATTATACCTGGAACCCGGGTGGCGTGAACAACGCTGTGCTGAACGTATCGCCAACGACATCGACTGTTTATTCGGTATCGGCTGTTTCACCGCAAGGCTGCGTTTCCAACATCGTGAACCGCACCATCGTGGTAAATCCTACACCGCATGCCTTTATCTTCATCAACGGGAACGATACGATCTGTAACGGCATGACGAATAACCTCGAAGCCTGGCCGACAGGCGTTCCGAACTCGACTTACCTTTGGTCGCCGGGTGGAAGCACGGCTTCTGAGATCGACGTAACACCGGCGCCTGGAAATACCAGCTACACACTCACGGTAACTTCACCGGCAGGCTGTACAGACGATACAACGGTTATCATTCACGTCATTCCGGATCTGATCGTAAACATCGAAACAGAAGGCCCGATCGCTCTTTGCGACGGCCAATCGGCGAACATCGTTGCGATTTCCAACCAGCCGGATATGGAATACAACTGGTCGCCGACCGGTTCTACGGGAAGCACAACAACGGTTAGCTCTCCGGGATGGGTTTATGTAACGGGTGATTACTATTTCTGTCCGCAGGCCAAAGACTCGATCGAAGTAACTCTGCTTCCGGATCCTGTTGTAAGCGTTCCGGGAGATATGGAAGTGTGTCCGGGCGAGCCGGTTTACGTCCAGGTTTCATCCGACCAGCCGGGCAGTACATTCGCATGGCAGCCGGGCAACCTCACCGGATCGGGCAATACGATCACGGTAGGCGGAACGACGACCTTTACGGTAGTGGCTACGGCAAACGGCTGCATTTCCGATCCGCAAACATTCACCATCATGGCGTCTGCGGCTTGCTTCCTGTCGGTTCCGAACGTCTTCACGCCAAACGGCGACGGCGACAACGATTACTTCCAATTGGTGAACTTCGACGGAATCAAATCCCTGAAATGTTCGATCGTGAATCGTTGGGGAAATACCATTCGTGAGTTTGATACACCTGATTTCAAATGGGATGGTACGGATGCCGGCGGCAACCTGATGACGGAAGGTGTTTACTTCTACACCATCGAAGCGGAAAGCAAAGCCAATGAAGTATTCAAAGAAACAGGCATGGTTCAGCTCGTGAAATAACAGCTGTAACCCTCCATAAATAACAGAAAAAGCGGTTTCTTCGGAGTCGCTTTTTTCATTGGTACAATTCTTGCATTTATACTTTCATACCAAATACCCTTGAGTATGAGACACGCTTACCTTCTTTTGCTCTTCGTTCCTTTCTTTTCTGCCGCTCAACAGGCGCAGATCGGAACGTATTTTACCGCTGATATTCCTGTGCGCTCCGTGATGCCGAAAATGAGCACCAATGCCGGCATCGGACTGCAATTCGCCTACAAGCCTTTACCGCGATTCCCCATGATGGTGGAGCTGAAAGGAAGCCTGGGCTCATACAGCTACCGTACGATGCAGCAAACGTATATTTTCGACGACGAAAGTCAGACCACGACCGACGTGACTTTTTCCAGCGCCATGAACAAATGGCAATTCGGGACGAAATTCCACATCGGGCATGCTTACAGACCTGTTCGCGGATTTATCACGCCTCAGATCGGTGGGGCCGTTATGCGTTCCAAGATCGCGATTGCCATTCCCGGTGAAGAAGACGACTGCGTACCGATGGACCGCAACACCTTCCAGAAAGACCGTGGCTTTTTCTACGGAGGCGAGGTAGGCGTAGAGGTCGATATGAACCGCCTTTTCAGAAACGTTGCTACGGAAGACCGTCACCGGTTGTACTTCTCCGTGAACTTCATGAAAAGCTTCGGGAAGTTTGAATACGTGAACGTGAAATACATGAAAGATCACGACCACGAAGCCATGCACGGTGGTGGAACCGGAGAACCGACCAGCGAAGACGGCCGCGATATCAATACGACTTTCGTGAACGTTACCAACGGAGATATCCACGAGCACAAGATCGCCGAGCTCTACCGCACCGATTTACGTCTGTGGGGCTTCAGCGTCGGCTACGTATTCAGTTTTTAAAAGCTTCCCCCTTTGGAGGGGGACCGAGGGGGAGGATAACCGTCCTGGTCGTGTTCGGGACTCGACTAGTGACCAATGACTGGAGACCGGCGACTGGTACTGTCAAACCAAACCGGTATAATTCGCCGTCGTCACCTGGTAATCTTTCATAATCTGAGCGATATCCAGCTGTTTCAGCGTTTCCAGCTCCTTCTTGCGCCATTTGAAGTAATTGCGGTTGATGCCTTTCGGTATTTCCGCATCTTCTTTTCCGGAGCCAAGGTGGAACATGAACTCCACGGTCTGGTCGTTCGGCGTTTGTGAGATCAGGTCGATGAGGTTCTTCAGGTACGGCTGACCATAGATCGTATCGGTGTAACACAGCGGATGACGAATGATTCCTTTCAAGCCTGCAATCTGATTCTTGATGGTCGTTTTCTTCTGGCCCTTCAGCATTTTCAACAGCTCGCGGTCGCGGAGATCGTTGTTTCGGAGGGTTTCCAGGAAAATATTCAGTCCGTTTTTCAAACCTTCCAGCTTGATTGGAATGCCTTTGTTGTTGAAGGTCTTGAATGCGAAATCGCTCTTCGACCACGGAAGCGGACTGCGGATCGGAATGTTGTATTCTTTGGCAACTTCCGAAAATACCTTGAACAAACGATCGAAGAAATAGATCACGCCGTGGTGNNTTTCGAATCCAGCCACGACTGCAGCAGGTTGATCTGGTTTTTCAGCTCCGTGCGTAGCTCTTCCGTATCGATATTGACGTAATCGTGTTCCTGGACATTGTAGAACGGCTGTCCGGCGCCGGGCTTCATCGTCGTACACAACGTGAGCGGATAACCGCAGGTAATCGACACATGCAGACCGATCTGGAAATTGTGATCTGCTTTCAGGTCGATGAGCTGCAGCACGTCGTCTTTCGAGCGGGCATGCGTCACAAAGCNNAAGCAGCTCACACTGTTGATCTTATTCAGCTTTACGCCTTCGATGATACCGTTGTTGATGAACTGACAGGCGGCGTAATCGTCGGCGTTCATTATGATCTGCTTCTTGCTCATAGTAGTTGCTTTGAAAGTGAATGCGTTATCGGAGCAATGCTACGGACTTTTTTTGATTTAATGGAAAATTTCAAAATGGAAAATTTGGAACAATCAAAGACCAACTTTCAATTTTGGAATTTTTTTACCACAAAGGAGCAAAGAATAATGGCTTTGCTGTGTTTGTTAAGAAAGCAAAGGCATTTAAGGTGAATCTTACGATTGGCAACTTAATTTCCTTCCGCATAGCGGAAGAGGGTGAAGCATATTCTAAACGAGTTCTCTTTGCTTCCTTTCCGTGAAAGTGCGTCAAGAAAGACTTTGCTCCTTTGTGGTGAAAGATTCTTCTATTCTTCGAATTCTTCGTCGTCTTTTTTTGACTTCCCAAACTGCTTAATCGACTCCTTGAGATTCTCAAAAGGCGCGAATGGATAATTTCCAAACGCCAGCGACAGCCGGTTGATGCGGAAGATCCGGCGGGTGTAGCGGTTCGATAAAATGATCATGCAAACCGTGTCGGAACGCAGCGTAGCGTAACACCCCGTGTTGCCGTGCCACCATCCTGTATGAAAGAAAAACGGCTGTTTGCCCTGTTCTTCACGCATGCGGATGCCAAGTCCGTAATTGGCTTTGCCTTCGCGTTCGTAGCTGTAGCCTTTGAACATCTCGGCTTTCATGGCTTTGCTCAGGAACGCATCGGAATAGGTCGCTTTGTCGAATTTCAGCAGATCGCGGGCGGTGGTGTAGAGGTTTTTATCGCCGTAGACGTAGTCAAGGTGCGTTGTTTCCTGCAAAACACCTTTTGAATTGTAGGACTGCGCCATCAGCTGTTTTTCCCGCGACGGCTCGTAAATAAACGAATCGGTCATTTCCAGCGGATGGAAGATCAGCTCGTCCATTGCTTTCGGGAACGATTTCCCGGTCACTTTTTCGACCACCAGCGCCAGCAGGGCATAATTCGTGTTGCAATACGAGAACAGCGTGCCGGCAGGGTAGTAGAGCGGTATCTTATGTTTGTTGAGCGCTTGCAATACATCTTTATTGCGCATCATTTTCGACCGCGGCCAGATCGTGTCGGGAAAATAGCCGTAATACGGAATGCCCGAACGGTGATTCAGCAGCATACGGACGGTAATTCCATCGTAAGGAAGTGTGGGCAGATACGTGCGCACATCTTTATCCAAAACGATTTTTCCCTGGTCGACCAGTCGCAGAACAGCCACCGCCGTAACGGTTTTCGAGATCGAAGCAACGTGCATGGGCGTATGGGCCGACATCGCGTGCTTCTGGTTGATATCCGCCATTCCCTGGTAATGCTCGAAAATAATGCGGCCGTTTTTTGCCACCAGGAACATTCCGCTGAACTTGTCCGCCTGAATCTGATTGTAGAAATAAGAACGGATCGTATCGGCGTAATTGCTCGCATAATTATGCGGCAGATCACCGAAAGCAACATCGTAGGAAACAGGCTTCGGACGAGCAGGAGCAGGCTTCTTTTTCTCCTCACAACCCGCCAGCACCGCCGCCAGCAACCAACCGTATAACAAGACCGTTTTCCGCATTTCGAGTGCAAAGATAATCAGGAGTTGCTGAGTTGGCGAGTTATGAGTTGCTAGTTGTTTTCCAACTCTGAAACTCATTCACTCTTTTGTGTTGGTCGGCTTCACTTAAGGAGAGATAAAGAAATTCAAACTTCCAACTCATAACTCTTCAACTCACCAACTCAAAAACTCACCAACTCACAAACTCGTTTTACCGCTCATCAACTCGCAGCTGTTTTTAGTTCATTCATGGATTTATGATACCGTTGATTCCGAAAAGTCTGTGCTGCTGTCCGACGATCTGCTACATTCATCCCGAAAAAAAATTATATCGGGTGTTACCTATCCGTGTTCTATTCATTAAAGGGCAAAAAATTAATGCAGGTAATGGCGGAAGAGACATACAAGCTCTCGCATCTGGACAAGACCGAGCTCCTTGGCGAAATCTACAATCGCTATGGAAAGAAGTTGTATTCCTATGCGATAAGGACCTGGAATGTCTCCGAAGACGAAGCCTGGACATTGATCTACAAAACCCTTTACAAGGTCATTGACACGCTGGGCAATTACACATTCGAAACGGAAGAAAAGTTCGCTTCGTTCGTATTCCGGATCTTCATCAACTATCTGCGGAACCATTACCGCGATACGAAGAAAGAAGAAGGCTTTGTGACCACCGATCTCGAGAAGGTGGAAAAACATGCCGGCGGAACACAGGCGGAATCGGCAGTGAATCCGAAGTTGAAGGTGCTCGACGAAGAACTCGACAAAATGGAAGACTGGCAGCGCATGCTCCTCTTGCTGCGAAGCGAAGGCATGGCTTACAGTCAGATTGCGAAGTTCATCGACAAGCCCGAAAACCAGTTGAAAGTGTACTACCAGCGATTGAAAGAACAATTAACGAAAAAACTCCATGAGCGCATTTGATTCAACCATTACGGACCGGGAACTCCGGGATCTGTTCAAGGCAAGGATCTTAGCCTCGGACGGAGATGATTTTGTAACGGATAAATTCATCGAGATGGAAGCAAAACTGGCATTCGCTACACCTGCAGCCGTGTTCATTCCTATGGGGAAAGAACAGGAGCTGCTTTCAAAACTGGGCATGAAATCCGGTACAAAGCTCGCCGCTAAATTCGGTATGAAATGGCTGTTCACCGGCCTGAGCTGTGCAACGGTAGCCGTAGCTACGGTGGTTTACAACATGGACCAGAAGCCCGAAACTCCTAAACCGGCCGTCGTTGCCATCAGCAATGTGCCGCAGCAGGAAGAAGACACAACAACCGTTGCCCCGACACCAGAAATCGTAACAACCAATAGTACAGAACCCTCTCCGGCAATTCTACCTGAAGTAACAAAGCCCGAGCCGGAGCAGCTATCCCCTTTCTTAGCCGAAGCATTACCCGTAGCCCGGATTACACCTCCGGCCATGCCGACGCTGCCAAGAGGGATAGCTGTTATGGGGTTTCTGCCCATCGAGCCGCCAAATTATTTCTTCAGCATGGGCTCGGAAGAAACCGACACGGTGTTCAGCGGCGTGAAACAGCTGGAAATAAGCGCGGTCCAAAGCGATATTTTCATCAAGTCCTCGCCCGACAAGCTGGTGCACATCCGTACTGTAATCCCGACAACGGAAAACCGGGATGAGCATGAAGTGCCGATCTATCCGGTCGAGTACGAGCAACGCGGCCAGTCACTGAAAATGTCCGTTCATTCGAACGCGCGCTGCGGTGGCGGTCACGATCCGAACGGCACCTTGTACATCGAAGTTCCGGAAGGCATCAATATGACCATTCACACGAACAACGGAGACGTCGAGGTAAAAGGCTTGCGCAGCGGTCGCTGCAAAGCTGAAAGTGATTTCGGAAATGTTCGCATCGAAAATTGCAAGATGGAAATCGAAACCGGTGCTACCAGTGGCGAGATCGATATCAGAGAAGTTACCGGAAGCGTGAAAGCAGATGCTTCGTTCGGTGATATCCACCTCTCAGTGATCAACGGTCCTGTCAACATACATTCGGCATCGGGTGCGATCAACGGTACGCTTCTCCAGGGAAACACCACCATTGTTTCCGATTTCGGGTCTGTGGAACTGCACCGGATCACGGGCATGCTCAGCGTGCAATCCACATCGGGTTCCGTGGTGATCGATAGTCTCGCAGGAACGACCTGCGCCATACAAAACGACATCGGTAACGTAACGCTGACCAATGTAACGGCGACGACCACGCTGAACGTCGAGTCGGGAGATATTTCCGTGAAAGACCTTACCGGCGACCTGACAGCAGAAAACGCTTTCGGCGATATCACTATTACCCAGATGAAAGGCAAGCTGATCGTCGATAACTCATCCGGCAGCACAAGTATTATGGACCTTGACGGAAACCTCGACGTCGAATCGGATTTCGGCAACATCGTGCTGGTAGATACCAAAGGCGAGGCGGTGATCACGGCACATTCCGGAAACGTAACGGCCAAAAACATGGAGCTCACGGGCAATATGAATGTGACACTTGACTACGGAAACGGCAACTTCCGCCTGAAAAACAACTACGACGAGCTGAACTTCGACCTCGCAGCCGATTTCGGTAAAGTGAAGGTGCAGAAAGGAAGCCGGAAAAAGGAAGCAGAAAACGGAACGCTGGTCATGACCAACGATCATTCGAAATATCTCGTTACCGCTAGAGCATCTTCGGGTAACATCTTATTTGACTGAGTGTAGCATAAGTAAATTTAAAGAGAGTTAGGTAAAAAAGCCCAGTCAGATAACGGGCGGTGAGGAGAGTGCACCGCCCGTTTCTTTTTCCTCCGAATTGTTCCACTCTGAAAAATGAAACTCTGGGCTTCGTAGATTCGCTATCCTCGATTGTTATAAGAATGATCCGATTGCATCAAACATTGATCATTAATTGGTGGAGGTAAAACAGAAGAGTTTCTGAAAATGATTTTATTCAAGCCGGCTGGCAGGCCAACCGATCTCGGAAAGCGCTTGCGTTTGGGATCCTGATCCCTTCTTTCCGTTGATCGGTCCCTGGCGGACGGCGATCTGCGCAATCGGAAAATGCGTTTTTTGGTATCCGCCGCGGCGGAGGGCTATGGCCAAAAAGTAACAATTCAATTCATAGAGTGCAATGCGACCCGGTTTCCTTCCGTGTCCATGATGTGAGCCATATAGCCGTTCGGGCCGATAGAGGTTTTCGGCATGAGGATCTTTCCCCCCGCCGATTCGACCTTTGAAAGCGGAACACTCAGATCGTCGCCACCATTGAGGTAAACAACGGCGCCGGTTGCCGATGGCTCGAAACCTTCGCCCTGAACGATTCCACCGCCGACACCGTTCTGCATATCGCTGGGAAGCATGCCGTAACGATATTCCGGATGCGGCATTTCCTGGATCTGACTTCCGTAAAGTGTTTCGTAAAAAGCTTTGGCGCGGTCGAAATCCTTCACCGGGATTTCAAACCAGTTAATTGCATTAATCATCGTATAAAGAATATTGGTTAGGGCAAGTTAGCGCTTTTTCATGATACATTTTTGTCAGCGATTGCAATAAATAAACCGACGCTCAGAAATGTACGTGTGATCACCGAAAACGGTATTTTTACAACATCTCAAAAAACAAAAAATGGCTCTTATCAAAGCATGTCGCGGGACCGAACCGCAATTCGGAGCAGATGTCTGGCTGGCGGAAAACGCTACTGTCGTCGGTGATGTCATCATGGGCGATCGCTGCTCCGTCTGGTTCAATGCCGTAATCCGCGGCGACGTGAATTCCATCCGCATGGGCGACCAGGTCAACGTTCAGGATGGTGCTGTGATCCATTGTACCTACGAAAAGACAAAAACAGTAATCGGCAATAACGTTTCCATCGGACACAACGCGCTGGTACACGGCTGCACGATCGAAGACAACGTGCTCGTAGGCATGGGTGCTATCGTGATGGATAATTGTTACATCGAAGAGAACTGCATCATCGCTGCAGGGGCCATTCTGCTCGAAAACACGCGCGTGGAATCGTGGAGCATCTACGCCGGCGTTCCCGCCAAAAAAGTAAAAACGCTTTCTCCCGAGCTCTTCGCCGGAGAAGTACAGCGCATAGCGAACAATTACGTGATGTATTCCGGCTGGTTTAAATAGAGGGCAAGACGTTAGGACGTCAAGATATCAGGATTTCAGGGTATCAAGACTTGAGGACACCAAGATTTTAGGACTTTAAGACCCGCCTACCGGCAGGCTTTGGGACCGACCGGACTGGAGACCGGCCGACCGGACTAGCGCAGCAAACTGACATGCCCCGTGATTTCCTCCCAGCGTTCGCCGCTTGAGCAGGAAATATAGCGCAACACGTACGTGTAAACGCCTTCCTTCGCCGGAATTCCTTTGTAAGTGCCGTCCCATTCGTCGTACTGACTGTTGGCGGTGTAAACGAGCTCGCCCCAGCGGTTGTAGACTCTGAATTCCCATTCAACGGCTTCCAATGCAGCGACGGTGATCAGCGTTTCGTTGAATAGATCGCCATCCGGTGTGAAGGCATTCGGAATGTAAACGGTGTAGGGCTCGATGTAAACCGATCTGCGCGCCGAATCGCTGCATCCGAATTCGTTTTCCACGATCTGGAGCGGATTATGCCATCCCGGATTCATGTAATTGTACGAAGGATTTTGCTCCGTCGAAGCGGCGTTGTTATCGTCGTCGAAGATGTAGGTGAAGAACAGCCCGTCTAACGATTCGTCGGTGAACTCAACGTGTGCATGACAAATGTCCGTCATTTCCGGTGTCAGGGAGAATCCGGCAGTTGGTGTCGGGTGTACCCAGATCAGATCGGGTTTGGTCAATGTAAGCGTGTCGATGCAACCGAACGTCGAGCGGATTTCCAACGTAACCGGATATTGTCCCGGAACGTTGTAAACATGAACCGGATTCTGCTCGTCCGAAGTCGGGCTGCCGTCACCGAAATTCCACGTGTAGATCAGCGGCGACTCAGACGAGCTCAGATCGATGAAACGCGCAGCAAATGGTGCACATTGCAGATCCGGATGGATGGTAAAGTCGATCGTCGGCTCGCGGAAAATGAACACCTGTGAAGTAGCCGTTTCGCTGCAACCGAGGAAAGAAGCTGTGAGCGTTACGGGGAATTGCCCGGCCTGGTTGTAGACAACGCCTGTCACATCCAGTGTCGTTGCTGACGAAGGTGTGGCGTTCGGGCCGAAATTCCAGCTATAGGTCGTGATCGGCGGACCGTTGGAAACACCGTGAAAATCGAAGCTGTTGCCCGTAATACACAACGAATCGCTGTGCGTAAAGGAAACTTCCAGCAGCTCGTAAACCGTGAATGTTTTCTGCGTGGTGTTCGAACAGCCGGCCGAGATATTGGATGTCAGCGTAACGGTATACGTTCCCGGAGCCGGAAACGTAAACGTCGGTTCGAATTCGGTGCTTACATCCGTGGTTGTTCCGGTCACACCGAAATCCCACAGGTAATCCGTTGCGTTGAGGGAATGATTTTCGAACGTCTGCGTCAGGCCGAGGCATTCGTAACCGTCCGGAAGGTCGAGACCGGCCACAGGATCGGCAAAGAGGAATACGGTTTTGCGTATCGTATCGCTGCAAACGCCGTATTCACCAACCAATGTGACTTCGTTGTCGTTTATACTGCTGAAGTGAACACCATTGACCTGATCGCCGGTACCATTCGGAATGGAAGCGTTCGGACCGAAATCCCAGCTGAGATCGGTGTCCGGATGTCCGATCACCTGGGCGTCGAAATTGACGCTGTTCCCGGTGAAACACAGCGAATCATTGAACGTGAAATCCACTTCCAGCGGGTTGTTCAGGTTCAGCGTCATGAACGTCGTATCGGTACACGGCCATCCGGGGTTAACAACGAGACGCACGTTGTAAATGCCCGGAGCAGGATAGGTGAATGTCGGCTCGAAAGCATTGCTTACATCCGTTGTGGTGCCGCTCACGCCGAAGTCCCATTCGTAGCTGCTGCCGCCAAAGCTCTGGTTGTCGAAGGTCCACGTAAGGCCCTGGCAATAGGAAACGAAGTTAGGCGATTCTTCCTGCGTGCCGACCTCAGCCTGGAGCTGAACGATGCAGTTCACAACACGGAAGATGAAAGCGCGCACGGTAGTACTGATGAGCACGCCGTTGCGGTATTCTTTTACGCGAATGCCGACCACGAATTTCCCCAGCTGATTGGCATCTGTGAACAGGTTGCCGGTCGTCGGGTTGATGAACGTCGTGGAGCCCGGACCAAGCGGCGCGAATGCGTTGTAACCGGCTTCCCACATAATCGGTGTGTAAGGCGGAGCAGACGGTGGAGCAGGTGCGGGGTTGAAAGATGTTCCACCATTGAACGGAGTCACCATATCGTAAGCGAGGCTGTCGCCGTCCGGATCGGTGGCAAAGTGGTCGAAATTAAGGTCTTCGTTGTTGCAGATCACCAGTGGCGGGTAGTTCACGAAACGCGCCGAAGAATTTCCCCAGTGAGGCGTTCCGGGAATGTGCGTAGTGACCGTCAGCCCCATGTCGTCGGGGTTGATGATATTGGAAATGGAGTTACCGTAGCAGCAGCGCTGATAAGCTACCGTATAGCCGCCCGGTGAAGGCGGAAGCGTCGTTGTCATGATGTACGTGGCGCTTTCCACACAAATGCCGCTTGGAGCACTCACACACGGATTGTTGAATACCACAGGTGTGGGAACGCTTCCCGGATAAGTCGGACTGAGCTCGCGAATGAGCTGTCCGGCGCTGTTGTAAATACCTACACTGGCCGGATTATCGAATGCCGCACCGGTCGAAGCACAGTCGCGGAAAAGGATCAATGTGATGCGATACTGGTCGTTGCCGAGGTAATCGTAATAGATATCGCTCCCCACAATGTGGGATGCTTTGCCTGCAATTGCAGACAGCAGAAAGATCGAGAGCAGGAGCGAGCGTAACACGTTGAAGTAGACGTTTAATCTTACATAAAGTTGTCGTATTCTATCGAAAATCATACCATAAATGAGATTAAATTGATTTAAATGGTTGGAATCGCATGTGACTGGCTTTCAAATCCGGAATGAGCACGTATGCGAAAAATTCCGATTTTAGCACCCACATGAGAATCCTGCTCATCCTTTCGTGCTGCTTCTGTGTCGCTTCTGTAATGGCTCAGCGCGGGGTCAATCATTATACCCGCGAGAACGGTATGATCGCCAACGAGATCAACGACGTCACTTACGATAAGGACGGATTTCTTTGGATTGCTACGGGTAACGGCATCGACCGGTTCGACGGTCAGCGATTCATCCATTTTCAGAACGATCCTTCCAATCCGAACACGATTTGCGGAAATACGGTGCTGCGGATCGCCTACGATCACAAAGGCTATGTCTGGGCCGCCACCATGAACAGCGGTTTGATCCGGATTTCCACGGCGACGCTGCGGGTGAAGAATTACCGCTACGATCCGAAAAAAAGCGGAACCGTTTCCGACAACCGGTCTACGGCCATCTTTATCGATCCGGACGGCGAAACCTGGATTTGTCCGCATTACCGCGGGCTCGATTATTACGACGCTAAAAAAGACCGGTTCACCAATTACCGCCCGAGCAAGCAGATTCCGGGACTCGATCCACGACGGGCCGACCTGTTTTCCGATATCATCGCCGATCGTCACAATCCTGAGCTGTTCTGGTGCGTTTCGTTGCAGGGCCTGTTTTCCTTCAATAAAAAGACCAAAGCGTGGAAGCACTTTCCGGTGAATGAAGGAACGTTCATCGAGCCGACGAAGCTGACAGGCTACGAAAAGCGCCTGAGCTGTGTCGAGCAGGACGGAAAAGGCAATCTCTATATCGGAACATTGGGGGGCGGATTGCTCTATTTCGATAAAAACCAGGGCATTTACCGTCGCTTTCTGTTTGAAGGAATGCTTCCGCTCAGTGGCTTACGGAATACGGTTTCAGACCTCAACTGGCGCGATTCGCGTTACCTCTACATTTGCGCTTCCCACTTCGATTTCCTGCTGTTCGATACCAAAACCAAGGAATTTATCCGCTATGCCGATGCCGAACGCTCCATTACGCAGCCCGTCCGTATCGCGCGCAACGGTACGCAGATCGCAATCGGCGGACGAGACGGCCTGTTTATACAAAACGAAGCACTGGTCTACGGAAAGCGCTACCATTATCCGTTCGACATGCGGAAAATCGCTTTTCATCCTTATAAAAACGAATGGCTGGCCTGCAACAGCGATAAAAAGGGCGAGGTGTATTTCAAAAGCNNGCCGACGGAACGGGAAAAGTCTATCGTTTTTTCGGGAAAGAGCCTGCGTTCGATTTTTCGGCGCTGTTCGTCTTGTACGGCGGCCGGAACAATTACTGGGTGATCGGCCAGGACCGAATCGGGAGCTTCACGCCGGAAAAGGGGCTGAAAGAAATGATCCGTTTTCCGAAGAGTCCGACGAACAGCGATCCCGTTTCCATGATGCCGAATGCGGTGTTCAACGATGGCGATTCGGTGTTGTGGATCGGAACCAAATACGACGGTATTCTGCATTATTCCATAGCGGGCAACAAGCTGCAACAACTGCGCCACCATCCGAAAAAACCGGACGCCGGGCCGCGACACAACGCGTGGTTCTTTTCGTTCGTGAAAGACGGCCATCACCTGTATTACGGCTATGAAGAAGGAATTGGCGCGATCGACCTGAAGACCAAACGGTTTTTCACACCTGCTTTCGATCGTTTGCTGCCGCGGGATGTGATTCGCTGCATGGCGCTCGACAACAAAGGTCTGCTGTGGGTCGGAACGATGGCCAGCGGGATCTGGGTGATCGACATCCGTAAAAATGTGCTGGTGAAACGGATAAACGCACTCGTCGGACTGAAATCCATGCGGATCGACAAGCTCTTGTTCGACGATCACAACTGCGTCTGGGCACTCACACCGCAATCCGTTGCCGTGATCGATCGCTCGGCTTACCAGACGCTGACGCTGGAAAATCAGCACGGAATGGCCGGCATTTACGACATCGTGCTCGATAAGGGCAATCTTTATTTCCTGCAGAAAAATGGCTTTGTGACAAGCGCTTCGGGTAGCAGCCTGCCGCAAAAAAACGACCCGATTCCCTATATCCAGGGATTGCGCGAGCTGAACCTTGGAAGTGGCGCTTACATCGAGCAGCGGCACCGGTTCGATTACGACGAGAACAATATTGCCTTTGAATTCGGTGTGCTCGATTATTCGAACACGGCCAGCAACTTCGTGAGCTACCGCCTGAAAGGGCTCGAAGACAACTGGCGCAGCGGAAACAGTACTGACGAAGCGACGTATTACAACCTTCCCGGAGGCAGCTATGTTTTCCAGGTACGGTCGAATGAAAACGGCCACGAGCGCATCGTCGAATATCCGCTGGAGATCATTCCGCCGTTCTGGCTGCAATGGTGGTTCATCGTGCTTTCGTTCGTGGTGCTGACGGTTTCGTCTATCTGGTTCATGCGCTCGCGGATCCGTCGTGTGCAAAGCGCCGAGCGGATGCGGGCCGAGTTCAGCCGCCAGATCAACGAAATGGAATCGAAAGCATTGCGTGCGCAGATGAACCCGCATTTCCTGTTCAACAGTTTGAATTCCATTCGGTTGTTCATCCTCAAAAACGAGGTGGAAAGCGCCTCCGACTACATCGCCAAATTCTCCAAGCTGCTGCGCATGATCCTCAATCACTCGCGACAGGATTCGATCACCGTTTATGACGAAATCCAGACACTGAAGCTCTACCTTGAATTCGAGCGGCTGCGTTTCGACCACGGCTTTGAGTTCGATATTCAGATCGACGGTCAGGAAGTACTGGCCTGCTACCTGCCGCCGATGATCATTCAGCCTTTCGTGGAAAACGCCATCTGGCATGGGCTTATGCCGCGAAAAGACGACAAGGGCTATATCCGGATTTCCTTCGAAATGCTGCCCGGATTGTTATATGTGACCGTGCACGACAACGGCATCGGTCGCGAGAAAGCAAGAATCAACAACCGCAAAGCCTCCCTGAAAGAAGGATCGGTGGGACTGAAAATCACGAAAGACCGGCTGCGTACGCTCACACGACGCACGAAGCGCCTGAACGACTACGTCATCGAAGATTTGACCGACGAACAAGGTCGTGCGACCGGAACTTTAATTAAATTGTACTTTGAAACGGAAGAAAAGCAATGAAACTGAGAGCCATTTTAGTAGACGATGAGAAACACAGCCTGGAAACGACGGCCATTCTGATCCGCCAGTTTTGTCCCGACGTGGAAATCATCGCCGAGCTCAACCAGCCGGTGGAAGCCATCGAGATCATCAACACGGAAGAACCGGATTTGTTGTTCCTCGACGTCTCCATGCCGCAAATGAACGGTTTCGAGCTGTTGCAGGTACTGACCTACCGCGACGCGGATGTGATCTTTACCACCGCCTACGACGAATACGCGCTCGAAGGCTTCAAACATGGCGCTACGCATTACCTCGTAAAACCGATCGAAGCGGTCGATCTCGTGGAAAGCGTACAGCGCGTGAAGAAAAAACGCCAGGAACACCGTTCGCAAAATGGCTCTATCAAAGGATTGAAGCCGAAGATCCCGGTTTCATCTTTGAATGGAATTGAACTATTGGAAGTAGAACAGATCATCCGCTGTGAATCGGATGGAAACTATACGACCATCGTCTTGCCGCAGCGCAAGGTGACGGTGTCGAAGACACTCAAGGAAATTGAGAAACAGCTGGCGGACTTTCCGTATTTCTTCCGTCTGCACAACTCGCACCTGGTAAATCTCAATCACGTCACCAAATACATTCGCGGCGAAGGTGGTTCGGTCATTCNNATTCTTACCAACCTGGAAGAGATTGGCGTGTCGCGGAGCAAGAAGCTGGAATTGCTGGAAGTGCTCGGGATTAACTAGATTTCAGGAGCGCCTGCCTTTGGCAGTCTTGAGGATATCAGGAGCGCCCGCTGAAGCGGACTTTAGGATATCAGGAGCGTCCGCCGCGGCGGACTTCAGGACTTTAAGATTTCAAGATACCTTAATTTCCTGCCGTCCTGATATCCTGAAATCTTGCCGTCTCTATTGTCTTCATTCCTAAAGTCTTGGCGTCCTGCCGTCTTAAAATCCTGATGTCCCAAAATCTTCATCCCAAAGTCGTATATTTGTCTCAAATACGATCCCTATGAGAACAATCCTACTTCTAACGATCATTTGTTCGCTGCTGTTTCCTGCCATGGCCCAGGAAGGCGTGCTGCAACAGGTAAAAGGCGCTGCCAAGAACAAGCTGGAAAGCCAGGATTTCAATTCCTCGCGTTCGAATAAGGAACGAAGCAATCTCAAAAGCGATAAAAAATCCGTTGCTCCGCCCGCATCTTCTGCTCCGGCACCTNNCCAGCCGATTCAACTTCGGGGGAACGCATTGCTCCAGCTCCTTCAGAAGGCGGAGTGAATTACAAAGACAGTTATACGTTCGATCACTATGTGAAGTACGAAATGAGTAAAGCGGGCAGCGATAAAACGGCTATGACCTGCTATTACGGTACGAATGTGACGATGGTGAGCATGGATGCGAATCCCGACGTGATCATGATCTCCGATATGGAGAACAAAGCCGGAATTATGATCAGCGAAAAAGAAAAGACCGCGATCGTTCAATCTTCCGAAGTGACGGACCAGATCATGGCCAACCAGCCGAAAAGCGACGTAACAGTTACTAAAACAGGTCAGAAGAAGCAAATTCTCGGCTATACCTGCGAAGAGTACATTCTGACGGGCAACGAGAATAAAAAATACGCGGTCATCTGGATCACAACCGAAATCGGTCTTTCACACAACACCCTGGAAGCACTCTCGCAACGCATGGTGATCACGGGGCCGACTACGATTCCTGAAAACGCGCTGGTGATGGAAATGATCATCAGTGAAAACGATACGCACATGCTCGTTACGGAATTCAAGAAAGTAACGACGACGAAATCATTGGAGGGATATAAAGTCACGCTCTATTAGTCACCGGTCATCCAGTCTCCAGTCATCCAGTCTTCAGTCGGCCGGTCTCCAGTCGGTTCTGAAGTCATGATGTCTTGAAATCCTGATATCCTGAAGTCCTGATATCCTGACGTCTCAAATGAAACTGAACGGATCGTCTTTCAAATAGCTATAGCCCAGTTTTCGGGATTTCGTTGAATCGATGAGCTTTCCTTCGCCGCCCGGTTCGAATAACGGAGCCGGGATTCCAAGTTTTTCGGCCATCCACGTGTAGAATTCCTTTTTGGTCGGGTGTTCTGAAGCGCCCCCGTTTACGACCTCGCCGCCGTGGTCGTTTTCGATGAGGAATGCACTCAATCCAACGGCGTCTTCGAGATGGATGACGTTCACCGGATCGTTCGCGAAGTAGGTTTTACCGCTCCGGCTCATGGCTGTAACCGGGTAGCGTTCCGGGCCGATCAGTCCGGCGAGTCGCAGAATGGTGAGTCGTTTTCCCAATCGCTGCTGCAGCTTTCGTTCGGCAAAGAGGATTTTGTTCGTGTCAGCTTCTGCATCGTCTGCCGAGGTTTTNNGCAAGCGGGTTTGCGGACCGCAGTTTTCAGCGATCTGAAGGCAGTCGCTGGCATAAGCTTCAACAGAAGAACGGTCGGGCGGAAACGCCAGAACGACGACATCGGCTTGTGCCAAGAGAGCAGCGCCTTCTTCCGACGGATAGCGAACGAGGTTCACCGCCGTTTCAACCGGTTCCATATTTCGCCGTGTAGCTGTAACGGTGTGTCCTTTTACGAGCAAGTGACGGGCGAGGGGCAAGCCCAGCCATCCGGATCCGATGATGACTATATTCATAATACGAAGGTAATGACTAAAACCTGTGGTTAGATGGCTCTCGCAGATTCCGCGGATGTCTGCAGATGTTTTGCAGGTGTGATTGTGCTTTGTTGTATGTAAAGTCTGGTTGCCGGTCTTCAGTGTTCGGTTTCTCAGTGTGAGTGTGAGTGTGACCTGAAGTAGTCCTTCCTGCGTCGGACACTTCAGGTTTTAGTGTGACGCGAAGCAGATCTCGGTTCATTGCCTCCCGCAGATTCCGCGGATGCCCGCAGATGTTTTACAGGTGTGGTTATCCTTTTGTGTAGGCCGCCATAGGCGGGCGCTTCGAACTACGCCCAGCACTTCACACTAACTTTTGTGCCTTTTGTGGTGAATAAATCAGTTTCTCACTGTGAGTGTGAGCCTGCCTGTCGGCAGACAGGTGTGAGTGTGACCTGAAGTAGTCCTTCTTGCGTCGGACACTTCAGGTTTTAATGTGGCGCGAAGCAGTCCGCCCGAGGCGGGTGCTCATGTTTTAGTGTGCCGGTGGAATCGATCCTAAAGTCTTGACGTCTTGAGATACTGATGTCGTGAAATCCATAAAACAAAAAACGCTTCCACCGAAATGGAAGCGCCCTCAAACGATGGATCGGAAAATCACCTACTCACCATCGTCATCGCCTTCCTCATCGTTGAACCATGAGTTTTTGATGGTGTGGCGCACCAGATAATAAACGTCTTCGTACCAGTAGAAGAAAGCCACGCAGTTGTTGACGCCGTCGATGATCATTTCGTACTCGTTGCCGGCATCGCTGGTTACTTTCATGGTGTATTTTACTTCGTCTTCGTTGTAATCCCATTCTTTGATGTAATAGGTCGAAGTGATGGTTGCAGTTGTGTGCTTGAACATCGTGAGCTCGCGGTTGAACTCGAACAGGGTTCCGTTTTCGTCGGTGGAAGTCACGATCCATTCTTCCGTATCGTTTTTCCAATAGGCGTCCTGGCGGTAATTAGTGGAGATTCCCAGCTGCGCGAACGTGGCAAACGTCAGGAATAGTGCGATCAGTGTAGTAAACAGTTTCATAATTTCCCATTTTTTGATATAAAGCCAATTGATAATCAGCCGGTTGTTTATGATACAAAGGTNNTATTCATACCAAACCGGCAATAGGGCATTTGCCTTATTTGTGAGAAAAAAGATGCTTTTTTTCGGAAACGGTTGAAAAGATTTGAAGGAAAGCCGGGTAAACGTGTATTTGAAGCATGACCGATGCGTTTCGATTGTATTTTTGCGGAAACGTTCCCCGATGTACACGAAAGGATTTATCCGACTGAACTGGATCACGCTGGTGCTGATCTACCTGGTAGTTATCGCCGGAAGTCTTGTCCGCACGACCGGCAGCGGCATGGGCTGTCCCGACTGGCCGAAGTGCTTCGGTTCGTGGGTGCCGCCGACCAGCGCCGACCAGCTTCCCGAGAATTACCGCGAAGTCTACGGCGAAAAGCGCGTAAAGAAAGTCGAGAAGTTCGCGAAATTCCTGTCGGCTATCGGGATGAAGGAAACGGCCGAGAAGATCAAAAATGACCCGGCGACGTATGAAGAATTGCCTTTCAACGCCGGCAAAACGTGGATGGAATACGTGAATCGTTTGTGCGGATTCCTGGCCGGAAACGGCGTGCTGGCGGTCTTTCTATGGACTGTTTTCCGCTACCGCAAGCGACGTAAATTGTTCCTGATCGCGGCCGTGAATCTCGTCTTGCTGACGTTCCAGGCGTGGTTCGGCTCCATCGTCGTGGCAACGAATCTCGTTCCGTGGACGATCACCGTTCACATGTTCCTGGCGCTCGTGATCATCGCCTTGCAGCTGTGGATCATCCGGATCGCGAGTCCGGTGCAGCAAAAGCAGATCCAGCTCTCGAAACCCGTGCGGAATATGGTCATCGTGGTGTTCCTGATCACGGCCTACCAGATGTTTTTAGGCACACAGGTGCGTGAATACATCGATGAACTGACCAAGCAGGGATTTGGTCGTGAATCGTGGACCGATCGTTTCGGGTGGACATTTTTCATCCACCGTTCGTTTTCGTGGCTGGTGCTGGTGATGATGACGCTGATGTTCGTCCTGAACCGACGAAGCAAGGGCGATCGAAGCGTGAATGTGGCTTATGTGATCTTAGCTATCGAGCTGATCTCGGGTGTGTGCCTTGCTTATGCCGATATGCCCGGCCTGGTTCAGGTTTCCCATCTGCTGTTTGCTTCCGTTCTTTTCGGACTATTATTCATGCAGATACTACGCATGCGAAAGGGTACGGAACCTCTGTCTGATAAGACAGAAAGAGTTGAGCTACTCGATGAAAGACTGGCTCGTTAAAAGCCGTCCGATCTAACATCTTCTACTTTTTTGGCCATAGCCCCAAAAAAGTAGCAAAAAAACGCATTTCCCGATTGCAAAAGAACGCTGTCCGCCTGGGACCGATCCAAGGAAAGACGGGATCAGGATCCCAAACGCAAGCGCTTTCCGGGATCGGTTNNCCGACTAACAAGCCGATAACGTGCGGAAAAGTAAACTCAAAACAGTTTAGAGCAATCGGGGCGGTTTCAAAGAGCTCATTCTGTTTAAAGAGTTAAAACGCCTTCGATCTGTGAAACGGAAACAATTTTGAGCGTCCGTCTGAGGCGAATGTGTACAAACAAGATTCTTCTTATCCGAACACTTCCTTTTGTGTAATCCGCCAGAGGCGGATGCTTCGAACTAAACCCAGCACTTCCCCTGACTTTTGCGCCTTTTGTGGTGAAAGCTGGACTTAGTTATTTAACAGCGGTTTCTTCCATGTCGCGCAGCATATCCGGAAGCGTGACGCTGCCTTTGCAATAGGAGATCAGTCGTGTGAGCTCCACGTTGAAGATTGAAGCGATTTTCTCCAGCAAAACGAGGCTCATCTGGCGCTCTCCGCGCTCGATTTTTGAATAGGCGGATTGGGTCAGACCGATCATATCGGCGATGTTTTCCTGTGACAGGTCTTTGTTGATGCGTAAGAGTCGAATGCGGCTTCCGAGTGATTGATGGTTCATAGCGGTGTTCATAATATGTGTTCTTTTACACTGCTAAATTACTGCCGCAGATCATAATCTATTTACGATGATCTCCTTTGAAACCGGGCTTTTCAAGGAAAAAATAAGGTAGTCGGGGCCGGACTGAAACACGCCGCTCCGGATTAGATCAAACAGCCGTTTCGCCGCATCTTTGCACCGGAAATAACCACTGGCCACTGCTGCAAAATCCCCATCGCTTCACGGTCCGGAATGGTTCGGACCAAAACGAGGCAGGCTGTATGATTCCATAACGTGTCGTTGCCTGGATGGACGAACGGCGTTCCGGACGGAGGGTGGGTTTCCTATTCGATTCTATTTTATAAGTGAAGCCAATTTGAGCTATTTTTATTAAATCAATCAATTAATACCCTCGTTACTTAGGATTTTTTCCAGTCTCATTGATCTTTTGCTTATAATAGTTGTGATTCAAAAATTATTAACTTCGAACATCATTTTCAAAACTCTAACACTATCATTATGAGTATTATTCTTATCCTAGGCATAGTAGCCGCCGTCTTTCTTACTCTTGGTTTTATTGTCTCCAGTACACAGAAAAAAAAGTTGCGTGTCGTTTTAGGGCATAAAATCGATAGTCTCGCAACTCGAATCGACATCGTGGATTTTCGAAACAAATTGGAAAAATTACCACCTAATGTATGGCAGGATTATGTATACGGCACAATCGAAAGACTAGATTTAATTGATTCAGCTCGAGAGGTAAAAGACTATATTCAAAATTATGAAGAAGTCATAGCTAAGTTAACGTCATTAGATCCGGTAAAATCTAAATCAGAGCTTAGTGGAATAAAGTACAAGCTTAGTAGTGTTATCGAGCGAGCCAACCGCCACAAATTTCTCATTGAAAAATATGGGGACGAGTTAGGAAATCGCCTTTCTAATGATCAATATTTTCTTGGTATGACTGAAGAACAGCTGTTAGATTCCAAAGGACGACCAGATAAAGTAGAAACCGAAGTTTTAAAAACGAAAACGAAGCAAATATATATCTACGGCAATAAGTCTAGTGGTGATTTGTTCACGTTTGTTAATGGGGAATTGGAAAGATTTACTGATAGATAATTATGGGACATGCTATAGTGCAATATGTGGCGATTCGAACCACAGCATTTTATATAATGCTAATTAGATATTCATAAGACCAAATGGATAAATCAGAGGAGCGTATAAGTTCCCGAATACTCTTACAACAAAAAAAGCACCCAACAAAAGTCAGATGCTCTTCAGATGAAATAGATCCCCCATCTATTCAATCACTAACCTTCCGGTTGTAAACGAATCACCGCTGGCGATCCTGTATAAATAAGCTCCGCTTGCTTTTCCACTAAAGTCGATAAGGTTTTCACCCGGCGCTACCTTCACCGAAAGCAGCGTTTGTCCGCAGATGCTTACCAGTTCGAACGTGGCTTCCGTGTCGGCTTTTACGTAGAACGAGCCGCTGGATGGATTGGGATAAACGCTGAAGCGATCGTCGGTGTTCTCTTCGATGCCGGTTGTTACAATGGCCGGACAAAGATTGGCCATCGCTGCCAGGCTGGTCGAGTTGGCGAAGTTGCCCACGCCGAGCTGTCCTCCGGATGCATTTCCACCGGCTGCCATGCCTGTTCCGTCGTCTTTGATGAAGATCGAGAAGCACTGACCGGCGGCTATCCAGGCTACGTTTTCAAGTCCCGGATTTTGGATAGGCGTAGAGNNACGACGTGTTATTGCCCATGCCGAACTGTCCGCAGCCGTTGTCGCCGCTCATCCAGACCGTTCCGTCGTTTTTCAGGAACAAGGCGTGACCGCTGAGCGCTCCTGCCGAGATTTTTTCGATGTCCGAAATAACCGTGACCTGTACCGGCGTACTCTGGTCGGTATTGTTACCGATTCCCAGTACACCGTTGTCGTTGGTGCCGCAGCTCCAGACCGTGCCGTCGTCTTTCAGAAAGAGTGAGAACCCCCAGCCGGTTTCGATTGCCGTGATTCCGGTAAGTGAGATCACATCTACGGGAACATTGCTTCCGAAACTGGTAAAGCCCTGGCCGAGCTGTCCTTCGAGATTTAGTCCGGTGGCCTTAACCGTTCCGTTTTCCAGCAGGAACAGCGAATGCGCGCCGCCGGCAGAAATGGCCACTACATCGCTCAATCCGCCGACCTGTATCGGACTCAGCGCATTGTCGTTCGTACCGTTTCCAAACTGGCCGACGTCGTTGAGACCGGTTGCCCAGACGGTACCGTCGTTTTTGAGGAACAAGGCAAATTCCACACCGGCCGAAATAGCTACAACATTATCGAGCGAGGGAATCTGAGCAGGCGTCTGGAGCGTCGTGGTATTTCCCATGCCGAGCTGTCCCTTGTGGTTCAGACCGGTGGCCCAGACTTTGCCTTCGGAAGTCAGAAACAGCGAGAAGTAATTCCCGGCCGCTACGGCGACAATGCTGTCGAGTGTCGGTATGGTGGTCGCAATGGCTTTGTTGGACGTTAAACCAAGTCCCAGCGCGCCCTGGTTGGCGCTTCCCCAGCTTCTCGGGATGGAATCTTCGCACAAGTAAACGGAATGCTCGCGCCCGGCATCGAGGATCTGCGCCTGTGAGAACTGGCTGCAGAGCGCAAAGGCGGCGAATATCGCGATCGCAGCGCGTTTTGGTATCATCGTTTTGTAGCTTGTCTTCATAGAGCTATTGTTAATGATCAAAAGTAGGAGAGGGCGATTTGTGATGGAATACGGCATGTGTCGTATTTTGGTCTTCCGGTTTCCAGTCACCGGTCTGCAACGTGAAGCGATAGGCCGAAGGGAATCTGCTTCGGGTTCAGTCTCCGGTCTGCTGAAAACATACGCTGTTCACTGCTGAAGCTGGGCTCGTCCTGTAAAAAGATTATTTCAATTGATTCCGATGATCGAGGAATGAACCGGAAAAGGAATCGCTGCTGGAAATTTTACTGACAGAAATGCTATATTTGCCCCACGATTCCGAAAGGAAGAGGCGGTCCTATAGCTCAGTCGGTTAGAGCAACTGACTCATAATCAGTAGGTGCCTGGTTCGATCCCAGGTGGGACCACAAAAAGAAAAAGCATTTTACGCAGGTAAGATGCTTTTTCTTTTTCCCTCAAGACTCGCTCTTAGACTCACACTTTAGGTGCATGCTTTTTCTTTCAGCGCGAGTGTGAGGATTGAGTGTGGGATTCCGGTTCGATTCAAGCGGCGCACTCGTTTTGTTTTTTCAAAGCAGGTAAGCCTTCTGCATATACCTGAATACTTCGTCGTTGATGTCGTCTTTGAAGTACAACCGCAGGTGGTGATTGAACTGTGTGGCGCCCGGAACCTGTCCGACTTTTTGAAAACAAAGGTTATTGAGGTACGGCTCGCGAAACGGAAAAACGACGTGAATGAAATTCTTCCCGAGCTGCGTGACCCAGGCGATGCGCTTGTTCCCGTTCGAAAGGCCGATCATGGTCTTGGTCGCCTGTAAGGAAATATCGCCGATCTCACCGAAGCGTTCGAGGAAATGATGGTACAAAGCCATGGTGTGCTCGCTTTTTCCTGCCAAAAAGTTTTCGACTTCCGGATCGGTGTGGATGATGGGCATTGATTTGTTTTTAGTCGAAGATAGGGATTCGTCTTCAGTCTACGGTCTTCAGTCTCCGGTCTTAGTCGGCCAGTCGTCGGTAAAGTGTGAGTTGGAGTATGGCAAGAAGCATATCTCCGTTTCACTACGATCGCTTCATGCTTTGGTGTGAGTTTTGGTTTCTAAAAGACCGGCGACTGGAGACCGGCGACAGGAAGACCCTNNCAAAAGCAGTTACCTGCTTGGAAGGTTTGCACATCGCATTTTTGGCAATGGCTCACTCTTTCGTCAGTTAACTGCTCTTTGTTCCCTTCCGATCTCTATCGTGATCGAAATCGGGATATCGCGGTATCCTAGGGCTAAGGCTTATTGCCCGTTGCCAGTCGGAATAATATGCCGATTACTGCGAGGACCAATAGGATGTGAATGAGGTTCCCCACTGCTTCTCCGAATCCAAAATATCCGACCAGCCATCCGATTAACAGGATCACAACGATCAACCAAATGATATCTCTCATGGCGTGTCTTTTTAGAGGTTTATATCTGCAAGTAAAGCAATTTAGTCGTCCGGTTTTATGGCTTTAGGATTAATTGGGAGCAGCAGTTAAGGAACGTTAAGCCGCGTGTTTTCAAGTACTTTTTACGTTTATATTAATCCGTTTAGCGGACCCAAACGCAAGCGCTTTCCGGGATCGGTTCGCCCGGCCGGACAGGACGGCCTTTGGATTATCGAATGAATCGCCTCTGCAGTATAGCGTAGCATTCATAACCGACAGGCTTGCAATCGGGATGGAGTCAAAAGCTTTATTCTTGGCTGAGGAATCAAAGGTTCAATTCATTTATTTTTAAATAATTAAACGATTTTTTGGATTGAAAGTCCCAAGCAGGCTCAACTCGCCAAAGAGGTTTATATTATATCGTTTCGACAGCGCCATCGACAAAGTCGGTGATACTGCTCGGTGTACGACTTAAAATCGTATTTTTGAACTTTCGTAAAACAATTCATGGAATACAATACCCAACGCGCCAAACTGTTGCTGCCGGAATACGGTCGTAACGTCCAGGAAATGATCACCCACGCAATGGAGATCGAATCAAAGGAGGAGCGCAATAAAGCAGCTCGTGCTATCATCGAAGTGATGGGACAGCTCAATCCACACCTTCGCGACGTAGACGATTTCCGTCATAAGCTCTGGACACACCTCTTCGTGATGTCCGATTTCAAGCTCGATGTCGATTCGCCTTATGAAATGCCGCAGCAGGAAGTGCTGAACAGCAAGCCCGATCACATGGACTATCCGAAAAGCCGTATCCGTTACGGTCACTACGGAAAATACACGCAGAGCATTCTCGCTACAGCTAAAATGGTGACCAACCAGGAAGAGCGCGATTACCTGAAAACCTCTATGGCCAACTTCATGAAGAAGCAATACCTGGCCTACAACAACGATGCAGTGGAAAATCACGTGATCGCAACCCAGCTGAAAGAGCTTTCACAGGGCGAGCTGATCCTTGAAAATCCGGACGAGCTGATGAACACCAGCGTTCTCCTCAAATCCATGGGGATTCAGCAGAACAACAACAAGCGTCAGCAGAACAAAAAGAACCAGAAGAATAAAAAGAAATTCGTTAAAAAGAACTAAGCATGTCATCGTTTGAAATCTACGGAGGTAAAAAGTTAAAAGGCGAGCTTGTCCCGCAGGGAGCTAAGAACGAAGCACTGCAGATCCTGTGCGCCGTATTGCTCACCCCGGAAAAAGTGACCATCTCCAATATTCCCGATATCGTTGACGTCAACAAGCTCATCAACCTCCTGCAGGCAATGGGCGTGAAGACCGAGAAAGTGGAGCGCGGGACGTTCATTTTCCAGGCAAAAGACATCGACCTTGCTTACCTCGAAACGGAAGATTTCAAAAAACGTGCAGCTGCTCTGCGTGGCTCCATCATGATCGTCGGACCACTGTTGGCGCGCTTCGGAAAAGGCTTTATCCCGAAACCGGGTGGAGATAAGATCGGTCGCCGCCGACTGGATACGCACTTCGAAGGATTCACCATGCTCGGCGCGAAATTCAACTACGACGCAGGCGAACATTTCTATTCCATCGAAGCGAAAAAGCTGAAAGGAACCTACATTCACCTCGACGAGCCTTCCGTAACAGGAACGGCGAATATCGTCATGGCGGCCGTGCTGGCGGAAGGCAAAACGACCTTCTACAATGCCGCGTGCGAGCCTTACCTTCAGCAATTGTGCAAAATGCTCAATTCCATGGGAGCGAAGATCAACGGAATCGGATCGAACCTGCTCACGATCGAAGGCGTGAAAGAGCTTGGCGGCTGTTTCCACCGTATTCTGCCGGATATGATCGAAATCGGCAGTTTTATCGGTCTGGCAGCAATGACCCAATCTGAAATTACCATCAAAGACTGCCGCATTCCCGAATTGGGCGTAATTCCCGATGTTTTCAAAAGACTCGGAATCCAGATGGAATTCCGANNGATCGGTCTTGCGGCCATGACGCAGTCGGAAATCACGATCAAAGACGTCAGCTACCCGGATCTCGGCATCATCCCGAATGTGTTCCGACGACTCGGTATCCAGATGGAGCGCCGCGGAGACGATATTTTTATTCCGGAGCAGGACCGTTACGAGATCGATACGTTCATTGACGGTTCTATCCTGACGATCTACGATGCACCG
>DJFN01000172.1:46510-49337 GCA_002432085.1 Flavobacteriales bacterium UBA5871
ATTCACCAGAAAATGTTCGAATCGCGCCTGTTCTTTACCGATAAGCTCATCGATATGGGGGCACAGATTATTCTTTGCGATCCGCACCGCGCTACCGTGATCGGTATGAACCGTGAGCACAAGCTGCGTGGCATCCAGATGACTTCGCCGGACATCCGTGCCGGTGTTTCCCTGCTCATTGCAGCACTTTCCGCAGAAGGCAAGAGCGTGATCCACAACATCGAACAGATCGACCGCGGCTACCAGGATATCGACATCCGACTGAACAATCTTGGAGCGGATATTCGTCGCGTTAACTATAAAACGACACGCTATGACAAAATGGATCGTTAGCAGTTTGGGAGCAGGTTTGCTGCTGTTCTGCGCATCTTTCATGACGGCAAAAGCACCGACTATCGGTAGCAAAGCGCCCGAGATCGAGCTCGTGGGAACCAACGGCAAGACAGTGAAATTGTCTTCCCTGAAAGGAAAAATGGTGCTGATCGATTTCTGGGCTTCCTGGTGCGGACCGTGCCGCAAGGAAAATCCGAATGTCGTAGAGGTCTACAAGAAATACAAGAAAACGAAATTCAAGAACGGCAAAGGCTTTGAGGTCTTCAGCGTTTCGCTCGACCGTGACGAAGCGGCCTGGAAAGCAGCCATTCAAAGCGACGGCCTTGTCTGGAAAAACCACGTTTGGGACAAGGAAAACAAAGCCGGAACAGCTTATGGCGTCCAGTTCATTCCGAACGCGTTCCTCATCGACGGCGACGGCAAAATCGTAGCGCTGGGCGAATCCTGCCGCGGTTTGAATCTCCACGTCGAGCTCGATAAACACAAGAAATAGAGAGCAGGAACGTCCGCTGTGGCGGACTTGAAGACTTCAGGATTTCAAGATATCAGGACGTCATGACATCAAGACTTCAGGATATTAAGAGATTAAGTCCCGTTGGTATTCCTAAATGTTTGTCCTGCTATCCTGAAACCTACTGTTAAGCAGGTGCTCTTAATGTCTTGAAATCCAAGTTGTCTCCTGTATGTCTTTTGGAACAAATTGATAATCAATCCCCATTTCATCATTTGTCCGGTAGCTGTCTGTTTATACAGTCCTGACATCCTGATATCTTGCAGTCCTGATGTCCTGACATCTACTTCAATTTCACCACAAAAGGCGCCGAGCCATACCCGTTTCCGGCAAGAAAGGCCTTATCCCAGATATTCAACGGATCCGGCATTGCCGACCACAATCCTCCTGCAACAAATACCTGTTGTTCGTCGAGTACGTGCAATACCATCTGCTGTGAACCACCCCAAACGGGCAGACGCGCTTCTTTGATCCAGGTGAAGGTTCCGTCGGCGGTGATCATCGTTACGTACATCCGGCTGCGTTCTTTCAGCTTAAACGGACCGACGTCTCTTTTGGACTCGTTGAACGAGAGACTCGTTCCCAACGCATACAAATTTCCTTTGACGTCGGTTTTCAGGCTTACCGTTCTTTCCGTGCTCATGGAGCGGACCCATTTGAGCTTGCCTTTCGTATCGAATCGGGCAATTACTAGGCGTTTACCGCCGGTCGTATCGGCTTTTCCTCCGAAAGCCAGCTCGGATTCCCGCAATTTGTAGCTGAGGTAACAGCCGGTTGCATCGGAAGTGATGGCTTCGAACGTCACACGCTGATTGGATGTCTGTACCCAGTTCAGCTTGCCTTGAGCGGTGTAACTGGCGACGTAGGTTTCATAAGGCTCGTTGTACTGCGTTCTGTCAGGGATCTCCGGTGCCATGATTTTCTTCTTCCCATCGAACACAGCGCCGTTTTCGTACCTGCCGGCGTGGTAGATCGTGCCGTCCGGAGCGACGGAAAGCATATTCGTATAAACCGACCAGGAACAACAAACGTCTTTGACATAGGAAGTGACTTGCATCCACTCAGGACTGCCTTTTTCGGAAATGCGCAGTACGAAATCGCCGCCGCCTTTACCGATACCGGTTTTCAGGATCTTAGGCGTATCATCGGCATCGATAAAGCCACCTACGACAAAACCACCCTGCGGATGGCCGAGGAAAGCCTGTACGTCCAGGTCGTCGTCTGGTTCTTCCGCCGGAAACAACGTAAAGTAATCGATAAACCGGCCGAGACTGTCGAGGTAAACCAGCGTCCAACCCGGCAGAAGCGGCTCGTTGCCCGTCNNCTTCGGGAATTTCTTCCTCGTCGTCGTAATAATCATCCAGCGGGTCTTCCGCTTCGTTTACAAGCAGCAGCAATCCGATCCGCCCTTTGTTGTCATGAGCGATACCGAACAGCTCGCTGTAGGCTTTTTCAAACTGTACATGCCAGTTGTAACCGCCGTTGCGATTGTAGCTGATAACAAGATTTGTGCGGTTTCGCAGCTCGATGTCGAGCTTTTTTCCTGTGGCGTCGTAGATTTCGTGATTTCCATGGTGAATCTCAAAAAAAATGGAGACTTCAGNNTTCCGGATACGTCCATCGAAGAATAATCATACGCCATATCGACTTCAGCGGTGCTAACGGCCCATTCGAAGCTTTGTGCATTCAGAAAAGCACAGGGATAGATCAGCAGAAATAAAAGAAAAAGGCGATTCAGGAAAGTAGTGTTGTTCATAAGCAATGCGTGTCGATTATCTAAGGTAATGGAATCCGTTCAAAGTGTTACAGACGTAGAATATGTAATTTTGGCCTGTGAATACCCTTGTCGACATCCGGCAGCATTGGCAACAAGAGCTGGCAGCGCTTTATCCCGAGCGAGAGATCAATGTTTTGCTGCGCTTTATGATGGAAGACCTGTTCGGCTGGAGCTATACCCGGCAACAGGATGCAAAGCAGGAATTG
>DJFN01000172.1:49343-49495 GCA_002432085.1 Flavobacteriales bacterium UBA5871
CCGGTTTTACGTATTTCGACGAGCTGAAAATCAACGTTTCACCGGCAGTGCTCATTCCGCGCCCGGAAACGGAAGAATTGGTGAATTGGATCGCCGAATCGCTGTCGACTGATTTCGATGGAACAATCGTCGACTGGTGTACAGGCTCGGGT
>DJFN01000157.1:0-4238 GCA_002432085.1 Flavobacteriales bacterium UBA5871
ATATTCGACCATATACCACGCTGTAACGAATTGGGTAGCTAAAGCCAATGCGTGGGAACCATCCATATCACCGATCGGAGCAAAGGCATGCGTTTCGGTAATAACGTGCTTTGCATAGCCGCCGAAACGGCAAAATGCTACTACCCGCTGACCGATACAGGAAGGATCTGTGAGCGCGCCCACCGCTTCGATCGTGCCTACGACTTCGTAACCCAGTACGCAGGGAACGGGCGGTGCTTCCCGGTACAATCCTCTTCGCGCCATAACGTCGGCGTAATTCAGACCGAAGGCTTCCACTTTAATGCGGACCTGGTTGCTTTTCAGCTCGGGCAAAGTAACAGTCGACAGCGAGAAAGCCTCGCCGGGATCGCCTGTCCGGTTCAATACAAATGCGGGTGTTTGCATAGCGGTTATTCTTTTCCTTTGATCAGCAAAACGATTTCGCCTTTGGCGGGCTTTGCCTTGAAATGCTCCAGTACTTCAGCTGCCGTTCCGCGTTTGAATTCTTCGAACAGCTTGCTGATTTCCCGCGCCACGCATACAACGCGGTCGGGCCCCAGAAAGGTACAAATTTCTTCCAGCGCTTTATTGATACGGTGCGGCGATTCGTACAGAATGACCGTACGTTCTTCTTCCGCCAGCATTTTCCACTTTGTCTGACGGCCTTTTTTATGCGGAAGAAAGCCTTCGAACACAAAACGATCGCTCGGAAAGCCGCTTCCCACCAACGCAGGAACGAAAGCCGTTGCGCCCGGCAAGCAAGTCACTTCCAGGTCGTTTTCGATACAGGCTCTGACAAGCAGAAAGCCCGGATCGGAAATTCCCGGCGTACCGGCATCGGAAACCAATACCGTGAGCTCGTTGGAACGAATGGTTTCCAGCGTGCGATCCAATTGACGGTGCTCGTTATGCGCGTGGAACGGAACCAATTGGTTTTTGATCCCGAAATGACTGAGCAATTTGGCTGTAACACGCGTATCTTCAGCGTAGATGGTCTGCGCTTCCTGCAACATACGCAAAGCGCGGTGGGTAATATCCTCGAGGTTCCCGACGGGAGTTGGTACCAGTACTAAAATTCCCATAGATCAGCGCGTAAGAACTACATAATCCTGCAAGACCGTCTTGAGGAATTCCATGCGCTTAACCGGCGTTTCGGGTAATCCCATAAGCTTTGCCGTTTCATTGGCCAGCTCGATGGCAAACTGCTTGTTGGCATCGTTCGGATAGCGCTGCACACGGATGATCGTATTCTTGATCAGCAGCATGTCTTCGTCTGAAAAACGCGTTACAGACGGATAGGTCGCCGTGTGATTGTCCTGGTTTTTGATACTGAGCACGTCACGGAGCGAATACACTTGCGTATCGCGCGTGCGAATCACCACCGTATTGGCCATGATGTCGCCGAGTCGCTGACGCCGTTCCGTTGTTCCGGCCAGCAAAATGGCCAGAAAGCCGAAGCCGCCGAGCCAGATATCGACCGCGCGGAAGATCCAGCGGGTGAAGTATTCGCGCAAACCGGCCGTTTCGCCCGTTGCCTTCACGACGCGGATGCCCATGATGTATTTCCCGAGCGAGCGGCCGTTGGTCAAATATTCGATCAGCGGACTGTACAGCAGCCAAGGAAGGCGCCACAAAAGCACCCAGATGAGCGTTGCCGTATCACGGTTTCTGAAGTCAAAGATTTCATCGCCAAAAGCGATCATGAGGATCACGAAATAGATCACAAACATCACCACATCGATGAACGATGCCACCACGCGATAAGCCGCCGGAGCAAGCTCGTAATCGATTTTGACGTACTGGGCCGTTGTAAAGGAGATGGTCTTCATCGAGACGAATATACTAAAAACCGAACTGTAGTGCTTCAGGCCCGCTTTTCATCCGCGAAATTTTGCGAATTCGCAAATTCGAACTATTTCGAATGCCTCAGGGATTACGGCATTTTCAAAAGCAAACCCTCTGAAGTCACTTGTAATCGCGCTCGTACAATTCGTCCATCACATCCGCCAGCGCGTGGTCCTTTTCCGTGATCGCCTTCTTGTCGTGTGTCAGCAGATGTACATCGAGCATGACAGCGCGGTGAATACGCACGTCGGGATGATGATCGCGGCCGTCGGCCACAGGAGCGATTGCCGCCAGGAACAGCGTTAATTCACTGAACGTACGGAACTTGAATTGTCTGAAAAGACCCTGATCTGTTAATTGCCAATTACCGGAAGCCATAGTTGTTGCATTACATCGATTGAGCCGGTAAGGGTTCGGAAGCTGTCTATACAAATATACTCTTCCTGTACGACATCTGTCCGGAAAGGCAGTGCTAAAACTTCTTCGAGCACGAACGGACGCAGGTTCGGAACACCCGACACGGCGCGATTGGTTTCACCGAAAGACGAGATAATCCCGGCACCGTAGATCAATGGGTTCCGATAGCTATCGGAACCTGCCAGCATGCCAAATTCGATGGTGAACCAGTAAAGTCGCTGCAAAGCCAGCAATTGTTCCTCGTCATCGGCCACGCGGCAGCCCAATTCACCGAAACGCTGCATGAAATCGGAAAAAACCGGATCGGACAACAGCGGAATATGTCCGAACGTATCGTGAAACATATCCGGCTCTTCGAGGTAATCGAGCTGATCCATCGTCCGCAGCCAGGTCGAAGAACAGAACTTCTTCTGCGAAAGCAGGTCGAAGAATTCATCCACCGGGATCAGTCCGGGCACCACTTCGATCTGCCAGCCGGTCGATCCGGCAAACCATTCGTCGACTTCCCGGAAATCGGGAATTTTGTTGGCGTTGAGCACATCGCGCATGTTCGACAGGCCGTTCAGGTATTCCTGGCTCACTTTCCCCGGAAGGTTCTGCTGCTGTCGCTCGAAGAGTGTTTTCCACACCAATCTGTCCTGCGCCGTGTAGGCGTTCATGTCTTGTTTCATTTTTCGATCAATAAAAAAGCCCGGCTCGAAAATTCGGACCGGGCTTACTTGGTTTATATATAAAGAGTTTGCCTATCCGATCCTGTGGAACAGATAAGCATAATATGCGTTGTTGCGTGATAATTTAAACATACGGTGCAAAAATAGTAAATATTTTAATTCCCGCTTCCAGGTAGAATAATTTTCTGCCGATAACAAAAACTCTTNNCTCGCTAAAGTAATCCGTTGCTCGCTGAAGCCAGGGATTTACGGCTAAAAAACCCGAAATCAAAGCGGTAGTTCGAAAATTGGTTTTACATTCGTATTAGCGTTTAATTCATCCAATATGAAATCCATTCTATCTGCACTGTTCACGGCTTCGGTAGTGTATTCCTACTGTCAGCAATCGGAAGATTACATTCCGAAAGATGCGGTGACGGTGTTCAGTCTCAACAACATCTCGATCCTGCAGAAAGTATCGATGGACGAGCTGGTTCAATACGATTTCATGGCGGAGCTGCAGTCGGAGCTGTTCGACGGTTCAACGCAGGGCAAAACGCTGAAAGATTCCGGCATCGATTTCGGGCAGAAGATGAATATTTTCTACGGAAAGAACTCGGAATTCGAGATCTCGGGCTTTACGTTCGGCATTACCGACAAGAACAAGCTCTTCAATGTATTCGATGATTTCGACCGCGTGGAAGGCGATCTGCCGGATGTGGAATACTACAACAACTACTTCAATCACCTGATGATCAAAGGAAACGTTGGATTGCTGATCCGCGTTGACGCCAACCAGGAACGCCTCAGCGAGCTGACCGATTCGATCTGGCAGGCACGTGGGCTTGAATTTCCGTGGTACAACTACGACGATTACTACTACGATGAAGAAATGCCTCAGATTGAAGAAGAAACCGGCGACGAGCCGTTCGACGACGTGGAAGGCAGCGATCCGGATATCCAGGATGGCGATGAGATCGAAGAAGTGATCGAGGAAGAAATCGACGAAACGCCGGTGGCCGACAACGATGATCTTTCCAAGAATTACTACGAGCTGCGCGACAGCCTCGAAATGGAGCTTTCCCGCAAACACCTGCTGATAATCATTGACGAGGTCTATCGTCAGAATATCCATCTGCGCAAAACGGACCAGCGATTCGCGCAGCAGCTGACGCACAATTCGGACGGTGTTTTTTACCTCGATAATTCGCGCAACTTCCGCAATACGAACAACCTCTGGTACTTCCAGACGATGTTCCCGGAGCTGTACAACGACCTGAGCGAGCTCTATACCGGCAACGTCATGCTGGGCGATATCGTTTTGAA
>DJFN01000157.1:4287-7736 GCA_002432085.1 Flavobacteriales bacterium UBA5871
TATGAGCGCGCTTACGACATCATCGTTCCTATTCTCCAAGAAGAGAAAAACCCACGTATTTCGGCCAACCTGCTCACGCTGGAGCTGATGAACGAGTTCATCAATACCGATGCGGTGTTCAACACCTATAAAGGCAGCATGTTCGGCACATTCAACGGTGTAAAGCGCGTGAAAACGACCCGCATCGATTTCTACTGGAACGAAGAAACCTTCGAATACGGCGAGCGCGAGGTGGAATCCGAAGAAGACATGCCGATCTTCACGCTGGGCTTTTCAACGGCCCGTCCGGATATCCCGGAAAAAATCCTCAAGCACATGGCGCGCCTCACCAGTCAGTTCAAGGACATGGGCGAATACTGGGTAGTGGAAGACGCCGTGCTCAACTCGCTGCCGTTGTACATCATCAACAAAAACGGGTTGTTCATTCTTACCAACGACGAAGACCTGGCGAAAAATCATTCGGATGGCTATGGCTCGAAAGCGTTGTCGAAAAAACGCGCAAAAGCAGCCCAGCAAAGTGGCTCAATGTATGCTTCNNGGCGAAAAAGGCCAAAGCCAGCGGATCAATGTATGCTTACCTGAACTGGGGCGAAGTGCTCGATCGTTTGCCGAAAGAAATGTTCTCTTCGCAGCAGAACGAGATCCTGGATTCCATGCGCGGCAAAACCGGCGTTCTGGAGCTCACTTCCACACGTACGACGCGCTCGAATACCAAATACAACATTACGTACAGCTTCAGCGGGCAGTATGACAACGCGGGCAAATACCTGCTCGACCTCATCAACTCGGCTTACATTCTCTCTAAATAATGCGTACAGAAGGAATAGGGAATAAGATCTTCCTGATCGTGATGCTTTGCGCCGCGCTCGGGCTGTTTCTGTATATCCGTCCGCGCTTGTTCTCGCCTACTCCACCGCCGACACTGCTCGACCGTTTGCCGGAAAGCGATATCCTGGGGAAATTCGACGTGCTTGATCTCGCCAGGGAAACCCACGCGATGATGTATTATCACAAGGTGCCTTTCCGTGATCTCGTTTCACCCGAATTCCTTCTCAGTCAAGGGAAAAATTACGGGATCGATCTTCAGAAGCCGGGCTACTTTTTCGCCAACGACAAGGGTGAATGGGGCGCTTTTCTGCACGTGATCGACAGCTCCAAAATCCAGTCGGGCATTCTGCGGCTCAATGATTTCACGGATATCAGGGATACTGTGATCCACAAGCGGCGTGTTAGCTTTCTGCCCGAACAGAACCTGTATTTGTACTGGGATAAAACCTACATTTTCGTGTACCACGGCACGCACATGAAGCGTCGCATGGGTCGCGTGATGTATGCCGAACGCGGCGAAGTGGCGCCTTCCTGGAAAAAATTCGAATCGCTGAAGATGTTCAAAGGCGAAAAGCTCGTTGTCTTCAGCAGCTCTAAAAAATTGCAGAAGCTGGGCATTGATTATGGCTTGTTTTCCCACGATACGGATTCGGTTTCATTCAAGCTGAAAACGTACGTCAAATCCTTGCAGCCGTTACTCCTCAAACTGAAACCGGCGCCATCGATGGCACTGGAATCGCAGCAAGGCATGGACCGTTCGTTAAACCTCCACCTCGACATAACGGAATTCCGAAAGAACAAGCAGCACCCGCTTTACAAATGGATTTCCGAGATGGGACGAAAAGTAGGCTTCCCCACCGATGCCTTTTTCGAAGCCTGGGACGGCGATCTGAGCTTCCAGCAGGGCGGAACGCAGATGGTGAAAGAAGAGATCATCGAAACGCAATACGACGAAGAATTCAACCTCACGGAAGTCCGGACGACCAAGCTGGTGCCGGTTCCGGGGTTTTCCATTCTCATTTCGCTGAATCAGAACGGCAATAAGCTGGTGAATTCGCTCTTCGCGAAAGGAATCGTGACGCGGCAGGACCGCAAATACCGTTTCCTGTTCTCGCCGCCGCTGCACATGACCATTCTGCCGGATTACATCTGTGCCTATTCCGCTGACCGAAAACCGGTGATCGGAAAAGACGCTTCCTGCAGCGGTCTGTGGCATTACAACGGAACGCCCGTTGCTTTCCGCATCGATTCATTGAAAGACCGGGAAGTATTCGGCTCGATGGAGTTTCCGGTGAACAGGCTGATCAGAAAAAGCAAGTTTTTTTAGAACTTCCCCCTTTGGAGGGGAAGAGCAGGCGCAGCTTGTGAAGACTGAAGCCAGCTGCTACAGCAGCTTTAGCTGAAGGATATTGGGGGAGGATGTCTAATCTTGGCTCCCTCTTAAAGGCTCTCCCACGAACCTGCCTGCCGCAGGCAAGTACACGAATGATGCACCAGCCGCATTATCTTTTGCGAATACCCACTAGGATTGCATCTTATGCAAATCCCAGGCAGGAGATCAAGATGAAAAAGTCCTGCTATCCTAAAGTCTTTAAGTCCGTCTTTGGCGGACGGTCCTGAAATCTAGTAAGGGATAAAGATATTCTTCGCTTCCGTGAAAAAGCGGATAGCTTCCCAGCCGCCTTCGCGACCGACGCCTGATGCTTTTACACCACCGAATGGCGTGCGGAGATCGCGTACAAGCCACGAGTTGATCCATACGATGCCCGCCTGGACCTGATCGGCAACGCGGTGTGCTCTTTTAAGGTCGGAGGTCCAGATCGTTGAGCTGAGCCCATAAACGGTCGAATTGGCCATCATGAGCGCTTCTTCTTGGGTATCGAACGGTGTAATGGTCACTACCGGCCCGAAAATCTCTTCCTGGTTCGTGCGACAGTCGTAAGAAAGTCCTTCGATGACCGTCGGAGCGATGTAGAATCCTTCGTTGTATGGTGCGTCGAGCATTACGCGCTCGCCACCTGTCAGAACGGTTCCGCCTTCCTGCTTGGCCAGCTCAATGTAGCCCAGCACTTTTTCCATGTGCGGCTGCGAAACAACGGCACCCATTTTCGATTTCGGATCGGTCGGATGAGAAACCGTGAGCTGGTTTACACGCTCAACGAATGCTTCCTTAAAACGCGGATACAACGACCGCTCGATGAAAATCCGTGAGCCACACAAACAGATCTGTCCCTGGTTGGCGAACGAAGAACGCACCGTCGTCTTGATCATCTCGTCAAAATCACAATCGGCGAAGATGATGTTCGGGTTCTTGCCGCCCAGCTCGAGCGAAAGCTTTTTGAACATCGGCCCTGCTGTGCGGGCTATGTATTCACCGGTCTTCGTTCCACCGGTAAAGGAAATGGCTTTGATCTTCGGGTGTTTCACGATCGCGTCGCCGGCATTCGGACCGGTTCCGTGAACGATGTTCAACACGCCGGCAGGCATTCCGGAATCCTTTACGACCTCACTCAGCAGGTAGGCGGTGTAGGGCGTAATCTCGGACGGTTTGGCAATGACGCAGTTCCCCGCGGCCAGCGCAGGAGCGATTTTCCAGCTGAACAGGTACAGCGGCAGGTTCC
>DJFN01000223.1 GCA_002432085.1 Flavobacteriales bacterium UBA5871
GGAATACCGTGGGGCATAGACTTCCGCGGCAAAAAATTACTCATTTCTTATCTATTAGTTCCTGGAATTAAAAATCGAGCAAGTAATGCCGACTATTCAGTTGAAGTAAACGGAATTAACATGCAACTCGCATCTGGATACGACTTATTGCATCTGAGACGACTGCATTTTTATCCACAAATTTCACTCGCACTCCAGGACATTGATATAAGTGTTACACGAAAAAGTTCGACAATTGATATCGTGGACGTAGATGACCTGGTTCTCAATCCGGCAGGAAGCGAGTTGCGGAAAAGCTCATTTGACATGTCGTATGGAGTCGAGCTCGACTATCATGTGTTACATTCTATTTCCAGCGGAGGCATTATACTTGGCGTTCGTTATGGCCGTGTAGTGACATTGGCAGATGGAAAATTCCGGATCAACGATTCGAAATCATCCTATGAATCGTCCGATTCGATTAACGAATCATTTTTTTCGATTGTCGCGAAGTTTTACATGAAGCAATGAGCAACCAAAAGCTAATCGCTGTTTAGAAAATTGAATACATTACAATTTTGAAATGATCTGACGAATCGCGTCTGGTATAATTACAGGTTCCTTGCGCTGCTATGGTCTTTATTTTCAGCAAAAAAAATTATCTTTCAGGTCTAAGGTTTATGAAAGAAGACTCCATTTCGTTACATACCGTCTGGGAAAACTCGAGAGAGATTATTACCAAACAAAAGACCGACTTAGAATTAAGCCACCTAAACGATTCGATAGCAGCGATATTTTGCCCTGGCCCTTTTTGCTATTTTGTCATTGATTTTTATGACATGAGCATTATCTCGCCGAGTAAGAATTTGCTCGATGTCATTGCAATCTCAGGCGAGGTGACGTTGAACTCCATTGTTGCTGCTATCCATCCTGATGATATGCAGTTTGTCGGAGTGGCCGAACAAGCATGCCTTGATTTTCTGTACAAAAGACTGGGGAGTGACAAGCTTTTGAAATACAAAATGAATTACTGTTTCCGTGCCAAACACCCTGAGGGAGACTACAGAATGTATTCGCACCAAGGCATTATTTTGACAGTTGACGAAAATGGCGGATTTGGAAAATGCCTGAATATAGTAACCGATATCAGTCACCTGACATCTGGCAATAATTATAAGATATCGCTGATCGGAATTAATGGCGAGCCGTCATACCTTAACATCGATGTTGGATACAATCCCAATAGCGTTGGCGATGTACTTTCTAACCGTGAGTTGCAGATTGTTCAACTGATTGCTGACGGTTATCACAGCAAGGAGATTGCGTCTAAACTTAACGTCTCTTTACATACTATCAACACCCATCGAAAGAATATCCTATCCAAGTCAAACGTCAAGTCGATGGCGAACCTGATTGCGAGATGTGTTCAGGAGGGATTGATCTCACAAGACAGTTAATAACTCATCTTCCTCGGCAAATTCCATATTTAGAGATTCGGGATCGTAGCAAGTATAGCTAAATACCTGAGTCCGGTTAGCATCTTTTTTACTATTGCAACAAAAAAATAAACCCTCGAATTCGAGGGTTTANNCGATTGATCGTCCGGCAGGTATTCATGCAAGATATCGGCAAATGATCGGTTCTTCAGTGAATGATATTCATATTTTGGTAGTTCACCCTCGTAGTGATGTCGTAAGCGCCATTGATATCGTCCATGGACAATTTTGAACATCCTTGGTCTTAAATGGTTCCGATCAAGATATTGTCTGATCTCATTTGCCCTTCTTTCAAGATCAAAATCTTTAATTTTGGTCCACCTGATAATATTGGGCTCGATCTTAAGCCTATAACGCCAAGTCTCCTGGAATGTGTAAAGCCAACGACCTTCACCCGGTCTGCCTGCCGGGACACGGACCACTTCAAAATACTGCATTTCCGCCGGTGTAAGTTTCTTCCGCATGACACATGATTCTGATAGCCGTTCAAGTTCCTGCTCGCGCACCACATAGATCTTTTTTCCACGCAGTCGTCGCTTAACTCTAAAATCCTTTTTCCACGAATACTGCACCGTGTTAATTTTATCAAGAATACCTTGAAAAAACTTAGCATCCTTGCTTCTGCTAGTATCCTCTTGCAGTACAAAGTATCGCTTCCAACCCCTTTGAATGGGAGGATTCAATTCTTCAAAACCAAGATTCCAAATCTGTTTGGAAACAGCGCGCTCTTCCTGATACAACTTGATCAGCTTCTTCTCAAACGCTAAGCGTTTCAATCGCTCTTTTCTTCTCAATGACCTTAGTCGAAAATGGTCGAGTGAGATATTCTCATAATTATTACTCATAATTTTAATCTTTTGCCATCCTCACGATCCGAGGATGAAATTTCCCTTCAATTTTTACCAATGTTGTCTGGCTCTTCATGACCAATTCAATGTCCTTATAGGCACCGGGGGCTTCCTCAGGACTTCCTCCGATCAGCGTTACTTTCATGGCTTGCAATTCTTTCTTTAGGCTGCTCATGGTTACTGAATTTTTTGCTTTCAGCCTTGACATCTTTCGTCCAGCTCCATGTGCCGCAGAATTTAAAGACGATTCATTGCTAAGTCCGCTTACAATGTACCCGGGGGCTGTCATGCTTCCAGGGATTATTCCGTGAACACCTTTGCCCGCGGGGGTCGCGCCCTTGCGATGCACGATGTATTCGTGTCCACCATCTAATTGCTCTTTCCATGCGAAATTGTGATGGTTCTCTACCGTCATCAATATGCGAAGCCCCAACTTTTTGGTCAATCGCGCATGAATGTCGTCGTGACACGCTTTAGCATATTCGCCGGCCAGGTTCATGGCATTCCAGTATTCCTGTCCGTCGTGCGTGTTCAGGTCCAGCCACGCGAGCTGCTGAACGTGTTTGGGCAGCGGACATTGCTGAATCGCCATCTGCGTGTAATGTTTCGCGATCGCTGCTCCGAGTCCGCGCGAGCCGCTGTGACTCAGAACGGCGAAGTACGAGCCCGGCGGAATTCCCGCGTCGGTTGTTGTGATCGTCACCACGCCAAACTCGACAAAGTGGTTTCCTCCGCCGGATGTTCCCAGCTGCTGATAGGCTTTTCCTTTCAGCTTTTTCAGCAACGGAATTTCGCGAAACAGCGTGCTTTCCATGATAGCATGATCACGCTTGATCTTGTGCGTTTCATACATTCCGAATTTCGTGTGCTCCGACAGCAGGTTTTCCAGCTGATGCGTCCGTCCGTTGAAATGCGAAGCCGGTGCATCGAAGATCGAAAGCGACATTCTGCAGCCGATATCCACACCCACTCCGTAAGGAATCACGGCGTTGTCAGTTGCCAGCACACCTCCGATCGGCAGGCCGTAGCCGTAATGGGCATCCGGCATCAGAGCGCCTTGTACCGAAACCGGCAGCTTGAGCGCCTGGTAGAACTGGTGTTTCGTTTTTTCGTCGATGCCGTTCTCGCCGTAAATGATGAAGGGCGCACGTTCGATGTTCAGTTCGCGGAATTTTACTTCCACCGNNGGAGTAATCAGCGCTTCCGCCACTTTCCCCCAGATGCCGTCGCCGATGTAATCACCTGGAAAATGAATCACTTCGGCAAGCTCAGAAAGAATACGGTCTTTGCTTTCTTTCTTTTTGTATCTGCTGATGAGCCCGAGGGCAATATTCACAGCATTGTCTGCGGGAAAACCTATTTTCAAGAGGTCTTTCCCTTTTAATTTACTTCCCATAAAATCGGTTTGAGGACACGATCATTGCGATCGTTTTGCGTCCGTTTGTTTTCGTTGCTCGTTGCAGAGCTGAAGAAGAGATTTCGGGAAATCTGCAGAAACAAAAAATCCGAAACCTCAATGGCCTCGGATTCTCATATGCTGATAATTAAGATCGCTAGTGAATAATCCAAAGCCCGAGCACACCGGTTCCCAGACCAGTCGGAGCTCCTAATGTTGCGTGTAATTTGAACATTTGCTTCGGTTTTTAATTGTGTTAGTACTTCTTTTCGTCGACAAATGTAACGCAAAAAAAAGCAGACGGTTGTCAGAAAAATGAAACTTTTTGTCGTGGCGGCCACCCTTATAACGTAGTTATAAGAAAAATGGAGAAAAGCAAGATCACTGATCCGAAATCGAAGAATCGATCACATCATCCATTTTTTGCTGATTTCGGCGGTATTTCATGGCTTTCCATCCCGGTTTCAAAACGTATTTGCCAATTGCGAAAAGAAATCCCACGTACAGCAGCGTACAAGCAATGCTGGCACAAATATGTGCGGTTGAAAGAATTGGCCAGTAACGCTCAGGCTGCAGAAGCGCCAGGCTCACTTCCTCGTAATAGTTCCACAAAATAATGACGCCCTGGCACAGAATCGTGACAAACCACATAACGACCGGCCACACTCTTTTGTAGTACACACCACAATACGCAACCATACTGATTACCAAAAAAATACTCGAATACCAGAATATAAGCACTTCGCCGAAACCTTCACGATCAGCCCGCAAAAAACTGCTGTTTGCCAGCATGATTGCCGCGTAGATCAGAATCGGAACGAGGAACCAGAATCTGCGGCCTCTGTAAACCTCAGGAAGATCTTGTGAATGTGCTTTCTGGGAATCCATTATTTTTCTTTGAATCCCTGGACTGTCAGCTTGGCATTTCGACCCTCGTATTGGTCGTAGCAATCGATACCAACGGCAACGCGGTCTGCTTTTTCCGGAACGTGCAAATAGCAGGCATACGTCATCGGCACATTGTCTTTGCTTCCCGGTGTAGCGAAACGAAAGCGCTTTTCCTTGATCACGCTGTCTTTCTGGAAGCATTTCAGGGTTAGGAAGGTCGCGTTTTTGCCTCTCTCGGAGCGGATTATTAGCGTGGTTTTCAGCCAGTCTTCGTCTTTAAGCGGATAGTTTCCCGCACCGAATTCCTGTCCCATTTTCGCGGTTACCGTATCGTGGTTAAACAAGAGCATTTTCACCGGGTTCAGATCCGATTCATCGGCCTGCTCATCCGTATCCAACAGACTGAAATCCAGCGGTGTCGGATTCCAGTCGAGGTAAATGGCTTTATAATACTGGAAATTCATGTGATCGTAATGCAATACGGTCCTGTTGTATTGCCCGATCTGGAAGAGATTGACGAAAATGAAATAGGCTCCGATCGTCAAAATGACATAGCGTTTCCGACCATTAAAAAAGCGTTCGATAAAAGCCGCTAATGCTAATGCAAAAATTGGATAGCTCTGTGTCAGTGCACGTGTGGAATAAGTTGCGCCGTAGCGCCAATCCGACCACGCGATGATGATCCAGATGTTCAGCAAACAGAACGTGATCACAGCTTTACGAAAGGGCTTTCCTTTGAGGAAAAACAGCCCTAAAACCATGAAGATTGCGATCGGCGTGTAGACGAACCAGCCTTTTTCGAAACCGAACAGTACACGGAACCAAGGATTGAGGAAATACCACTTGCTTCCGACATCGTAAACCCACGAGCCGGTAGCATATTTCCAGTAAAGCAGCTGTGGCAGAACACCGAGAATTCCACCGCCGATTCCCCAGAAAATATGCGAACGATGCGCTTTCACCAGTTGCCATTTCGTTTTGAGCTTTCCGGAAGGATCAATTCCCCAAAGAATCGGGATGAAAATGATGATCATTTCCGTTGGACGGGAAATCATGGCAACGCCTGCGANNGCGATCAAACCGATCAGCAAGGCCGTTCGCGCTTTCGGTTGTTCATGCCAGCGGATAGTGAACCACAACATGGCTGCATAAAGCGGGAAAATGAAGGCATGGCTCATTGCTCCGTCGACGCTGACGTATTGCAGAATATTACTCGCTAATCCTATCAGCACCAAGGTCAGCGCCGTGGTCGTTTCGGAATAGAATCGCAGCAACACTTTACGCAGAATGATGCAACCGACGATAAACCAGAACACCGCTCCGAAAATGATCGCGTATTGATAAGGCCACGAAAATCCGTCTTCCGGGGCATCGGTGAGCAACGCAATGCCATGTCCGATGGCGAAAAACGGCAATTCCATGATCGCAACGCCGCTGAAGTATTTGAAAACATAGCCGCCGTTATCCAGCTCGCTTGCCTGGTACAAATTTCCGCCCGACATCTGGTATTTCGCATCCATTTCGGGAAACCACTTCAGCGCTTTGACATCGTCGTAGATGAAGAATCCGGGCAGGTACATGTAATACCCGAGCGCGTCCCACGTCGTGGCGTTGTAGCCGTTCTTGCTTTCGTTGGTAAAATACGTGCAGCGCATGATCAGTGCCGTTGCGGCAACGATCAGCAGCGACCAAATGGAAAGGGAGCGTTGTAGCATGGGCTAAAAATAACCAATGCTACAGAATAAAACGCGATTCGGGCAATTACCTGAAACCGTTGAATTCCCGCGTGACGATAAAATCGAATCCCTGGTAATACCCGTCGATGGTGACGTATTCGTAGCGCGACAGTCCGGAGAATTCGCCTTCGTCGTCGAACGTGCGGCCGCTGTCCGAATGAATGGAGATCGTATCGATCCACGTTTCACCGGTCGTGAGGTCGGTTTTGGTCTTACGCAGAAACATGATAGCCGAATCGATCGGACTGTTGAAGTTCAGGAAAATGTGCTCGAAGGTCACGGTTTGATCATGCGGTGTCGGATAATCCTGGCCGGTTACCTGACCGGTGTAAGTTCCTTCGAGGCTATCGGCATAGGCGCACAATTCGCAGGCTCCGGGAGTCGGCGTTGCAGTATGATCGAATTTTCTCTTTTTGCAGGCTGTCGTTGCAACGAGCGCAAGGCCCAGCAAGCTCAGTACTATGTATTTCATGCTCATTTCTTTTGGAAAACGTTCACCATTTCTGTTGCCAGGTCCAACTCACCGTAAGGATATTTGCGCGCGATCATCTGGTTGTTCAAATAGATCAGATCGATCTTCGGTCCGTCTTTGAGCTTGACAGTCACGAGCAATTTTCCGTTTTCGTACGGATTGACATCCTGTAGAAATCCTTTTCTATCGAGCTTCCCGTTTTTGTAGGAGAAGACTTTTCCGTTTTTGAAAAAACGCAGTCCGTAGGATGTTCCGCTGTTTTCTTTTGTGAGCAGCTTTTCTGAGTCCACATAGGTGTGAGTCCAGTCGAAATCGCCGAGGAGCTCGGGATGCGCAGTCAGGTTTTCGTCTTTTTTGCACCCCGAAACAAGCACGAAGAACAATAGTGGTAAAATGTATTTCATGTGTTAGTTTTTCACGGTTCTGTCAAAAAATATACCACTTTTGACGAAGCGCGAAACAACTCGTGAGGTAAAATAAAAAACGCCTCCGATATACAGAGGCGTTTTCATATTGTATACTGATTATCCCAAAAACGGATAGCGGTAATCCGTTGGCGGAACAAAAGTTTCTTTGATCGTACGGGCGGAAATCCAGCGAAGCAGGTTCATTGCCGCACCGGCTTTGTCGTTCGTTCCCGAACCGCGTGCACCACCGAATGGCTGTTGTCCTACAACGGCTCCTGTCGGCTTGTCGTTGATGTAGAAGTTGCC
>DJFN01000160.1 GCA_002432085.1 Flavobacteriales bacterium UBA5871
ATCCACGATATTCTTCGGCTTTATCCGTCGGAAGTGTTTGAAGGGATTGAATCCTATTCCTGCTCCGGAACGCCGGTCGATTGCGTGAAGCTGGGCATCTACGAAGTTTTGCATCGCAAGCCGGATTTGCTGCTTTCAGGCATCAATCACGGCGCGAATACTTCGACCAATGTGCTCTATTCCGGAACGNNGGAACACATTCCGAGCATCGGTTTTTCACTCGATAATTTCGATCACGACGCTGATTTTACCGTTGCGAAAATGGTGGCGCATCAGCTCATCCCGGCCGTTCTGAAAAACGGATTGCCGAAAGGCGTTTGCCTGAATGTGAACATTCCGAACGTTTTGCCGGAAAACTTCCGCGGGATCAGCGTTTGCCGCCAGGCCTATGCGTTCTGGGAAGACCGTTTCGACAAGCGTGTCGACCAGTTCGGTAAAACCTATTACTGGCTCAGCGGCTCGTTCGATGCCAAAGAAGAAGCAAAAGATACCGATCTTTACGCCATTGAACATGGCTATGCGAGTGTTGTGCCGACACAGTTCGATCTGACCGCGCACGATACCATTCACCTCTTAAAAGAACAACTTGTATGAAAAAGCGATTTTCGCTCAATAAACGCATCATTGCGGGCTGGATCATCGGGATCATTATACCGCTTGCGTGCATTCCACTGGTAATTTCTCTGCTTTCATGGGCCGACAGCACGCGTACGTTCAACATTCTCTGGGATGAATTCACCGGAAGCACGATCAAGCAAAGCAAGATCGTTTCGCTGGCCGTGATCGCCAACCTCGGTGTGTTCTACTTCTTCCTGAACCGCGAGCGTTACGACCTGGCGAAAGGTGTGATCATCGGTTCGGCTTGCTTTCTTCCGTTCATTCTCTACGCTAATTTCGCCTGATGGCCGGGAAAAAGATCTATATCGTAGCCGGTGAAGCGTCGGGCGATCTCCACGGCAGCAACGTCATGCGCGAATTGTACCGCATGGACCCGGATCTCGACATCCGTTTCTGGGGTGGCGACGCGATGCAGGCCGAAGGCGGAACGATGGCCAAGCACATCCGCGATCTCGCGTTCATGGGATTTGTGGAAGTTTTGATGAACATCCGGACGATTTTCCGCAACATTCGTTATTGTAAGGAAGACATTCAGCAATTCAATCCCGATGTCATTCTGTTCATCGATTATCCGGGCTTTAACCTGCGCATGGCCAAATGGGCACACGAGCAGGGCTACAAAGTCCATTTTTACATTTCGCCTTCTGTCTGGGCGTGGAAGCAGAACCGCGTTTACACGATCAAGGAAAATGTCGATGTATTGCACGCCATTCTACCGTTCGAGCAGGAATTCTTCCGCAAGTTCGACTACGAAGTGAATTTCGTTGGTCACCCGCTGCTCGATGCCATCGAACGTTTCGAAGAAACAGGTAATCTGAAATTCGAAGAAGAAACGACGGATCAGCGTCAGATCATCGCTTTATTACCGGGAAGCCGCAAGCAGGAAATCAGCAAGAAATTGCCGTTGATGCTCGAAGCTGCCAAAGCATTTCCAGACTACCGCATCCTGATTGCCGGAGCTCCGAATCTTCCGGCATCGTTTTACGGACAATTCATGGACCCGGCCGTAAAAGCCGAGCTTTTTTTCGGGAAAACCTATGCGATTCTGGAGCACGCAACGGGCGCGCTCGTTACTTCGGGAACGGCCACATTGGAAACAGCTCTGTTCGGCGTTCCGGAAGTCGTTTGCTATGTCGGATCGCCGATTTCCTTCGCCATTGCCAAGCGCGTGGTGAACGTGAAATACATTGCGCTGGTGAACCTGATTCTCGACAAGCCAGCCGTTACGGAGCTGATCCAGAACGACTGTACGCCCGAGCGCATGGTGGCCGAATTACGCAAAGTTTTGCCTGGCGGAACGGAACACGATCGTCTCATGGCCGACTACGCCTACCTCAAAAAAATACTGGGTGAAGGCGGTGCGAGCCGAAAAGTTGCACAATCCTTGTTGAAAACTATTTAAGCAGGCAATCATTCCCGGGTTACCTGCTTGTAATTTTGTAAAATGAGGCAGTTGCTCGTCCTTTTCGGTGGTTGCCCAGCAGCTGCGCGTGGGCGTGTTCCGCGACTACAGCATCAGTCGCATCGTATTCGCCTACAACGACGGCAGCTATAATGTCATCGGCGATTCGACGGAGTTTGCAACTATTCTTGCTAACGAGTTCGTCGATGTTTCCCAAGCGACCGACAAACGCATTTCCCTCAAAATCGGCGTGAATGAAGTCGCCGTTGTCGACAAAGTGCTGCTGATCTCTACGAAAAATGGTCATTCGCTGACTTACAGCCCGCGCTCCGGGCAGATCAAGGAACGCAAATACAAAGACGATGTCGAGATTAGCGTTGGCGAGAAGGGGCTCACGATCGTCAACCTCGTCGANNATGCAGAACTACCTCGACGGCGTGGTGGAATCGGAAGGTGGTGGCGGCCACGACCTGGAATATTACAAAGTACAGGCGCTGATGAGCCGCACCTATGCGATGAAATACAAAGACCGTCACGCCAAGGAAGGTTTCGGAGTTTGCGACCGCGTTCATTGCCAGGCTTATCACAACCAGCTGCGTTTTACACCGCTGATCGATACAGCCGTTCGCCAGACAACAGGAATGGTCATGGTCGACGAGCGCAACCAGCTTGTTGATGCGTATTTTCATGCCAATTGCGGCGGCCAGACCAGCGAGCCGGATTACGTCTGGAACAACAAAATTCCATATCTCCGGACGTTTAAAGACACGTTCTGCATCTACACCAGACAAGCCACGTGGGAGAAACGCATTCCGCAGTCCCAATGGCGCGAATTTCTCGTTTCCCGCTACGATTATCCGGTCAACGACAGCGTTCTCGGCCCGATGATCTATACCTTCAATCAACCGGAACGCAGTGCTTTCTTCCAATATCCGTGGCTCGGCATTCCGTTGCGCGACATCCGCGAAAAGTTCGGATTGAAATCCACGTTTTTCAATTGCTATCCCGAAGGTGATGAGGTCGTGCTGCGCGGCCGTGGTTACGGTCACGGCGTCGGACTTTGCCAGGAAGGCGCAATGAAAATGGCCCGCTACGGCTATTCGTATTTACAGATCGCGCTTTATTATTTTCCGGGAGTAAAAGTGATCAACTACAACGAGCAGCAGTTTTTCAGTCAGAAAGGAAGGCTGGAATAATCACTCGTAAGTGATCACGAACAGATCTTCGTCGTCTTTTTTGAAGAGCTTCTCTTCGCGCGCGTATTTCTCGAGCGCATACCCGTGTTTCAATTCACGCAGCGTTTGCTTCGTTTCCTTGAGCTTGAGCGTGATCTCCGACTCGTCGGCATTGAGCTTCGACAAACGACGGTTCAGGTTAATGATCGTGAAGACGTCGATATCATCCAAGAACAGGTTGTAAACCATGAAAATGCTGAAAGCCAGCACATACTTGTTCCGAAAAGGCATCAGGTACTTCTTCATATTTCAAAAATACGGGAAAGCGCCGCCGGTTACAGATGCGATTTGAAAAGATATACTCCAAAGGGTGTTAATTAGTCACCACAAAGGAGCAAAGGTTATGTTACTGGCTGTGTTTTCAGGGTAGCATAGGAATTCTGCGTATTAAACCATTCCTCTGCAGCAATAAAAATCGAGTTTTCATGGAATCCATTGAAATGCATTGCATTTCAAGCAAAGGAACCAGTACAGTAGAATAACACAATTCCCTTTGCTTCCTTAGGCAGTATGGGAATCCGATGTCTTTGCTCCTTTGTGGTGAAGGTATTCCGTCCCACACAACACATACAAGCTCTTTGGAACGATCTCGATATTGATCTCTTTCCGAACGTCCACCGGCTCGCCGTCGTAATGGGCGAGAGGTGTTTCCAGCGTAATACGGGCTTTTTTGAAGGAAACGATGCGGATATGCTTCGAGCCTTCGACCTTTTTGAGAAAGAAACGCATCAGAATTCCGAGCGTTTTCCAGAAAGCGAATTTCGAGAGCAAAACGAATTCCAGCTGGCCATCGAGGACGTTGGATTTCGGTGAGATACAAAACCCGTTGCCGAATTCGGACGAGTTGGCGATAGAGCACAGCAGGTAATGGCCGCGAATCGTTTCGCCTTCCAGCTCGATCTTCATCTTCGGTGGGTTGTAGGAAAAGTATTCTTCGTAAACGAGCTGCGCATAGCCCCAGAATCCGCGAATGTGGTACTCGTCGAAACGCTTGGCGATAAAAGCATCGAAGCCGAAACCGCCTACGCCGAGAAAAGGCTTGTCGTTGGCGAGACCTGTATCCNNACGATGCTGTTCAGCGCATTAATATTGCGGATCGCATCCGGTGTTTTGAGCGGAATTTTCAAATGGCGCGCCAATCCGTTTCCCGAGCCGGTTGGGATGATAGCCAGGTGACATTTCGTGCCCACAAGCGCCGTTCCTACTTCATGAACGGAACCGTCGCCGCCTACCGCGCAAACGATATCGATGCCTTCGCGGGCCGATTCTTCGGCGATGGATTTCGCGTGTTTTTTGTACTGCGTAATGGCGATATCGTATTCGAAGAGCGAATGATCCAGGTGTTCCTCGATCATCTGAGGGACCCGGGCCTTTTTCGTTCCGCCCGAAATCGGATTGATGATGAACCGGATCTTCTTTTTCATTTCGCCTGGGTCTGGTTGCGGATCAGATCGCGGTTATAGCACTGGATAATGGCTTTCAGACGCAGCTCCATTTGTTTGGCCTGGGCACTCTTCGATGCCAGCAGGTTTTTCGCTCCGTATTTCTTGCGGGTGAAATCGTACAATCCGCGGACTTCGTCGTTGGAATAGATCAGCATTTTACCGTCGCGGAAGTAATAATACGAGCCTTCGAGGTAAGTGATCGCCTCGCGTTTTTCCGGAGAAAAGAACGATTGCCCGATGCTGTAATAGCGTGTCTGGATATTCACAAGATCGAGCACCGTCGGCATAATATCGATCTGCTGGAAAATGGCCTGTTCGCGCTTCTGCGGCAGCTTTCCTTTCTGCGGATGATAGAACACAATCGGAATGCGGTACATCTGCGTGCGCTGGTTGTAGAAGCTGCTGTAGGTCGACGGCGTATGATCGGCTACGATCACAAAAAGCGTGTTGTTGTACCACGGTTCTTTTTTCGCCTGTTCGAAAAACAAGCGCAGGCTCACATCGCCGTAATGAATCGACTGCGCGATCGGATATTTGCCTTTCTTCAGCTTGCCTTTCCACTTTTGCGGAACGAAATACGGGTGGTGCGACGACAGTGTGAACAACGTAGCGAAGAAAGGCTGTTTCAACTTGGTCAGCTGGCGCGCCGTCCACGGATTGAAGTATTCGTCCAGGATTCCCCACGTGATGTCGGAATGGTCTTCGTTGTTGTACTCGCGTCGACCGAAATACTGATCGAAACCGGCCTGCATCGCGAAGCTGTTGAAACGCATCGAACCGTTCGTAGCGCCGTGATAGAACGCAGACGAATAGCCGTTTTCCTTCAGAATGCCCGGAAGCGTTCGCAGTACGTTGTTGCAATAGCCAGAAGAAATATACGGGTTGTCCATCAGCGACGGCATCGAAGCCACGATCGACGGAACGGCTTCGATGGATTTCTTTCCGTTCGAAAAACCGTATTCGAACGTCCATGATTCACCGATCAGCGAGTCGAGGAAAGGCGTATAGCTCGTGGTATCGTTGAAAGCGCCCACCCATTCGTTCCCGAAGCTTTCCAGCATGATAATCATCACGTTGGTCTTGTCCGGAAGGATGTTTTGCGGGTGCGTGACATGAATCGGATTGAACAGCTGGCGTTCGCGCTTTTCGGAAAAGTATTTTTTCTCCGTCAGGTCGTCCTTACCGTAGGATTTCAGGATCGTAAACGCCGAATTCAGTACCAGCGCGGTATTCTGCGGTTCGGTAAACAAGGTCGCATCGATGATATTCACCGGCTTGAAGGTGATCCCTCCGCGACCGATGAAGATCGTCAGCGCCAGCAAGACAATGAAGAACGAAGCTTCCTTTTTCCAGGTATGCGGGCGAGCGTGTTTTTCCAGCTTTTCCGGACTCACTTTCCGGTAGAACCATTCCGCCAGTATGAAAAAGACGGNNACGATGAAGCAAACGATCAGCAGCCAGAAATCCTTGAGAAAGGTCGTCAACAGCTGGTTCACGTCATTTCCGGCAGAAACAATGGCGAACAGATCGGCGGTGGAACGCTTCTGCGTAAAGTTGAAGTATTCCGTATCCATCAGGTTCAGCGCCACGATCGTCAGGAACGGAAGGTGGAACGTAAGCTTCTGCACAAACCGGTACATGCGGTAATGGCGTATCGGAACGGGCAGGATCGACAGAATGATGAACGGGAGGAAAAGCAGGGCGATCGTGATCATATCGAACCAAAGACCGGCGAGCCAGTCGGAAAAACCAAGATCGGTGAAAGCTTCGCTGTTACTGGCGTAGAAAATGATCCGCGTTATCATCAGGATAACGATCACCAGCAGTAAGCGCAGGAATAGTGCCTGGATATAAGCGGGGAAATAAGAGCGCCATTTTTGGAACATGATACAAAAATACGCAACGACATGGATTTATAATCAACAATCCGTGTTGGAATTGTCCTCCCCCTTAATCCCCCTCCAAAGGGGGAAATGTGATCAAAATATGCCCTCTTCAGGTGAGCTTGAAAGACCGGCTTTGTCGTATCTTTGGCCCGTCTGCCAACAAATGCAGGCCCGGTTATGAAACTTCGTTTGCTCTTGTTTTCGTTCCTGCTCGGCGGGATCGCTCTTGCCCAGGATCCTGCTGCTTTTGCCTGGTTCAATGCCAATGGAAAGAAAACCTCGTTTGAAAAGCTGGTAAAAGCCACCGAAGATGCAGATATCGTGCTGTTCGGCGAGCTCCACGACGATCCGATCGCGCACTGGTTTCAGCTTTTGCTTGCTCAGCGGATGTATGCCAATGATTCCAATTTGATACTGGGCGCCGAAATGATGGAGCGTCATCAGCAGGTTCCGCTCGATGCTTATTTGTCGGGAGCGATCAGCTGGGAAGTTTTCCGCGACTCCAACAAGCTATGGAGCAACTTCGAAACGGATTATCTGCCGGTAGTGAACTTCGCCAAAGACCACGGATTGAAATTTATAGCTACCAACATTCCGCGTCGTTATGCGTCCATGGTCTTCAAAAAAGGACTGGCTTCGCTCGACACATTGCCATCAAATGAAAAAGAGCTGATCGTTTCACTGCCATTTCCAATGGATACCACGCTTTCACAATACCGCGAGCTGATCCGGATGGGATTGGAGATGCATGCCAACGGACTCGATTTTGCCTATGCACAGGCGATTAAGGACGCCACCATGGCTGAATCCATCCTGAACGTGATGCGGCGCTCTCCCAGCGAGTACAAAGCAATGGAAAAACAAACGCTTCCTACGCGACGTTTCCTGCATCTCAACGGATCCTATCACAGCGATTTTCATCAAAGCATTGTCTGGTACCTGCTGAAAGCGAAGCCTGACCTGAAAATTGTGACCATTTCGACCGTTACGCAAACCGATCTGAAAAAGCTCGAAGCCGATTACAAGGACAAAGCGGATTTCATCCTCGTCGTACCTGAAGGGATGACGCGCACGATGTAATTCCCTATCTTTCGGGAAAATCATCGACATGCTCGGACTACGCACAACCATTTACAAAGTCGGCAATCTGCAGGAAGCAACAGCCTGGTATTCCAAGGTGTTCCGTGTGGAGCCCTATTTCAACGAACCGTTTTATGTAGGCTTCGAAGTCGGCGGTTACGAGCTCGGATTACAACCCGATGCTCCCGAAGCGATCGGCGATAACGTTATGACCTACTGGGGCGTCGAAGACATCGCTTCCGAATACGCACGCTGCCTGGAATTGGGCGCCACCACACACGAAGAGCCTCACAACGTCGGCGGCGAGATCATGGTAGCTTCGGTCCGCGATCCGTGGAACAACATCATCGGACTGATCTACAATCCGTATTTCAAGCTGTAAGCTCATTTTTCGTTTGGAAAACACAAATTGGCTGTTTACAAACCGAAATGCGTTATTCATAAGTTTAAACGTATCAATCAAAATCAGATATTCATAGTTTAGGGAACTAATTTTTAAAACCTATAACTATGAAAAAAGTTCTTTTTTCAGCCGTTCTTGTAGCGGCCGTGGCGACCAGTATCATTTCCTGTGAGAAAAAGGTTGTGAAACAAAATCCAGCTGAAGCTGCTGTGGAAACTCCGGCTGTCGAGAAAACCATTTGTACGCTTTCGGATATTTATGAGTCCGACTACACATTTCTCGCAATGACATTAAGCGGAAGCACTAACAACGGCGACGGTTCTGTAGGCGCGCTCGACACGAAACTGAATTGCAACCAGTCTCCCGGTACATTATGTGATTACCACACGGACGGATTTATTACCGTTGCGAACCTTTCTCCCAATTCTTCGATTGGAACACCTTACCTGAGCGATGGTGTGATGACGGTGGCCGAGCAGCAGGCACTGATTACGGTGATCCAAAACAACTGTATTGCTCACAAAAACTCTACGTATGGTACTAATTACGTTATTACCAATTACGACGTATTTTACCTGATTCCTTTGTGTGGTGGTTGCCCTGAGGTCACATTAAAGGTGAATTACACTGCGGCGAAACCTTGTCGTTGATCGAAGTTGCCTTAAAAGCAAGAGGCTGTCCAATCGGGCAGCCTCTTTGTTTTCTATAAGGATCTTTATTTCACCTTATCCGCCTTTTCCCTCGCTTCCGTCATAATGGCATCGGCTTTCTTCGCGGCTTCGGCTTCAATTTTCTGCGCTTTCTCTTCAGCTTCCTTCTTCAGCTTGTCACCGGCTTTCTCCGCGGCTTTTTTCTTCAGCGGATTACTTCCGGCCTCTGTCATCAGCTGTTGTGCCTGCTTATCGGCTTCCGCACGCGTCTGATCAGCCAGTTTCTTCGCGTCGGCTTTGAGCTTATCGGCGCGTTTCTGCGCTTCGGCCATGATCTGCTCTTTCTTCGCGTTCAGATCTTCCTTCACTTCCTTGATCTTGTCGTCAACGATCGCTTTCACGGTATCTTTTACCGCTTCTTTTACGTTGGCAACTACATTGCCGCTCGCTTTCAGGATCGCCTCCTTGAAATCGGTCGTGATCTTCGGCTTCATCACCGTTCCTCCAACAAGCGCTTTTACCGGGATCACATCCGGGATTTTGGCCACGTTCAGGCTTGGAACTACTCCATTGACTTTCGAAAGGCTTTGTTCCGCAAGTTTCATCATGCCGGCCGGGATCATTTCCTTCGGAATGTTCATCGTCATTTTGTAGTCGATGTCCTGCTCGAACGAAGTCGTTCCTTCGATCATCGTGTTAATACCCGACATTTTGATGTTGAACGGCTTCACGCTCACTTTTCCGTCGGCGAAGGCAAATTTCGCTTTGACATCCTTCAGCGTCTGGTCGGCGATTTTCGGGATCTTGATCTCATCCGCCAGCTTTTTCAACGGTTCGAAACCGGAAATGCTTACCATGTTGGTAAAGAAATCACCGCCACCCGTCAGGGAAGAGTAGATCGGCTCCAGGCTCTTGGTCAACGATGATTTCATCGTGAAGTTGGAGCTGATCTTGCCTTGCGCGTATTTAGCGATAGGCGCCAGTTTCCCGATCGTGATGAAGTTCTTCGCCAGCGGCTGGATATCCAGGTCTTTGAGGTTGTAGCCGAAATCGATCGCCGGCTTGTTGTGATCTTTGGTATTGTAGCTGCCGCGCAATCCGACCGTTCCACCCATGGTGTTCATGGTCATATTGTTCAGCGAAGCCACTTCCTCCTTCATGTTCACGTTTCCTTTCACCTGCGTGATGTCAATGTTGTTATAATGGATTTTCCCGATCGACGTATTGAGGTTGAAATCCACGTTTTCCGGGATCAGCACAGGTTCTGCATTCGGATCGGATGCAGGAGCTTCAGCGGTCGTGGTTTCTGCCGGAGCAGCGGAAGTTCCGCCAACGCCCATCAGCTGGTCGATATCGAGCGTATTACTGTTGAAGTTGAAATCGCCTTTCAGCAGCTCATCGCGGAAAACATAGCCCATGTAATTGTCGATCTTTCCGTTGAGTGCGAAATCGCTGCGGCCCATGCTTGCGTCGAGTTGCTCAAGCGCCAGGTTCTGCGGACTGAAACGGAACACCATTTTGGAAACGTTCACCGGATCCGGGAAGTCGGTTGATTTGTAGATCATATCGGAAAGCTCGAGTACGCCCAATGCTTTGAAAGCTTCGTAATCTTCGCGTTCGAGAGCGCTCATGCGGCCGTTTACAACGACGTCTGCGTTCAGCTTACCACTGTAGGATTCACCTTTGGCAAGCGGCATAACCTGTCCGAGCGTTGCCAGGTTTACTTTGGCCATTAATTTGGAATCGAGCAACGGATCGGTCATCGGATTGCGCATTTTCATGCTTGCATCGATCACGTTCCCCACGAAATCGGCGTGAAGCTTGTCCACGTCGAGCGTCATCAGGTCGAGGTTTTCACCGCCGGCGAATTTCGAGCCTGCTTTCACCGTAATGTTGCTGATTTTGCCTGGAAGATCCGGGTATTTGATCGTCGCGTTTTTCACGTCGAGACCGAAATCCCAGCCGGGCATGTTTTTATCGTCCATGCGGCCTTTCACCTGTCCGCCCAGCTTCACTTTCGCTTTCGCCACCATGCTTTCATAGCCGGATTGGTAGAACGACGGCACGAGCGACAACAGGTCTTTGAATTCCACTTCTTTCGTAGCCAGCTTCAGGTCCATGTTGTCGTAACCGTCCAACATTTCGTAGAAACCGTCGAGCGCGAATGAGAAATTGTTCAGGTCGAATTTGTTCTCTTTCAGGGTGAATTTCGAGGTCTTTTCCGTGAATTCCATCAGGATGGTCGCATCGGCTGCGGTTTTCACTTTTGAGAGGTAGCTCAGGCCTTCCATTTCGAAGGTCAGCTCGTCCATCGAAGTCTTCGTAGCGAAATCGAGCACTTCGGCCGTCAAATCACCCGATCCGCTGTGGTTCAGATTCTTGATGTTCGCATACATATCGCCGGCCTGGTCGTCATATACCAGCTGGATGTTGTTCAAAGAATATTCCTGCAACGACATTTTAAACGCACTCGGCTCTTCCTGCTGGTCTTCCGGTAGCTCTTCGGTCGGAATCACGATATCGTAATTGGCTTTTCCTTCCGGATCCACGCGCACATCGAATTTTGCATCGGAAATGTGTACTTCGTCGATCTCGATCTGATCGCCGCCGATCACATCCCACAGTCCCACACTGGCTTCGATTTTTTTGATGTTAGCCAACTGTACGCCCTTGAATTCCGTTCTACCGGTAACGGTAACATCCTTGAGCTGAATGCTCAGGTTCGGAAAGGTGCTCAGGAAGGTCAGGTCGAAATCACCTATTTTTACATCTGCTTTAAGGGTTTTGTTCACCTCGCTCAGTACCATTTGCTTGAGCTCATCTTTAAAGAAAACAGGGATGAGGATAACAATAAGGAGTAACAGCAAAAAGGTAATTCCCGTCCATTTGAGGATACGTCGGAACCAGCTTTTCTTCTTTTTTGGTGTTTTTTCCTTTTTTTCCATTTGGGGGTGTGTTTAAAGATTACGAAATTTGTTACACGTAGGGTCAAAACCCGAACTAATGGTTATAAAACGCTAAATATAATGGATTTATTCAAACGCTTGCTGGTCTTCTTTTCAATTGGCTTTTTGCCTGTTTCTTACGGACAGATCGTTACCAGTCAACCGAAAAAAGTGATCGAGGAAGACACGGTTGCTCGTAAACGCCGTGTGCCAAGCGAAGGACTGGATGAATTCAGCTTTTACCTTGGAGCCGGAAGAGTATGGGCCAACCGTACGCTTGCCGAAAATGAAGCGCCTTATGGTGAGCCGGTTGGAACACGTGCCGACGAAACAGGATTGAACGCCTGGTCGTTCCAGCTGGGAATGCGTAACCGTTTTGCCCGTTCCTGGAGCTATGATGTCGGTGCGGCGATCGATCGCATGGGGGAGAGCTATGCTTACGACGATCCTAATTCCGACAGTACATACAGCTATACGAACCGCTACACTTATTTCGCGCTTCCGGCGCAGGTCTTTTATACCTATGGAAAGGATTTCCGTGTTTTCGTCGGAGGAGGAATTCAACCGCAATTGCTGATGGGTTACCGCCAGCAACAGGAATGGACCACCGCCACGCAGTCAACCGATCGTGATGAGGTTTCGATTGAAAAAGGATTGAATTCGTTCGTGTTCGGAGTAACGGCTTCCGCCGGATTTCAGCTCCGCATGGGAAAAAACAGCTCACTTTACGTTCTGCCGAGCATGCTCTGGAACCTGAACAGCACCTACGACAAACAAGCGGATTACATTCACAAAGCTTATAGCTTCAATCTGAAGTTCGGGGTGGTGATTCACATTCCGCAGTAGCAATTGACAAGGGACAATTCAACAATTGACATATGGAAACTTAATTGTTCAATGTCAACTGTTCATTGTCAATTGTTCCCTTCTTGTGTGCCAAACGACTGAACATCCCCATAGAAATAGATGAGCAGCTGAGCTGAATCGCGGAGGAAATCGATCTTGCCGACTTCGATGCGATTGATCTTCAGTCCGGTTCGTTCCTCGAGGTCCGCTTTCATTTCTTCGTAACGCTCCGGCTTGATGAGGTCGATGCGCTCGTATTGAATGATTTTCCGGGTTTCATGACGCAGCAGCCAGAGGCTTTCGAGTCCGTAAGTGAGCAGCAATAATACGCCATTGATGAGCATCATTTCCGCCAGGCTGATCTTATTCGATGCCAACGCGTTCACCACAGAAATACCGATCACGAGGAACAAATACGTCATTTCCTTGATCTCGATGCCTTCGGTACGATAACGGAGAATACTGAAAATGGCGAACAAGCCGAGTCCCATACCGGTGTCGATGTCCAGCTTTTTCAATCCGAAACAAAGGAAAAAAGTGATCGTTCCGATAAGGAAATACGTGAACAGGTAATCCTTGCGCTTGGTTTTCGGATAGTAGAGAAAACGAACAAGCAGCAGCAACACTGCCATGTTGAGGCATAAGCGGAAAACAAGAGCGTAAAAATCGTTGTTGAAGTAGCTGATCCCAAGCAGGGTGTTGTCAGGTTGGACTTTAAGCAGAGCGGCGGAGAGTGGCATCATGCGAGGAGAGTTTTTTGATAAATAATTGTTTGGATTTGAACAGGTTGGATTTGATGGTCGAGCTGCCATACAGGTCCATCATACCGAAGCAGAACTTGGAAATACGGAACGGGCGAATCTGCAGCTCGCGCATCAGTTGATAAAAAGGAGAGGTTCGATCGGTTTTCGGCTGTTTGAGCTCGGCGATCACTACATCGGCGAGACTTTGCTTTCCGGCGTGCGGGTTATCCATCGTGCCGTTGATGATATCGAAATCGATCGTGAGTCGTTCTTCTTTGAATTTATTCACCAGCGTAATGCGGCGGTAGCTGTTCACCATTACCGGTCGGAGCTCCATTTTTTCGCGCAAACGGTCTTCGAGAAAGGTATGCGCTTCGTTATCGAGCTTATCCGAAAATCCGGAATACTTGATCCGGCGCTTATCCGTGCGGCCTTTGATCTTTTCCTTTACTTCGAGAAAGGAAGCGGCCGTGTCGAGGTAAGTACGGATGCGCACTTTGAACCGGTTCGGGATCGCGCGGTGGTGATCGGTGAAGAAGCGAAACGAAGGATCGTCGAAATACTGGCTGGTATATCCGAAAATGACTTTCCCGTCGATATTGAGCACATCGTAGTGCTCCTGCATGCGCTCGAGGATCATCGGCAGATCGACAAGGTGAAACGCGAACTTTTCGTCCGTGCGGTTCATCAGCGGCGCGCGTGAAAGGTCCATCAGGCTAAGTCCCTGGTAGCGATGCAGTATCCGGGTTAATGTTTCATTCATGGAGATTTCAAATATACTTAATATGACGTGCGAACACACTCCTTTGATACGCCATTCTTGAAAAGGTACGAATTTACCGGCCTAAAACCCCTGAATGGCCCGACCAATTGATTAATAACTCACAATTTCAACGTCTTCTGTTATTTTCAGTCTTCAGTCGGACAGTTTCCTGTCTCCGGTCAGTTTGAGAGTTAAGACCAGACAGGAGACTGGCCGACGGGAGACCGGAAAACTATTAAATTTGTGGCATGCAAAAGAAAATTCTCCTGTTGGGCTCCGGCGAGCTTGGAAAAGAAGTGGTGATTGCGCTTCAGCGTCTCGGACAACACGTGATCGCTGTGGATAGTTATCCTAACGCACCGGCTATGCAGGTGGCCGATGGTTTTGAAGTGATCAATATGCTCGACGGCGCCGCACTCGATGCGATCGTGGCGAAGCACCAGCCCGATCTGATCGTTCCGGAAATCGAGGCCATTCGCACCGAGCGGTTTTACGATTACGAGCAACAGGGAATTCAGGTCGTTCCAAGTGCCAAAGCGGCGAATTTCACCATGAACCGCAAAGCGATCCGCGACCTCGCGGCAAAAGAAGTAGGCGTTCGCACGGCCGATTACCGCTATGCAACGACATTGGAAGAATTCCAGGCGGCCGTTCAAACGGTCGGTTTGCCGTGTGTAACCAAGCCGTTGATGTCCAGCTCCGGAAAAGGCCAGTCGGTGATCAAAACCGAAGCCGATATCGAAAAAGCCTGGCAGTATGCAATTGAAGGCTCGCGTGGCGATCTGAAAGAAGTGATCGTGGAAGCTTTCGTGAAATTCGATTACGAGATCACGCTGCTTACCGTAACGCAGAAAAACGGCGAAACGCTGTTCTGTGCACCGATCGGCCATCGTCAGGAACGAGGCGATTACCAGGAAAGCTGGCAGCCGATGCCGATGAAAGCCGAACACCTCGAGGAAGCACAGCAAATGGCGAAAGATGTAACGGCAGCATTAGGCGGGGCCGGAATCTGGGGCGTTGAGTTCTTCATTACCGAAGAAGGCGCTTATTTCTCCGAATTGTCGCCTCGACCGCACGATACAGGCATGGTAACGCTCGCGCAGACGCAGAACCTTTCCGAATTCGAGCTGCATGCCCGCGCTATTCTTGGATTGCCGATTCCGCAAATTGAGTTGAGATCTAATGGTGCAAGCGCCGTTGTACTGGCCGACAGAGAAAGCGACCACGCACCCGATTTCGATGGATTGAACGACGTATTGTCTGTTCCGGGAACCGATGTGCGCATTTTTGGGAAGCCGACGACTCGTCCTTACCGCCGCATGGCCGTTGTACTGACTTATGGCCCGGAAAGTGCCGCAGAGCTTACAGAGAAAGCCAAAACGCTGGTTTCGAAAATAGCAATCCGCTACAAAGGATAAGCTGTGCGAACGCCGCGTGTTCTGATTATCGGTGCCGGACCTGCCGGACTGATGGCGGCGACACAGCTGCTGGGTACGCGTGCTGAAATCTGCATCATCGACCACAAGCCTGCTCCGGCGCGCAAATTTCTCGTTGCCGGCGATGGAGGTTTTAACCTCACACATGCCGAGCCGCTTGCTTCCTTCCTGGAAAAATACGACAGCGAATTTATACGTGCTTGTGTGCGCCAATTCACTCCTGAAGACGTTCGAAGCTGGCTGCAAAGCATAGGAATCGAAACCTTTGAAG
>DJFN01000154.1 GCA_002432085.1 Flavobacteriales bacterium UBA5871
GGGCGATATCGACCAGGCTGCACAGTTCAATATTCCGGCGATCGACCTTGTGATTGTTGACCTGTATCCGTTCGAAGAAACGCTTGCTTCAGGTGCAGCTCACCAGGACATTATCGAGAAGATCGATATCGGTGGTATTTCCCTCATCCGCGCGGCGGCCAAGAACTACAACGACGTGGTGATCATTCCTTCCGTAAAGCAATACGCACGCTTCGGTCAGATCCTTGCTGAAAAAGGCGCTCAAACCACGCTGGAAGAACGCAAAGCTTTTGCCCGCGATGCGTTCATGGTTTCTTCTCACTATGACACGCATATTTTCCGTTACTTCAACGACGACAGCGACAAGCCGGTGTTCAAGGAAAGCATCCTCGAATCGCGCTCGCTCCGTTACGGTGAAAATCCGCATCAGCGTGGCTGGTTCCACGGTAATTTCGATGCGCTGTTCGATATTCTGAACGGGAAAGAGCTTTCCTACAACAACCTGCTGGACGTTGACGCAGCGGTTCAGCTCATGGCCGAATTCAAGGACAACGACCCGACATTCGCCATTCTGAAACACAACAACGCCTGCGGACTCGCAACGCGTCCGACCTTGAAAGAAGCGTATGCCGACGCGTTGGCCGGCGACCCGACTTCCGCTTTCGGAGGAATCTTGATTGCCAACCGCACGATCGACCTCGCAACAGCCGAATTGATCAACGATCTGTTCTGCGAAGTGGTAATTGCTCCAGGCTTCGAACCGGCTGCTGAAGAACTGCTGAAGAGCAAGAAAAACCGCATTCTCCTCGTTCAGAAAGACGTGCAGATGCCTTCACGCCAGTTCCGCACCTTGCTGAACGGCGTTCTGGAACAGGATAAAGACAACCTGACCGAAGACGCATCCAACTTCGAATCGCGCACGAACAAAAAACCGACGGCGCAGGAAATTACCGACCTCGTTTTCGCCAACAAGCTGGTGAAACATACGAAATCCAATACCATCGTTCTGGCGAAGAACGGTCAGCTGATTGCCAGCGGAACCGGTCAGACTTCCCGCGTGGACGCGTTGAAACAAGCGATCGATAAAGCGCGTTCGTTCAACTTCGATCNNGTTCGATCTGAACGGAGCGGTAATGGCCTCGGATGCATTTTTCCCGTTCCCGGATTGCGTGGAAATCGCTCACAAGGCCGGAATTACGGCGGTTGTACAACCGGGTGGTTCCATCAAAGACGAGCTTTCGATCGATTATTGTAATGCCAACGATCTCGCAATGGTGTTTACCGGTAACCGACACTTTAAGCATTAAGTTGTGAATTCCGTATACACAATACAATATTCTGTATTGTAATTTCCGAATGTTGCATTAAAATAAACTACTTTTGTAACCATTTTCCGGTTTTTCCGAAAAAGGACAAAATCGCATTAACGAAAGGCAATAGATGGGACTTTTCAATTTTCTCACACAGGAAATCGCTATCGACCTTGGTACGGCGAATACGCTGATCATCATGAACGACAAAGTCGTGGTGGATGAACCTTCGATCGTAGCAAAAGATATTCAGACGGGTAAAGTAGTGGCAATCGGTAAGAAAGCCCAGCAGATGCACGGTAAGACACACAAGCTGATCGAGACCGTTCGTCCGTTGAAAGATGGGGTGATTGCCGACTTCCAGAGTGCGGAGCAAATGATCCGCGGCTTTATCAAGATGATCAATCCGGGGAAAAAGATGTTCAATCCGACCCTTCGTATGGTGATCTGTATTCCTTCCGGTATTACCGAAGTGGAAAAACGTGCCGTTCGTGACTCTGCCGAGCATGCCGGCGCGAAAGAGGTTTACCTGATCCACGAGCCGATGGCAGCTGCGATCGGTATCGGTATCGACGTTGAAGAGCCGATGGGGAACATGATCATCGATATCGGTGGTGGTACTTCCGAAATTGCCGTAATCGCCCTGGGCGGTATCGTCTGCGACAAATCCATCCGTATTGCCGGTGACGATTTCACCTCCGACATTGAAGAATACATGCGTCGTCAGCACAACATCCTCGTGGGTGAGCGCACGGCCGAGCAGATCAAGATCGAAGTAGGCGCAGCGCTTACCGAGCTCGACAATCCACCGGCAGACTACGCAGTGCGTGGTCGTGACCTCATGACCGGTATTCCGAAAGAGATCATCATTACGTATTCCGAAGTAGCGCACGCGCTCGACAAGACCATTTCCAAGATCGAAGAAGCGATCCTGAGTGCGCTCGAGCAAACGCCGCCGGAACTTTCAGCCGATATTTACAAAACGGGAATCTACCTCGCAGGTGGTGGCTCGATGCTGCGCGGTCTCGATCGTCGTATCAACGAAAAAACCAAGCTGCCAGTACACATCGCCGAAGATCCGCTTCGCGCCGTGGCACGTGGAACAAGCATCGCGCTGAAAAACCTCGATCGCTTCCAGTTTCTTATTAAAGACTAAGGGAATTAGCAATTATAAATGATCAACTATCAAGGGTTAGTCCCTTCATAATTTATAATTGATCATTCATAATTAGTGCTTCAATAATTCCGGAAACTTATTCTTAAAGCTGTTGATCCTTGGCAGCGAAACATTCTGCACATAGGGATTGTTCGGATTCCGGCATTCGTAATTCTGGTGGTAGATCTCGGCCGGGTAGAAGATCGTCAGCGGACTTAATTCCGTCGTCACTTTCGCGTAAACCTTGTTTTCCAGTAACGAATCGATATATGCTTTAGCCGCAGCTTTCTCGGCTGCATTGCGGTAAAAGATCGCCGAGCGGTATTGCGTTCCGCCGTCAGGTCCTTGCCGGTTGAGCGTCGTCGGATCGTGTGAAGCGAAGAACACTTTCAGCAGCGTTGCATACGAGACTTTGGTGGAATCGTAATAGATCTCGACCGTTTCCGCATGGCCAGTTCTTCCGGTGCAGACTTCTTCATAAGTCGGATTTTCCGTCTGACCGCCGCTGTAGCCAGAAACCACTTCCCGCACACCTTCCACGGATTCGAAAATCCCTTCGACGCACCAGAAACAGCCGCTGGCGAAATACGCTTTCTGCAAAGTATCCAGCTCGGATTGCGGTACCGGCTCTTTCGGTTTGACAGGAGCAGATTGTCCGCAGGCAGTGAGCGCGAACAACAGGAAAACCGGAAGGAAAAAATGACGTTTCATACAAGCATTCGTTTAGTGTACCTACGCCGGAGCGTCCGCTTTGGTTTTTGACCGGAAAAATTATTCCGCAAACGCCCGATTTTAAACATACTAAGTCGCGCCGAACAAAAAGTGCAAAAATTTTTAAAAGTCGGTCCTACTCATTATATTCGCACCCTTAAACGAAAAGGTACACATGGCTATTATAGGCAAAATCCAGGATAAAGGACGTTACATACTTGTAGGTATTATTGGTTTGGCGTTGCTGACCTTCATCTTTACCAGCTTCTTTGATGTGATGGGTTCCCGCGTACAGACCGGGAATATCGGAACCATCGCCGGTGAGGTGATCGACCAGAATAAATACAGCGACAATGTTGCGTTGGCACAGCAGAATGTGATGATGCAGGCACAGCAGCAGGGACGTGAAGTTACCGAGCAGGATGCTGACCAGGCCCTTGATCAGGCATTTGCTGCAACGGTAGACGAAATCCTGTTGGAAAAAGAATACGAAGCGCTCGGTATCGACGTGAGCGATGCGGAATTCAATGCCTACCTGTACGGTGAGGAAGGTTTCCCGCTGTTGCAGGATATCCAGCAAAACTTCAGAGATTCCATTACAGGTCAGTTCAACCCGAAAGCACTCGAGCGTTTCATCAACGAAAGAGAAAGCGCGAAAGAGCCGGAAACGATCAAGCAATGGGAAGACACGAAAAAAGCACTGCGTAACCAGCGCAAGCAGGAGAAATACTTCCAGCTGCTCGGCCAGGGTGTTTACGTGACCAAGCTCGAAGCCAAAGAAATGTACCGCGCGCAAAAAGAAACAAAATCCATTTCCTTTATTGTTCGTTCCTTCCGCGAGCTGGATGATGCGAAAATCAAGATCACCGAGAAAGAGATCCGTGATTTCTATGAAAAGCACAAATCCGAGAAAAAATACGAAGTGCTGGCTGGTCGCGACGTGAAATACTTCGATATTTCCCTGCAGCCGTCCAAAAAGGATTCAGCAGATTTCAATAACTCACTGAATAAAGTGAAAGCTGAATTCGCTACGGCGAAAAACGACTCCATCTTTGTTGCGAAGAACACGCAGTCTCAACAGATGTTCAACAAAGTATCCAATCCTTACCGTGCACAAGGCGATCCGAACGCAAAAGGTCTGACTTACCCGGCATTCATGGATACGATCTTCAAAGCGGCAAGCGTTGGTCAGGTTGTTGGTCCTTACAGCGACCAGGGCAAGACTTTCCTCGCAAAAGTAACCGGCTTCAACACGCAGTCACTGAGCGCACGTCACATCCTGCTTCCTGCAGAGCGTACGAATACAGCAGCTGTAACGGCTCAGAAGAAAATGGCTGATAGCCTCGTGAACATCCTGAACGGCGACAAAGCACGCTTCGAGGAATTCGTAACGACTTACTCTACCGACCAGGGCTCCAAAGCGAAAGGCGGTAAATACGAAGATTTCTCCAAAGACGAGTTCGTTCCTGAATTCTCTGCATTCGTGATCAACAACCCGGTTGGTAAGATCGGTGTGGTTCAGACCGACTTCGGTTTCCACATCATCGAAGTTCTGGGCAAGAAAGACGCTCGTATTCCATTGCTGGCGATCATCGAGAAAACACTTGTGCCAAGTGCGGAAACAGAAGCTGCGTTGCAGGATAAGGCTTACGACCTTCTGTACACGATCTCCAACAAGCTGGATAAAAAGACCGACATCGTTGAGAAACTGAACCTGTTCGATACACTCGCACGTGAAGAAGGCTACTTTNNGCTTCAACACGAAGCTGGCTGAAGAGAAAATCATCGAGCTGGCGTTCTCCGAAGATTCCGAGCCGGGAACACTGTGTGCTTCACCGATCAACGACGGCGGACGTTACATCATTGCGATCGTTTCTTCCATCCGTAAAGAAAAAGGTGAGCCGGCATACGAAGACATCTACCAACGTATGCGCGATGAAGCGATCAAAGAGAAAAAAGCGAACAAATTCCTCGGCCAGATCGGCAAGGAGCGCAACCTCGACAAACTGGCGCGCAAATTCAACACACAAGTGTTCTCCGCTGAGGTGACATTTGCGAACCCAAGCATCCAGAACGGTGGTTACGAGCCGGAAATTACAGGTTCTATCTTCTCCGGTCTCCGCGATGGTGGAACAACACTGCCGCTGATTGGTAACGCCGGTGTATACGTGATCCGTCTGAACAAAACAACGAAAGCTCCGGCAGCAGCGAACTACGAAACAGAGCGCAAGCAAATGATCGCTCAGGCACGTGGAAGCATGCAGCAGGAAGCAATGAACGCGCTCCGCAAGAAAGCTGAGGTGTACGACAACCGCGTCCTCACACAGCTGGGCATCTTCAGATAAGATTCTAAGATTATATAAGGAAGGGTGAACGATTGTTCACCCTTTTTTTGTTCCGGTGTTACAGTTTCCGGTCTCCTGTCTTTGGCTAGCCTGCTGTCCATTACCAATAATCCACATCACACTAAAAACATGAAGTGTCCGACGAAGGAAGGGCTACTTCATGTCACACTCAAACGCACACTGAGAAAATCAATAGAGAGTCTAAATCAAACTGGATAAACCCGGTAAAAACATTCCAAAAGACTTTATCCGCAAACTATTACCGGTTAATAAAAGGAATTTCTGAGAATGATAAGCCCAAGGCTGGATGGAATTGATTTGAATTCAAAACGCATTTGGATCCTCCCCCTTAATCCCCCTCCAAAGGGGGAGCAGAGCAGCTTATTTAAACAACATTTGTACGTTCGCTGTAAACAGCTTCACGGCAATCGCCAGCAGGATAATCCCGAACACTTTTTTCAGGATGGCGATTCCGCCGGGCCCGAGAATAAGCTCGAGCCGTTTGGTGAGGCGCAGCACGATGTAGACGATCAGCACGTTGATTACGATCGCAAGCACGATATTGATGTTCTGGAATTCGGCGCGCAGGGAGATCAGCGTGGTCATGGTCCCGGCACCCGCAATGATCGGGAAGGCAAGCGGCACGATGCTGGCGGTTTTCCCCGAAACGCTGTCGCGGAACAAACGAACGCCCAGGATCATTTCGAGGCTCATCGCAAACAGGATGAACGAGCCCGCTACGGCAAACGAACGGATNNAGCTGCAGAATGGATTCCCCGAGAATGAGAAAGCCGATCATGATGCCCAGTGAAACGAAGCTCGTGCTTGCCGGGTGAATATCGCCGGCCTGTTCCTTGATCTTAATAATGAGCGGAATGGATCCTACGATGTCGATCACAGCAAAAAGGACCATGGTTGCTTTGAACAACTCCGCACTGTCAAAACCGGCAAAATACGACCACATAGCTTTACTGTTTAGTGATAATACGTTCCACAACGGCAGGGAAATGCGCGTGTTCGAGCTCCTGCACTTTTTTCGCCACGATCTCAGGTGTATCGGCAGCATCCAGCAACACGG
>DJFN01000213.1 GCA_002432085.1 Flavobacteriales bacterium UBA5871
GGCTGGGAACGCTTCACCGATGCCGTCATCGATGTGATCAGCCGCGAAAAGGAAGGAGTTATCTTCGTTCTGTGGGGCTCACCAGCCCAGGCAAAAGGCTCTCGCGTGGATGCATCCCGCCATTTCATGCTGAAAGCACCGCATCCGTCACCGCTTTCTGCTCACAGAGGTTTTTTCGGAAGCAAACCATTCTCGCAGATCAATCAGATTCTGGAGAAACAAGGCAAAAAGCCGATTAACTGGACGAAATAAGCTAATTCTCAATATTTTTTGAAATCCGTTGCTCAAAACCGACGGCTTGTTTGTATATTAGTGTTATGAAACATTACACGGAAATCATCACTATCAATCCGGAAATTCGATTCGGAAGGCCATGCATTCGCGGCATGCGCATCACCGTATCCGATATTCTGGGATGGCTTGCTACGGGAATGACCATAGAAGACATTATTGAAGATTTTCCTGAATTGAACGAAGAAGATATCAAGGCTGCGCTCTTATATGCCGCAGACCGCGAACACAAGATCAGCATTGCTTCGTGAAATTGCTTTTTGATCAAAATATTTCCTTCAGAGCGGTTAATCTGTTGAAGGACATTTTCCCTGAAGCTATACATATAAACGATTGTGATTTAGAATCAGCTTCGGATCATAAGATCTGGTGTTATGCAAAAGACAATCACTATCATATCGTCACATTCGATGCCGATTTTTTCGACATGGTTACGCTTTACGGACATCCGCCAAAAATCATCTGGCTTAGAATGGGGAACTCAATAAGCAAGCACCTGGCACATATATTAAAGTCACGATCTGAGCAGATTATAGCTTTTCTTAATGATACTCAGCACGACGAAAGCGCTTGTCTCGAGCTTCGATGATTCCCAAACCGCGAATGATTTCCCCTTTCAAAATCGTACATTTGCGCGATGAATTTACAGAATGACCTCATCCTGCGCGCTGCGAAGGGAGAAATGATCGAACGCTACCCGGTCTGGCTGATGCGCCAGGCGGGACGAATTTTGCCGGAATACCGCGCCGTGCGGAGCAAATTATCCGGATTCAAGGAACTGGTGGAAACGCCCGAATACGCTGCCGAAGTGACCATTCAGCCGGTTGACATCCTCGATGTGGACGCCGCCATCATTTTCTCCGATATCCTTGTGGTTCCGGAAGCGATGAATGTTCCATACGAAATGATCGAGGCTAAAGGTCCGTGGTTCAATCATACCATTCGTTCGGAAGAAGATGCCAAACGCGTCGAAACCGACTTCGACGTGGAAGACCGGCTTGGTTACGTCATGGAAGCGATCAGGCTCACTGTCAAAGAATTGAACGGCCGCGTTCCTGTGATCGGTTTTGCCGGTGCACCATGGACGATTTTCTGCTATATGGCTGAAGGTCACGGCTCGAAAACATTCAGCTAAGCACGCCGGATTCTCTGGACAAATCCAACATTGGCACACCAATTGCTTCAGGACATCACAGATGTAACGATTCGCTATTTGAAAGCACAAGTGAAAGCAGGAGCCAGCATGATACAGATCTTCGATTCATGGGCGGGAATTCTCGGAACAGAGCAATACGCAGCGTTCTCTCTTCCCTACCTGAAACAGATCGCAGACGCGATCAACGAAGTGCCTGTCACGCTGTTTTCCAAAGGAGCCATTACTTCCATCCCGGCTATCGGCGCGCTGAACTGCAATACCGTTGGGCTTGACTGGAATATGGACGTTGCCACGGCACGTGCACAAGTGGGCGATTCGCGTACATTACAGGGAAATCTTGATCCGTGTGCATTGTATGGATCGCATGCTGCGGTGGAGTCTGAAACGATAAAAATGCTACATTCGTTCGGTAAACATAAACGGCATATTGTTAATTTAGGACACGGCGTTTATCCGGATGTCGATCCAGAGAAAGTAAAAACGTTTATTAAAACTGTAAAATCCTATGAAATCAACTAGTATGAAACTGAAACAGGGATTGCTGTTTGCTGCCTTACTCGGAGTACCTGCTATGGCTTCGGCGCAGAATTCGGAAAACCTGGTCGATAACGGCGGCTTCGAGTCGATCGGCGGTAAAATCAAGAAGACTGGACAGATCGATCTGGCTACCGGATGGAAATCGCCTACCGGAGCTCGTGCCGACCTGTTCCTTTCAGACTCTAAAATTCCGGAAGTTGGTGCACCTAAAAACGTTTACGGTGACGAAGCGCCGAAAGAAGGCGAAAACTATGCCGGTTTTGTGGCTTACTCATACGGTGACAAAGCGCCACGTACTTATGTAATGGCGAAATTGAAAACACCTTTGAAGAAAGATGTTAAATATTGCGTGCAGTTCTACGTGAACCTGGCAGAAGCATCGAAGTACTCTTCCAACCAGATCGGTTTGAAGTTCTCCAAGAAAGAATATGGTACGGATGCCAAGTCTTCCATCATCGAAGACAAAACAGACATCCTGCACATGAAAAACAAGATCGTTAACGCTATGTACGGCTGGGAGCTGATCTGCGGAACGTATGTTGCCGAAGGCGGTGAGAAATACATCACGATCGGAAACTTTACTTCCAACGAGAACACCAAGAACGAGCGCAATAAAAAATCGGAAGATTTCAAAGGCACGCAATTGGGTGCAGCTTACTACTTTGTAGATGATGTTTCCGTAAGAGTAATCGGCGATGGTGAAACATGCGACTGCGGAGCGGAAGAAGACAACAGCGATATCTCTACCACGATCTACCAGAAAGTGATTGCTGTGAACGATAAAATGTCTCCGAAGCAGAAAGTCGAGCTGCAAAGCATGTACTTCGCTTTCGGTAAGGACAAGCTGACTCAGCAGGCAATGACAGCGCTCGACCTCGTTGCAACAGAAATGAAAGCCAACCCGTCGATGATGATTACATTGAAAGGTCACAGCGATGCGAAGGAGGACGAAATGGCCGAGAAAAAACCGATCTATGCTGAAATGGATAAGAAGCGTATCGCCGCGGTGAAAGCGTACCTGGTCAGCAAAGGCGTTGAGGAATCCCGTATCTCCGGAGATCCGCAAGGAAACGGCACCAGCAACCCTGAGATCAACGAACAAGACGAAGACGATCTGAAAATGGCGAAAAACCGCCGCGTACACATCGTCGTGAACTAGTCATAAGATCATTATTGCAAAAAGCCTCTGACGATAAATGTCAGAGGCTTTTTTATTTCTTTGTAGTATGGATTTCCCGCAATACCGCAAAATCGCTGGCTTCGACCGGTTCTACAAGATCACGGGCGAACGCGTCTTTATTGAGAAATACAAGCTCAACGGCGTTTGGGTAGAGAACGAAGTTCAGGCTGTTCAATATCCTGAAATTCTTCGCATACAGGATATGCTCCAGCAACAATGGAGCTTCCGGGAAATGACAACCGAAGAGATCGAATTGATTTTTGAATAGCCTCCTCCCTTGAGGGAGGAATGAGGAGGGTGGCTTTCAGGCGTGAATAGTAGCCACTTCCCTTTGTCCTTCCTCAAGAAAACTATTATTGCTTTATCAGTTTATAAGCTTTCGCACCGATTGTAAGCAGATACATTCCTTCCGGCTGCTTATTCAGATCAATTTGCTGTTTTCCTGCTTCGAATGTGCCGCTCAGCACCTGCGTTCCATCAAGTGTATGAACCGTGAAATCCGATGAAGCAGGAAGCTCCAGCTCAAATAATCCCTTCGACGGATTCGGTGAAATCACCAGGTCGTTTTCTTTATTCGAAGCAACACCAAGTGTCATCGGATCGGAATGTTCCCAGCGACGCAGGAAAAGCCATACTTCGATCATTTCCGTAATGTCGTTCACCGGTTGGTACAGGTAAATATGATCTGCGCCGTTAAAACGCCAAAGCTCTACAGAACCATTCGGATCGCAGTTATCGTATCGAAAGCGATCGACTGTGATATTATCGTTTGCCGTATCCGGAAGGCGCAGTGAATCGGCTGTAGCATCGCAGGAATGGACATTCTTCCAGAAATTCATCGTTTCCGGCACTAAACTCAGCGAAGGCAAAGCGCTTCCGTTGTAAGGAACCGTTCCGTCGGCCGTACCGTGCAAATGGATCACAGGCGTTGCATAATCCGGGTTGCAATTGCTGATATCCGATGTCGGCATCGTTCCTGCCATACAACCAATTGCCGCCACGCGATTGTTCATTTCGCACGCCATGTGGTACGACATGATCGATCCCATCGAAAAGCCCGTGATGTAAACGCGGGCCGGATTCACATTGTATTCAGTGATCGCTTCATCGATCAAAGCATGGAAAAAACCAAGATCGTTGGCCGTGCTCGCTAGCAACGTACCGTTGTTCCAGGAGTTTTGACTCCAGCCGTTGGGCATTCCCTGCGGATAAAGAGCAACCACTCGCGCCGTGTCGGCAATGAAATTGAAACCGGCAGCCGTCATAT
>DJFN01000134.1 GCA_002432085.1 Flavobacteriales bacterium UBA5871
GCTTTCAACTATCCGCCGCGGCGGATCACCTGCCTTTTGTGCCTTTTGTGGTGAAAAAATCACGCCTCACATTGAACATCATTGCACCTGAACGAATCTTCCATTCGCCATTCGGAATTTCATCCCTGAAAGCTTGAACGTTTTACCATCACCCATCGTTGCGATATTCACCAGATCTTCTTCCATCGTATGCACGCTTCCACCCGTTGCGTAGGCGATATCGAGGTAAAGCGTGTTCATGCGATCGGTGACACCGCACACTACGATTTTTACAGGTATTTTCTGCTGTTTCAGGTATTCCAGCAGGAACATATCGCAGGGATTTTCCCAGTTGTCAGCTATCAGAACGATGTTTCCTTTGCTTTCCGGGTATTTTTTGATCGCGTAGCAGATCGCCTCAAGATCGTTTTCCATGTGATCGCCTTTTTCCATGGCTTCGAAGGCTTTATCGATCACTTTATTGGCATTGCCGCTTTCGATCGTCCACATGCCGGTGCCGTCTTCCTTGGCCACCTGGTTGTTGCTCTTTTCGTCGTCGTCATTGAAAAACACGATCTGCTTGAACGTATTCAGCTTCTGATTGGCTTTGATCCACAGCAAAAGCTGGGACGTATAAGGCGACATACTTCCGGTGACATCCATCACGACAAGCATGTTTTTCCAGCTCGATTGACGTCCGAATACTTTCAAGAGTGTTGAATCGGAAGGCGGTGTTTTTCCGCTGATCACGCCCATCATATCACGGTGCTCTTCCTCGAACGTCGGCATCGGGCGGTAGTAAACCACAAATCCGTGGAAATAATTCTGCATTTCCGCGGTCGACTTGATCCCGGTTTGCTTCACGAGATTCCACTTGATGATCCCGCTGTTGAAGGCTTCCGGCAACTGAATATAGAGCTCGAGGATGCGCTTGCGGTTCAGTTCGGAAAAATCCGCCCCGACAGGATAATCGGAATAAACCAGATCGATACGAACAACGGTTTGCTGACGCAGGAACGCCACATCGTCGGGATTCAGGATGGAATGCTCACCCGGCGTCATTTTAACTTTCTTCGTATCGAAGCCATTTGCATCGACCTTGTATTTTTCGACTTTTACGGTGTCGCGGAATTTAATGTTCTCGTGAACATTCACCTGGGCGGTGGCCATCTGTGCAAACACAAACAATACGGCCAGGAAGGAGATGGTTTTCATAGGCTTCGTTTTGGGTAGAATGTCGGAAAGCGAAAAAGGTAACAGGTTTTTTATCCATCTACCCTAGAAACCAATCAAATGTGTTCTCCAGATAGGCGTGGAGATACTGTTTCGCATCGCCGGAAACGAAACCGAATGTTTTCAGACTTCGGTAAGGGCTTCCCGGTGAAGGAAGCGCACGGCATTCGATCGTTCCGCCGCCGGAAACGTCGAGAACGCGAAGCAACGGCTGTACAGGATCTGTTCCGCCAAGTCGTGTGAGCACTAAATGCTGCTGTTCCTTTGAAGCGTGCTCGTTGACGAATAATTCAGGATGTTCCCGAAAGAAAGCAGGAGTGAGGAGCATGTTGTTCATCACGCCTTTGGACGTACACAAAATGCGAATGGTTTCTCCGGCAGCCGGCGAACGGAAAAAACGGTGATTGTAAACGCGTTTCGTCAGGTCCGTATCTGCCGAAGATTGTCCTTTGCGCTCGCAGGAATAAATCGCGTCCGTGATCCCGATTCCGTTTCGTTGCAAACTTTTCAGCAAACTTTCGATGGACGCTTTTTCACTTTCGTGGTCGACAAACTCGCGGTACCAGTTCCAGAAACGGTTGCGCTCGCTTCCGTAGAAGAAAGCAGGTTTCTGTTTGTCATCTGCTGCCTTTTCGGGCGAGCCTTTAAGCGTATAGGGAAACGTCGGAAAGCTGCCCAGGATAATGCGCGATTCCGGCAATTCAGGATGTTCGATGTCGATCCGCGGGTGAAATTCCATGCTGCAAGATACCGTTTTCTCAGGCCGAACGCTTCAGATTCCGCAGGATGCGCATGAGCAATTGTTCGGCAGGCGAGAGCTCGTTATTTTTTTGCGTTCTTACGGAAACCGTGTCCAGCTGGTCGTTTTCATACAGCTCGAATATCAGCGGATGCACGTAATATTTCCGGCAGACGTTTCGCGTATTGCCCAGCTTGTTGCTGACTTCATCGAGCGTTTCGAGGATTTTGCGCTTTTTCTCAGCGGCATTTCCGCTTTTTTCCGCTTGACGGAGCAATTCCAGTGCATGAACGGTACCTGCCCACGTGCGCAGGTCTTTCGAGCTGAACGAATCCCCGACTGTCGCTTTGATGTAAGCATTCACTTTTCCCGAATCGATGGGCTTGTGATCGCCGTTCTCGTCGATGAACTGAAAAAGCTCCTGTCCGGGAATATCGCGGCATTGTTGCACCATGCGGGCCAGCCGACGGTTCTTTAATGTAATGCGGTGCGCGATCCCTTTTTTACCGGTGAATACAAAGAGTATTTTGCTGCCGTCGATCTTCACGTGTCGGTCTTTCAACGTCGTTAAGCCGTAGGATCGGTTGTTTTTTTCATATTCGCCGTTCCCGATGCGGATCGCTGTATTCTCGATCAGCGAAAGGACCAAAGCAACAACCTTGGATTCCGTCAGATTGCGCTGTGCGAGGTCTTTTTTAATCTGACGACGCAGTTTCGGCAAAGCTTTTCCAAAAGCATAGAGGTAATCGTATTTGGCCTGGTTACGCGATTGCTGCCATTCGATGTGATAGCGGTACTGCTTTCTGCCACGGGCATCTCTTCCCGTTGCCTGTAAATGACCGTTGGCTTTCCGGCAGATCCAGACTTGTGTCCACGCCGGTGGAATGGCCAGTTTCCGGATGCGTTCCAGGTCGCTTTCGGTTGGTTGTTTGCCGTCGTCGGTCAGGTAGTGGAATCCGTCTCCGTTTCGCACGCGCAAAATGCCCGGGGCCTGATCCGTTACGTAGATCAGTCCGGCTAGCTCTTCCGGAATTCCAGCTTGTTGTGCCATCGATTCTGCGTTTTAACAAAAATGCGTTCGTCTGGTTGTTAAGGCTTATATGATTTCACAAAAAGCTTACATCATTTCATGTATATAATAAAAGGTATAGCAGGAATCGCTACTTTATAGAGTATGGAACGCTATGGAAATAAAAGTGGTAAGTCCGGAATCCTTTCCTTCGAAGCAGGCGCCGATTACATAGTTGTGGTTTTCGAGGATGGTGGCCGCTATCGTTACACCTACAATTCGGCTGGCAAAAAACAGATCGAACAGATGAAAAAACTGGCTCTGAGCGGCTTAGGGCTCAGCACTTATATTTCGCAATTTGTTAAGGATCGCTACGAAAGCAGTACTAAAAAATAACAGGTGTGCGGTTTAGTGGAATTCTTCACGTAATAAATCCATTCTCTTTATGAAAAGTTAACCTGATTTCCATAAATTGCCTCGATAAACCCATTAAACTCACTGCTATGCAACCACAATTCAACAGCTCCTGAGAAGGATTCGTATCCCCATAATCCACTGTCCACGCCACGACCAATATTCATTTTCCTTAAACACATACACTTATGAAAAGATTGATCAGATCTATGGTCTGTCTTGGGATGGTATTCCTGACAGGCAGCAATCTTCTCGCGCAAAATGTCAGCACAGGAACTGACAATGCGGGTAACTCCATTCCCGTCGGCGCTGTCGATCCCAATTGGGTCATCACAGCCGGACCGGTTATGCCAACGGCCTACAGAGTCGTTTCTCACCCATCATGGGAACCTACGCCAGTCCTCGGCACAAACGCCGGCTGGATCAACGGTACGGGAACGCTCTACAACAACCCTCCGGGCATTTATACGTTCGAGCGATCGTTTACCATCAGCAACTCCATCAGCAGCTTCACGACCAACTTCGATGTGGCTGTCGATGACGTCCTGCTGACGCTCGAGCTGATAGACCCAACCGGAGCGGCTATTCCGCTGGCACCACCGCCATCATCGCCATTCCTGCAGCCTGTGCCGAATTACACACAGGTCGCACCGATGATGGGAACATGGAAAATCCGCGCCCGCGTGTTCTTCGCCGACCCGCTCGGAGGATGGCTGTTATCCGGCTATATCCGAACGACCTGCGGCGACGAGCCATGTAACTGCGAGGATTTGCAGCCGATATTCGATTATACCATCAATCTCTGCGAAGGAACCTTCTATGCCGGTGGTGATATTCCGGACTGTCTGCACGATATCAAATATGACTGGTATGTAAACGGCAGCTATGTTGGTTCAGGAACACCATTTACCTACACTTTCCCTGGAAACGGCTCTTATACGGTTTGCCTTAAAGTAAGCGGTGTCACGGCCGACGGCACGAAGTGTGAGAAAGAATTCTGTAAGAGCATCAGTATTACCGATTGCGATTGCGACTGTTCTCAGCTACAGCCGAACTTCGACTTTATCGTTGACCAGTGTAAAGGTATCTTCTATGCGGGTGGTAACATCCCTGACTGTCTGTCTGACGTTAAATATGACTGGTATGTAAACGGCTGGTATGTTGGCTCCGGAACTCCGTTCAGCTACGTATTCCCAAGCAATGGTACGTATGTAGTTTGCCTCGTAATCAGCGGTACAATGCCGGATGGCAGTATCTGCTCGAAAGAATTCTGTCGAGAAATCAAAGTCAAGAATTGCGGATGTAACTGTGATCAGCTGCAACCGACGTTCGACTATGTGATTGATCTCTGTAAAGGTATCTTCACTGCCGGCGGAAATATTCCTACTTGTCTGCAGAACGTGAAATACGACTGGTATGTGAACGGCGGCTACGTTGGTTCAGGAACACCATTCAGCTACACATTCTCTGGTAACGGTACGTATGTTGTCTGCCTGAGAGTAAGCGGCATCATGCCGGATGGCAGCAAGTGCGAGAAAGAATTCTGCCGTGAGGTGACCATCACCGACTGCGGATGCCACTGCGAACAGCTGCAGCCGAACTTCGACTTTATCATCGACCAATGTAAAGGCATTTTCTATGCGGGTGGAAACATCCCGGCCTGTCTGACTAACATCAAATACGACTGGTTCGTAAACGGTGGCTTCGTTGGCTCCGGAACTCCATTCTCTTATATCTTCCCAGGAAACGGTACTTACCTTGTTTGTCTGAAAATCAGCGGAACGATGCCGGATGGAAGCATCTGCTCGAAAGAATTCTGTAAAGAAGTAACCATCACTGATTGCGGTTGCAACTGTGAAGAGCTTCAGCCGAACTTCGATTACTTCATCCAGCTTTGCAAAGGTACATTCTATGCAGGTGGCTACATTCCTGACTGCCTTACTAACATCAAATACGACTGGTTCGTAAACGGTGGCTACGTTGGTTCAGGAACGCCGTTCACTTACACTTTCCCTGGAAACGGTGTTTATGTTGTTTGTCTGAAAATCAGCGGTATGATGCCGGATGGAAGCATCTGCTCCAAAGAAGTATGCCGTGAAGTAAGAATCACTGATTGCGGTTGCAACTGTGAGCAGCTCCAGCCGGACTTCGATTACTCGATCCAGCTTTGCCACGGTACCTTCTACGGAGGCGGAAACATTCCTGCCTGCCTGCAGAACGTGAAATACAACTGGTACATCAATGGTAGCTTCGTTGGTACAGGAACACCGTTCAACTACGTATTCTCCGGAAACGGAACGTATGTTGTCTGCCTGGTGATCAGCGGTATCATGCCGGATGGAAGCAAGTGCGAGCGTGAAATCTGTAAAGAAGTAACTGTTACCGATTGCGGATGTAACTGCGAAATGCTGCAACCGATGTTCGATTACACCATTAACGGCTGTATCGGTAAATTCTTTGCCGGTGGCAACATCCCTGCATGTCTGACCAACGTTACTTACAACTGGTATGTGAACGGTATGTATGCCGGAACCGGTACACCATTCACTTTCACTTTCCCAGGCAACGGTACTTACTCTATCTGCCTCATCGTGAAAGGAGTAATGCCGAACGGCGAAATCTGTGAGCGCGAATACTGCCGCAACGTGACCGTAACCAATTGCGGACCATGTACCTGCGAGCAGCTCGTACCGATGCTCAATTTCACCATGCTCAACGGCTGCTGCGCCCAGTTCAGTGTTATCGGTGGTATTCCGCCATGCCTGCAAAACGTAACCTTCCGTTGGTTCGTGAACAACGTATTCGTTGGTGCAGGCAATCCGTTCAACTACTGCTTCCCGGGCAACGGAACGTACAACGTTTGCGTGGTGGTAACAGGTATCCTGCCTACCGGTCAGAAATGCCAGCGCCAGGTTTGCCGTCCTATAACTATCCAAGGCTGCATCGGTGTTCCGACAGATCCTGCGGGTATGATTATCAACAACGAAGAATCGCTGATGGAACAGTCTATGTTGCTGTATCCGAACCCTGCCAGCGACGAGCTGAACATTTCTCTTAACCTGGAGAAAGCCGGCGACGTAACCTTCGTGTTGAAATCGATGGAAGGAAAAGAATTGCTGACTGAGAAAGCAACTGCGGAAGCAGGAGAACAGGAATTTATCCTGAAAATCCCTGCGTCGATCGTCAACGGAATGGTTTTCATTGAAATCCATGCCGGTAATGAACGCATCGTTCGTAAGATTGAAATCTCCCGACAGTAAACGGCAGATCCGTTAAATGAAGCCGCCCCGTTGAAAGACGGGGCGGTTTTTTTATTGGGTGTACCATAATTCTGTCGCAGTAAATAAATTCCGATAAAACGGTAACGAAAAAAGGCGACCCTTCCGGACCGCCTTTCACAGTATGAACTACCGACTGATTAATAGTAAATCAGGCGACGTACTTTCGTGATGTATTTCGCCATACGGATCACCTGCTTCGTGTAACCGAATTCGTTATCGTACCATGTGTACAGGATAGCGTTCTTTCCATCAGGAGAAACGATCGTTGCATGTGAATCGTAAACAGAGCAACAAGTGTTACCGATGATATCGCTGGAAACGAGCTCCGGATCGTAAGAATAGAAAATCTGGTTTACCAGGTCTCCTTCGAGTGAAGCTTTTCTTACCGCATTGTTGATGGTTGCAACGTCTGTTGTTTTGTTCAGCTCAACTGCAATGATCGCGAGGGAACCGTTCGGAGTCGGTACACGAACCGCATTCGCCGTCAGCTTGTCTTTCAGGTCTGGAATTACTTTCGTTACAGCAGCGCCGGCTCCTGTAGAAGTAATAACCATGTTGATAGCAGCAGAACGTCCGCGACGCGAGCTCTTGTGCATGTTATCCAGGAGGTTCTGGTCATTCGTATAAGCGTGAACCGTTTCGATGTGACCTTTCACTACGCCAAACTCGTCGTTGATGACCTTGAGGATAGGGGAGATCGCATTCGTTGTACAGGAAGCTGCAGAGTAAATTTTCTCGTTAGCGATGTCGAGTGTTCCCTGGTTGATACCGTAAACGACGTTCGGGATCTCTTTACCCGGTGCTGTAAGCAATACGCGGCTAACGCCTTTTGCCTGCAGGTGACGGGAAAGAGCAGTTCTGTCTGTGAAAACACCTGTGTTGTCGATTACCAGCGCGTTGTTGATTCCGTAAGCTGTGTAATCTACGTCTTCCGGATTGGAAGCATCGATCATGCGAACGATCTGTCCGTTGATGATGAGCGATTTGTTTTCCAGGTCTTCTACAACCGTACCTTTGAAAGCACCGTGAACTGAGTCGGAGCGAAGCAAAGAAGCGCGCTTGATAATGTCTTTGTCGGAAGATCCGCGTGTTACGATAGCGCGAAGACGCAATTGCTGTCCTTTACCGGCTTGTTTGATCAGCTCACGTGCAGCAAGACGACCGATACGACCGAATCCGTAAAGGATCACATCGCGTGGTGGCTGAGAGCCGTCGTTTTCAGCAGCGCCGAAACCTTTCAGCTTGTCACCCAGGAAAGTGGCTTTGGAATCGTAGTTTGATCCTTCAGCAAGCCATTCGCTTGCAAGCTTACCGATATCGATCTTTGCAGGTGCAAGATCCATTTTCAACAGCTCTTCGGCAAGATCAGCTGTTGTCTCGATGTCGATCGGCTTGTGTACTACTTTGCGTGCATATTCATGCAGGTTCAGGATTTCGGAGATCGTTACATCTGTCAGGTGGTTTCTGAAAAGCACCAGCTCGATTCCTTTGTCGTAAAGCAATTCACCAATCTTGCTTGATAGTTTTACCGCCGCGCGTTCACGTTGAACGTGCGAGTTGAGCTCTTTTTCGTAGCCTACAGCAGCTTCCATTATATTAACTATTGATTATTAAAAGATTACTTGATTTTCACAACGCCTGCGCTTAAAAGTTTCAGCGAAGGTGCAGAGCAAAAAAGGCTGCCCGCGTTTGCAGACAGCCTTCCTGTTATCCTAAATAAGCTTTCAGCAGCTTGTTTCTCGATGTATGTCGGAGTCGGCGGATGGCCTTCTCTTTTATCTGACGCACACGCTCACGCGTGAGGTTGAACTTCGCGCCGATCTCTTCCAGCGTCAGTCCGTGGTTCATCCCGATTCCGAAGAACAAACGGATGATCTCACGTTCCTTGTCTGTCAACGTGCTCAGCGAGCGCTCGATCTCGCGTTGCAGCGATTCCGCCATCAGGGCGTGGTCGGCTTTCGGCGAGTCGGTGTTGGCCATTACATCCATCAATGTACCACCGTCTTCGGAAGAAGAGAGCGGAGCATCCATCGATACGTGGCGACCGGAAACGTTAAGGCTTTCCTTGATCTTGTCTTCCGGAACTTCCAGCGCTTCTGCCAGCTCTTCAGCCGACGGCGGACGCTCGAATTCCTGCTCGAGACGGGAAAATGCCTTGTTGATCTTGTTCAGTGATCCTACCTGGTTGAGTGGCAAACGTACGATACGCGCCTGCTCAGCCAAAGCCTGCAGAATGGATTGACGAATCCACCAAACGGCGTAGGAAATAAATTTAAATCCACGGGTCTCATCGAATTTCTGAGCTGCTTTGATCAGTCCCAGGTTTCCTTCGTTGATGAGGTCCGGCAATGTAAGTCCTTGATTCTGGTATTGTTTTGCAACGGAAACAACAAATCGAAGGTTTGCTCTTGTCAGTTTCTCCAACGCTCGCTGATCGCCTTGTTTGATCTTACGAGCCAGTTCCACTTCTTCTTCGGCGGTGATTAGCTCCTCTTTACCAATGTCCTGAAGGTACTTATCTAAGGATTGACTTTCGCGGTTGGTAATGGATTTTGTGATTTTTAGTTGTCTCATGTAATGACGTACGAATTAAGATAATGATTTCTTAAAATCAGGGTGCAAAGTTACGACGAAAGCAAAGTGATTTCCAAATAAAAAGGGCAGATTTTTAAGCGTTTAGTACCGCTCAAAAACCATGCCTTTCTAACTCTGCTTCCGGAATATTACAATCCGAAGCCGTGATAAACTTTCTGACCGTTTTCCAGTACGATCACCAGGAAGACGTCTCCGTGAATGGTATTCAGCTTGGTAGCTAGTTTTTCCGGTGTTTCAACCAGCTCATAATTGATTTTGTAGATCACCATGCCTTCTTCCAATCCTTCGTTTTTCAATCGGCCCGGCTCAAGCGTTTTGATGCGCACACCGCTTTCAATGTTGAGCTCTTTCTTTTCTTTTTCGGTCAGCTCGACAAAAGTGGCGCCGAGTGCAGAGTTCTTGCTGATTTCTTCTTTTGTTTTTAACGTTGTCTTACCGTCTTCCGAACGCAGCACGACTTCCTTGATTTCCTGCTCGCCCTTGTCGTTGGTCAGCGTGAGCGTTACTTTATCGCCCGGACGACGTCTTCCGATCTCTTCCTGCAGCTCGGCCACGGAATGCACTTCTCGCGAGCCTACTTTCGTGATCACGGATTTCGGCTTAATACCTGCAATATCTGCGCCACCGCCTTCAGTTACGGCTGAAACGAACACGCCGCGGGTAGAGGCAAGCTTGTTCTGCTCCTTGATTTCCTGATTGATGTCGGCGATCTGAACGCCCAAGTAAGCACGCTGAACGATTCCGAAATCGATGATGTCGCGCATTACTTTGTTCACCAGGTTCACCGGAACGGCAAAGCTGTAGCCCGAATAAGAGCCGGTTTGCGAAGCGATCGCCGTATTGATGCCCACGAGCTCGCCGCGGGTATTTACCAGCGCACCGCCGCTGTTGCCCGGATTCACGGCCGCATCGGTCTGAATAAACGATTCGATCGGAACGAGGTTGTTACGCGATTTGTCCGATAATAAATTCAGATTCCGTGCTTTTGCGCTCACGATTCCGGCTGTAACAGTCGATGTGAGGTTGAACGGGTTGCCGACAGCCAGCACCCATTCGCCGATGTGCAATTCGTCGCTGTTGCCCAACGGCATTGGTCGAAGGCCCGTTGCATCGATTTTCAAAACCGCAATATCGGTTGCCGGATCGGTTCCGATGAGCTTGGCCGAATACTTCGAGTTGTCGTTCAGGATTACTTCGATCTCGCTGGCGCCTTCGATTACGTGGTTGTTGGTCACGATGTAGCCTTCACTCGAAACGATCACGCCCGACCCGGAGCCCGAGCCGTATTGCTTGTATTCGCGTCCGCCGGTTCCGGGACCGTAAAAGAATTCGTAGATCGCATCGCGCTGAACGGTCGTTCGCACCACTTTGGTCGTAACGTGAACAACCGAGTTGATACTGCCTTCGGATGCTTCGATAAATCCTTCGGTGCCGGCCGGCATGCCCGAATAACTAACCGGTCGGATCAGGCGGTTTCCGTCGATGACTTCGTCAGATAAGGATGAATAGCTCGTTGCGTTCAGGATATAGCCAAAAGCGAAGGGGATCATTCCTCCCAGAATGCCCGCTCCCAGATACTTCCAGGTATTACTCATTTTGTGTGTGTTTTTTGATTTTTTAAAGCATGATAATAACACTAAAACCCCTGCTTTTAGTACATTTGTCTATGTTAAAGATTGTTAAGCGCAGTTAACGGAAATGAAGATCGAATTCGTCAAATACCAGGGAACAGGAAACGATTTTGTGATGATCGACAACCGGTCGGGGAAATGGAATGATCTTGCTATTGAAGACATCCGCCGGATCTGTGATCGTCGCTTCGGTGTGGGCGCCGACGGGCTCATCCTGCTCAATTCCCATTCGAAGCTCGATTTCGAAGTGGATTATTACAATTCCGACGGCTCGAAAAGCTTCTGCGGAAACGGAGCGCGCTGTGCGGTGGCTTTTGCCAAAACACTTGGGTTCAACACCTCTTTAACGCATTTTATTGCCATCGATGGCGAGCACGAAGCCAGTCAGAAGTACGAAACCGTTTCCCTTTTGATGAAAGACGTGTCGCTGGTGCGCAAACAGGAAGAAGATTACATCATCGATACAGGCTCGCCGCATTACATTCAGTTTGGTCCGGTCGAACACCTCCACGTCTATGAGCTCGGCAAAAAGATCCGCTATTCGGACCAGTTCCGCGCCGAAGGCATCAACGTAAACTTCGTGGAAATCGTCGGAGTCAAGCATATTCGCGTACGTACTTATGAGCGCGGTGTAGAGGATGAAACACTTTCCTGCGGAACCGGCGTAACAGCTGCTGCTCTGGCGTATGCTGTGAAAGAGAACCTGCACGGCGAACAGCTCATCGATGTTTCGACCAGCGGCGGCGATCTGAAAGTACATTTCAGCAGGACCGGCGATATGGAATTCGAGCGGATTTTCCTCATCGGTCCGGCTAAACGTGTGTTTGAAGGCACTTTCGGCGAATGATCGGTTACCGTTTTCNNAATTGAGCTCCGGCACGTGGCTGTGGATCTGGAATGCGGATAAAATTCCGCCGCACCTGGCTGTTTCGCAAAACGACGATTATTTCAGCCTGACTTATAAGGAGTGCGAGATTGCCAAAAGCGTGCGTTCCATGGTCCGGAAAGCAAAACGTGCAAAAATCCCGCTCGTACTGGTCGACCTCTCTGAAGTAATGCCAAAATCCGATTTTACTGCAATTTTTCAACAGTACGAAAGCGCCGCTGCCAACCGAGTAACCTGTCTCACGCCTATAAAACAAGTTTTTGGATTTTCTGAGAAGATCGGCCAGCTGTCGGAGTTGTTAACAGAATTGGAACAGACCGGGAAGCTAGCGAAGGTTTTTGCAGTACATTTGACAAGCGACTACCACGGAATCCCCGCCTATTCGGTTTCCGATATTTTACAACGCATAGAACAATTGCATGATGCTAGCAGGTCAGAAAGTCCGATTGCGTCCCGTTGAAAAAGAGGATGCCACCCGGCTGCTGCTGTGGGAAAACGACCCGCGGCACTGGAAGGTAAGTGGCACCGAAGTCCCTTTTTCCATGGACACGATCCTGGAATACATCTCGCAGGCACAGCACATTCGTTCTCATGGGCAATTACGGTTGATGATCTGTCGGCTGGAAGACAACGAGCCTGTTGGCACGATTGATCTCTACAACGCAGATTTCAAGCACTTGCGCGCCGCTGTAGGCATCTTGATAGCCGAAGAAGCGATGCGGCAGAACGGCTATGCGATCGAAGCGCTGGAACTGGCCGAACACTACGCGTTCAGAATCCTCGGATTCCACAACCTGTACTGTTCCGTTCACGGCGACAATGCACCAAGCCGGTCGTTGTTTGAAAAAGCGGGGTACGAGCAGGTGGGAAGGCGCAAAAACTGGTTCCTGGAAAACAAGGAATGGATAGACGAAATTTTATATCAGAAATGGCTGGAAAAAAAGTAAGCGGAAAGAAACGAATGGTGCGTATGGTCCTGTTGGGGGGACTGGTTGTAGCAATAGCACTGGCTGCCTGGAAATGGGACAAAGTCATGATGTTGTGGTACGGAAGCACCAAAACGATCAACACAGTCGAAATGAAAATCGCGGTAGATAATCGTCTTTCCATCGAAGAAATTGCTGCTTTTTTCAAGAAGCAACAACTTATCGACGATACTGATTCGTTTCTTTATGTGGCCAATCTTAAAGGATTGACAGCTAAAACAGTAGAGCCTGGTATGTATGCCGTTCCGGCGAAGACTTCCTACCGCGATCTGTGCAATGCAATGTTGTCCGGAAAAATGGAAGTGGAAGTTGTCGTGACCTTCAATAATTGCAAAACCATTCACGATCTCGCAGCGAAAGTAAGCGAAGACCTGATGATCGACAGCACGGAGCTCGAGCAGTTCATCCTGGCCGACGCCACGCTCAACAAATACGATTTCACCGTAGAAACGATCCCGGCATTGTTCCTGCCAAATTCCTACCGCATGTATTACGATACCGACAAAGAGGAATTCGTGAAGCGTATGGCCGAAGAGTTCAAGAAATTCTGGACACCGGAACGACTGGCGAAACTGAAGGAAGTCGGTTTGAATTCTCCGTCACAAGCGGTAACATTGGCTTCGATCGTTTACGGCGAACAATCCAAAAACGCTTCCGAATGGCCGATCATTGCCGGTTTGTACCTGAATCGCGTTCGTACGGGAATGAAATTGCAATCCGATCCGACCTTCAAATTTTGCTGGGGCGATCAGCTCGAAGGCGTTCAGCGTCTGACCTACGAACACCGCGCGAAAGATTGTCCTTACAATACCTATCTCTATGCCGGTTTGCCCCCGGGACCGATTTCCATGCCGCCAACAGGTGTGATCGATGCCGTGCTCAATCCGGATAAGAACGACTACCTCTATATGTGTGCCCAGCCGAATTACGAAGGCTTGCACAATTTTACCCACGATTATGCTGTTCATGCCCGAAATGCGAAGGAATTCCAGAACTGGCTTGCAACGCAACAATAAAAACTATTCATGGATCGTCGATCATTTGTAAGAGCCGGAATGCTCGGGGTTGCCGCCGGTGTTACGAAACCTTTATGGGCCGGAAGCCCTTTGCTGGAGCAGCAGGCTGAACAGGAGCAGGACCGTTTCGTTGCGTATATGCCGGTCATGGTTTCCACCTGGAAACATGGAATGGAAGCGAACAAAGCCGGTTGGGAAATTCTCAAAAACGGTGGCAGCTCGCTGGATGCCGTTGAAGCGGGTGCGCGTGTAACAGAGTCCGATCTGTCGAACCGAAGCGTCGGAATCGGCGGTATGCCCGACCGTGAAGGACACGTTACGCTCGACGCGTGTATCATGGATTGGGAATCGCGCTGTGGCGCTGTTGCTTACCTGGAAGGCATTGCGCATCCGGTGAGCGTGGCGCGCCACATCATGGAAAACACGCCGCACGTGATGCTGGTAGGCTCCGGCGCGAAAAAATACGCTCTCAAAAACAAATTCGAGACCATCAAAACACCGCTCCCGGCCGTTAAAAAGGAATGGAAGCAGTGGAAAAAAGACCAGAATAAGGTCGAGCATCCGGAAGTCAACCACGAAAATCACGACACGATCGGTTTGCTGGCGATGGATACAAACGGCCGAATTAGTGGTGCGTGTACAACTTCCGGCTGGGCTTATAAATTGCCGGGTCGGGTAGGAGATTCTCCGTTGATCGGCGCCGGACTCTTCATCGACCAGGAAGTCGGCGGAGCCGTTGCAACAGGCCTGGGTGAATCCATTATTCGCATTGCCGGAAGCCACACCGTGGTGGAATTGATGCGCCAGGGACGCACGCCGCAGGAAGCCTGCCGGGAAACGGTTGAGCGATTGATCCGCAAACACAAAGACCTGACGGGATTGCAATGCGGTTTCATTGCGATGGATACCCGCGGTCGGGTGGGCGCTTATTCGGTGTTCAACGGTTTTAATTATGCACTGCGTACCAACCTGGATGAACAGCTGGTCGACGCCGAATACAATCGTTCGTGGGAATAATGCGCTTGCTGTTTGTACTCATGTTCCTGAGTACTGTTCCTGCTTTCGGACAGGTGCTCAAATGGGAATTCAAACATCCGGTTTCGGGGAAATGGTACAAGCTGGGTTATCGTGGCTCCGTTCAGGAAGCCTTGATCGAAGCCGGCGAATTGCCCGATCCTTTTGTAGGAACGAACGAAAAGCAATTTACGTGGATCGAGCGCTACAATTGGGAATTCCGGTCCGAATTCACGCTTTCCGAAGAAGATCGCAAGAAAAATTCCCTCGACCTGGAATTCGAAAACGTCGATACCTACGCAAAAGTTTACGTCAACAACAAGCTCGTCGGAACGACCGAGAATTGTTACATCACCTACCGTTTCGATATCAAAAAGCTGGTGAAATCAGGCAGGAATACCGTTCGGTTGGTATTCGAATCGCCGGTTGCGTATCAGAAAAAGCACATGAAAGAGGTAGGAGTGATCCTGCCGTCTCCGAACGATCTCGGCGAAGTTTCCGCAGCGCCTTACTGCCGTAAGCCGCAGTACCAGTTCGGCTGGGATTGGGCGCCGCGCATCACGACCATCGGCTTCTGGAAACCCGTGAATGTGATCGCGTATAACGATAACCGGGTGATCGGAAAGAACATTCGTACGCTGAGCGTGAATGAGAACGAAGCGGTGATCGAATTCACGCTGATGCTGCGCAATAACACAAAAGATACGCTGATCTGGAAAAGCAGTAATTACGGAGATCTGAAAGCCGTTCCGGAAAACGGTATGATCAAGCGCATCGTGAAGGAACAAAATCCTTTGCTTTGGTGGCCGCGTGGTCATGGTGAGCAACATCTTTACGCCGACAGCTGGAGATTATTGATGACATCCGGCCCGACGCCGACGCGCTTCAATGAGGATGTTTATTTCGGTATCAAGAAAATAGAGCTCATCACAGAGCCCGATCAGTGGGGAACGCCTTACATTATTCGCGTAAACGGCAAAGACATCTTCTGCAAAGGCGCGAATTACATTCCGCAGGATATTTTTCCGGCCCGGGTACGCGACGGCCAGATCCATGAATCCGTAAAGCAGATGAAGGCCGCGAATTTCAACATGGTACGTGTCTGGGGCGGCGGCTATTATCCCGACGAAGCCTTTTACGAAGCCTGTGACGTAGCAGGGATTATGGTCTGGCAGGATTTCATGTTCGCCAATTTCGATTATCCCGCGACCGATCCGGATTTCGTGATTCACGTGAAAAAGGAAATCTCCCAGTTCCTGAACGCGACACAAGCGTCTCCATCGCTTGCTATCCTTTGCGGCGGCAGTGAAATCTATCAGCAGGGGGCCATGCTCGGTCTGCCGGAGCGCATCTGGAAAGGAGCGTTCTGCGAAGAGATTCTGGCAGAGCTCGCCGCTCAGTATCGGCCGGACCTGCCCTATATGGCTAATTCCCCTTCCGGCGGAGCTTTGCCCTTCCATCCCAATGCCGGTGTCGCGCATTACTACGGCGTCGGCGCCTATAAGCGCCCGCTCGAAGATGCGCGGCGGGCGAATGTGCGCTTTGCCGCCGAATGCCTGGCCTTTTCCAACCTTTCCGGAACCGAGACATTGGCCGGCGGCAAGGCCGGCATTCCTCGCGACGGAGGTGCCGACTGGGATTTCGAGGACGTGCGCGACCACTATCTCGGCGATCTCTACGCCGTCGACCCACAGCAGCTTCGGCAGAATGACGTTGAGCGCTATCTCATGCTCTCCCGCGTCGTTACCGGGGAGGTGATGGAAGCGACCTTTGCCGAATGGCGACGGCCGGGCTCCACCTGCAACGGTGCCTTGGTATTTACCTTTCAGGATATAATGCCTGGCCCCGGATGGGGCGTGGTCGGCGTCGATGGTCTACCGAAGCCAGCCTGGTATGCGTTGAAGCGGGCTTTTCGACCGCTCCAAGTCCTCTTTGCAGACGAGGGCACGAACGGGCTCGATGTTCACCTCGTGAACGAGATGCCGGTCAGCCTGCCGGTTACGCTCGAGATTGCCTGCCTGCGTGATGGCAAGCTTCCCGTGGTTTCCGGCCGCCGCGAGCTGATGCTGCCTGCTCGCGGTAGCGAAAGCCTGGCCTGTACCGACCTCTTCGGCGCCTTCTTCGACACCGGCTATGCCTACCGCTTCGGACCACCCTCCCACGACGTGACCGTGGCCCGATTGAGGCATGGCGAGACAGGTGCAGTTCTCGCCGAGGCCTTTCATTTTCCGCTCGGACGCCCCTCTGCACTTCATGATGCCGAGATAAGCGCGGCGCTGGTCGAGGATCCTTCAGGGTTCTGGCTGGAGCTTGCAACCGACCTTTTCGCACAGTCGGTCAATCTGGATGTTCCAGGCTACCGCGCTGCCGACAACTGGTTCCATCTGGCGCCGGGCGATAAGAAACGCGTGCGGCTTGTCGCAGAGGTTACTGCGGTTGATCGGCCGCAGGGTGTCGTCCGCTCACTCGGCAGCCGCCGCCCCATATATTTCTGATTTTTCCGTGCCGGCCGACGGCGCAAGGCGAAAAGCCAATTGCTGCACGGCTTGTAGATAGACGTCACGGGCGTGATCCGGCGTCAGATTGTGGTCCGCATCCGGAATGATAGTCGCCGATACATTGGGAAACCGGGCAAGGCCCGCACCGTCGCGGCCAAAATAGAAATTGTAGTGGTCGAGGCCGAGATCATTTTCGCTATAGATCAACGAAACCTGGACGCCGCGGCGTTTGAGCCGGTCGAAAGCGCGATAGATCTCCCGCCCCTCTGAGGTAAAATCCCGAAAAACGTGGGTCATCCGGTGGGAAAGCCGCTTGGTAACAGCCTTCGCAATATTACGGATCGCCGCACGAAGATCGACGTCACCTTGAAGAACCCGCTTGAAGGTCTCGGCGCGCAGCACCCGTTTTCCGTAATCATCGAGGCTGCGGGTACCGTTGACGATGGCATCCTCGACCGAGCGCCCCGGGCGCCATCGAAAGACGGCCGGATTGACCAACACACCGCCCGCGATGCGGGCGTCGGTCAGGGCTGACTGAAATCCGAGATAGGCGCCGCTGCAACGTCCCGCGACAACCACCGATGCGAGCGAGCGGGTTTGAACAAAATCAATCGCCTCCGATACGTCGGCGTTCTGCGTGGAATGATAAAGCACCTGCTCCGGGCGGCCGGGCACCGGCGGGCTGTCGCCGGCATTGGCGGTATCGAAGCGGAGGGAGGCGATACCGGACCGTGCAAGCATCCGTGCCATAGCCACCGTGGTACGTCCCCAGCCGACATGTCGGTCGTAGGCCGACGTGAGAAACAGCACTGTCGCCGCGCGGCGCTCGTGCAGGGGCTCGCAGACGACCCCGAACAGTCGATTGTTCAAGCCGAAACGGACCGGCGTTTCCGCGAAACCGTCGCCGACGAGCGGCGAAACGATGACCGGTTGAGGCCACGTCGCCAAGTGCTCCGGAATGGGGATAGCCGCGATCCAGTCCACAAGCCTGTCTGCCACCGTCAGCGGCAGTTTCGAAATTGCCGGGTTGGAAACAAGTTTGTCGTAACCGTCAAAAGCCTGTTCGGTAACGGTGACGCCAAGTGTCGCGAGGCGCGAGGCGAATTCCCGGTCCGCCGGCCGGTCGGCGCGGCCGATCACCAGAGCCTGCATCGCAGGTGCCCGCTCCAGCGCCATCAGATTGACTTTGCGGATGTTGTCGGCAATTTCAGCCGGCATTGTCAGCGACGCAATCGAGACGCCCGACTTGTCACGCTGCGCTTCGGAAAGACCAAGGTTCTCGTCCACCACCTTTGACCAGACGGCAAGCTCCCGGAGATGGAGACGGCCGGATATGACCGGTGCAAGATAGGCGATCGCTTCCAGGCCCTCGATCTGCCCCGCGGCAGCGGTGGCGACAACTGCGCCGAGGCCTTGCGACACAACGACGATCCGCTCACAGCCGGAAAGCACCTTGAGCCGCCCGGCTGCGGCAATCAGGCTATCGGACCAGACGGAAAGGCCTTCTGTAAAATCCTTGCCATCCAGTGCGTCGCCTGTCCCGGGATAATCGAAGCGAAGGCTTGCAATGCCGCGATCGGCGAGTTTCTCGGAAATGATGCGCCAGAACTTGCGGGTGCACATCTCTTCAAGGCCCCAGGGACTGGCGAAGAGGACGGCGAGGCCGGAAACCGCTGTATCCGGTGACGGGGGCGCAAACAGGCCGACCGTGCTGCCGAAGGTGAAAGACTCGGCGGCCTGCCGCGGCTGCAACGGCGACGCCTGCACTTCCCGCCGGGCTGTTTTCTCTGCGTCCATCATGGTCGTCTTGGCAATCTTCGGATCATCCTTTCGACGCATAACCCAAGCTCGCTTATATAGGCTTAAGCAATTATCTGAACTTTTAGCGATTGCAGCCGGTTTGTTCCGAAAAGAAGCTTGAGAGAACCTGCATCTGTGGCCGGTCGCCCTCCTTTGTCGGCTGAATGTTGAGCGCCTCGTCTTCCGGCCACCAATCGCCGCCGGCCCAATAGGACCAACCGAGCCAGACATCCGCGTTCTGCTCGATCGTCTTCACCATATCGGCAAGCCCCGTCAGGCATTCCGGGCTGGCCGGTGCGGCGAACTCGCCGAGAAAACCTCTCCGGCCATGATCCCTTAACCAACCGGCGACATCCCGCACCGCCTTAACGGCGTCCGCCGCCCGCGAGCACTCGGAGTTCTTTCCGGAAAAGTCTGCATCCAGATATTGGTGGAGTTCATAGGCGTAGTGGTCCTGCGGATCCTCGACCCCGAGCATTGCCGAGGCATTGGGCGTGCCGTAGTCGCCCGTCGTCCAGCTGTGGGCGCCCGTCCAGGCCGTACCCGGAACCAGCAGCAGGTTGTCGGCGCCTGTCTGGCGGATCGCGGCGATCGCACCGTTCACCGAAAACAGCCAATCTTCCGCCGAAATCCCGTAAGGCTCGTTCATCAACCCGAAGGCAACGCCTTCCACCCCGACAAAGGCGGCGGCCAGACGACGCCAGAAATCGGCAAAAGCGCTCTGCGGGACGGCTTCAGATCCGATTAAATTCCCTCGGAAGCGGGCATAATTATGCGGATCCAAAATGACGGCCATGCCGCTTGCCCGAATGAGCATCACGGTATCGTACAGCCGCTTGAACTCGGCCGCATCGAAAGGTTC
>DJFN01000265.1 GCA_002432085.1 Flavobacteriales bacterium UBA5871
CGTCATGGGCATGGACTGGCATTCTTCCGGCATCACCACTTCCGTCATGGGCGCGCTCAAAAGAGCGGTGAACCCGCGCGCGAAAGAGCTGGGGCTTTTTATCTGCGGCGGCAAAGGCCGCTTTTCCCGCGAAGCGCCGGACGAACTGTTCAGGGTGGCGGACCGCACCGGCCTGGACGGCCATCACCTCGCCCGCTGCAGCAGGCTGAGCGCCAAAGTGGATAACACCGCCGTGCAGGACGGGTTCCAGTTATATACCCATAATTTTATTGTAAGCGATCGCGGCGACTGGACGGTGATCCAGCAGGGGATGAGCCCCAACAGCCAGATGGCGCGCCGTTACCATTGGCATTCGCCGGCCGTGACTTCGTTTACCGAAGAGCCGCATACATTTATCTACGGACAGAATCAGGGTGAAATCCTGAATTTGACCGACAGCCAGGCTTCCGATACGAAGTCGAAAATACTCGATCTTGTGGCCGAAGATCCGGCGCATTCCGTGTCTGAAATCCAGCGGATCATTTTGCCGTCCCACCATGACGTTCGGGCCGAAGACGTCAACCTGAAACGCCTTGGTGCTACGCTGGCAATGGCGCACGATAAAGGACTGCGTGATTTCGAATCGCTGTTGTTGCTGGAAGGCGTGGGGCCAAGGACTATTCAGTCGCTGACGCTGGTAAGCGAGATCATTCACGGAACGCCATCGCGTTTTACCGATCCGGCGCGGTTTTCTTTCGCTCACGGCGGAAAAGACGGGCACCCGTTTCCTGTTCCGACAAAAGTCTACGACGAAACGATACAGCTGCTACAGCAATCGGTAGAAAAAGCCAAGATCGGCGACGAAGATAAATTCCGTGCGATTCAGCACCTCTCACTGGTTTCGCAAATCGTGGAGCAGCAATACGAACCCGATCCCGACCTCTTCGAAAAAGCCCTGAAAAAAGAACGCGACGATTCCTGGAAATACGGCGGCCGCACCGTCTTCGGTAAATCCAAACCCCGCGACGATGGCCAGCTCAGTTTATTCTGAAACAGCTGAACCGAACCAACTCAAAAACTTTAAGCGCGAAGCGACTTCGCCAAAGGCGGATATGCTTCGTGCCAACTTCCAACTTCCAACTCGCAACTCTCCAACTCTCCAACTCGCGAAGCGGTTATTAACCATAATATTCCACCTTGTTGATAACACGCCTTCAAAAACGGACGATTTCCGGCAGGCAGCGCGTATTTTTGCCCCTAACCGCAAATTCCGTCTTTTGGCAAAGCAGAAAGCAGAGAAAACCTTCAGCGAAACACCGCTGATGCAACAATACAATGCGATCAAGGCAAAGCATCCGCAGGCCTTGCTGCTGTTCCGTGTGGGCGATTTTTACGAAACCTTCGGCGAAGACGCCATCACTGCTTCCAGGGTATTGGGCATCGTGCTCACCAAGCGCGGCAACGGCTCCGAGTCCGAAACGGCGTTGGCCGGTTTTCCCCATCATTCGCTGGAAACCTATCTGCCAAAGCTCGTGCGTGCCGGACACCGTGTAGCCATCTGCGATCAGCTAGAAGATCCGAAAACGGTCAAAGGAATCGTGAAGCGCGGCGTAACCGAGCTCGTAACTCCGGGTGTTTCCTACAGCGATAAAACCCTCAACGGCTTCCGGAACAACTTCCTGTGCTCCATTCATTTCGACAAGGAAATCCATGGGATCGCTTTCCTCGACGTGAGCACAGGCGAATTCTTTACGGCGCAAGGATCGCTGGATTACCTTGGAAAATTGCTCCAGGGTTTTGAGCCGAGCGAGATCCTGTTCCAGAAAAACCGCCATAAGTTCTTCGAAGAAAATTTCGGACAGCGGTATTACACTTTCCGCCTCGACGACTGGATCTATACGTCCGACTTTGCGACCGATCGCTTAACGGGCCATTTCGAGACCAACTCCATGAAAGGATTCGGGATCGATAACCTGCCGCTCGGACAAATTGCTTCGGGAGCTATTCTGCATTACCTGAGCGAAACGCAGCACGACCGCGTGGCGCACATCACACGTATTCAGCGCATCGAAGAAGACAAATACGTGTGGCTCGATCGCTTCACGATCCGCAACCTCGAGCTGGTTTCACCGCTCAACGATGGCAGTCGAACGCTTTACGACGTATTGAACGCAACGCGCACACCCATGGGCGGACGTCTGCTCCAGCGCTGGATGGTGATGCCGTTGAAACAGGCAGATCTGATTACGCTGCGACTCGATGCCGTCAAAAACCTCGTGTCGGATGATACCTTCCGTTTTGGAGTCGAATCCGAGCTGGACGCTATCGGTGACATGGAACGCCTTGTTTCGAAAGTGGCTACAGGTCGTATTCTGCCGAAAGAGCTGAACGCGCTGGCGTCTATTCTCGAGCGTATCGAGCCGTTGAAAGCGCTCACGGCCAAAACCAAAAGCTCGCTTCTGCAACAACTGTCGACTAACCTGCAGCCTTGTGAAGAGCTGATCGGGCTCATCCGTTCCACCATTGCCGAACAACCGGCCGTCATGCTCGGAAAAGGCCCTGTTATCGCAGAGGGCGTTCGTCCCGAGCTGGATGAGCTGCGCGGCATTTCGGATACCGGTAAAGGCTACCTCGAGCAATTGCAGAACCGCGAATCCGAACGAACCGGCATTCCGAGCCTGAAAGTGGCGTTCAACAACGTTTTTGGCTACTACCTCGAAGTGCGGAATGCCCACAAAGACAAAGTTCCCGAAGACTGGATCCGCAAGCAAACGCTGGTGAATGCCGAGCGCTACATCACGCCGGAGCTTAAAGAATACGAAACGAAAATCCTCGGTGCCGAAGACCGCATTGCGATCATCGAATCCGAGATTTACCATAACCTGCTGCAGCAATTAATGGCGTGGGTACTGCCCATTCAGCAGAACGCCTACATGATCGCTCAGCTCGATTGCTTCTGCGGTTTTGCCGATCTGGCAGTGAAGAACAACTACGTGTATCCGTTGGTCGACGATTCGTTTATACTCGACATCAAAGACGGTCGCCACCCGGTAATCGAAGGACAGATGAAAGCCGGCGAATCCTACGTTCCCAACGACGTTTTCCTTGACACCGAAACCCAGCAGATCATCATGATCACCGGTCCGAACATGGCCGGTAAAAGTGCCTTGCTGCGTCAAACGGCTTTGATCGTTCTACTTGCTCAGATGGGCAGCTTCGTGCCAGCCTCGGCGGCGCGCATCGGTATCGTCGACAAGATCTTCACGCGTGTGGGCGCTTCCGATAACATTGCGGCCGGCGAATCGACTTTCATGGTGGAAATGAACGAAACGTCGAGCATCCTAAATAACCTGTCGGACCGCAGCCTGATCCTGCTCGACGAGATCGGCCGCNNGCTGCCGCACGCTCTTCGCCACGCACTACCACGAGCTCAACGAAATGGAAGAGCAGTTCGCGCGCATCCACAATTACAACGTTTCTGTGAAGGAAGTGGGGCAGAAGATCATCTTTCTCCGCAAGCTGGTGAAAGGCGGCAGCGAGCACTCCTTCGGAATCCACGTGGCTAAACTCGCCGGTATGCCGAAAAAGGTCGTCGAACGCGCCGAATTAATGCTCCGCCAGCTGGAAATGAACCACGCCACCGCCGAAAACGCTTCCCTCAAAGAATCCGTGAAAGCGGTGGTTCAGGAAGCGAATATGCAGCTCAGCTTTTTCCAGCTCAACGATCCCGTTCTGGAACAGATCCACGATCAATTGGTCACGATCGATATCAACACGCTCACGCCGGTCGAAGCACTGATGAAGCTGAACGAGATTAAGAAACTTACCGGAGGATAGTCCTTACTGTGAAAATCTGATGGTTTTCAGAGTGAATAAGCGATTCTGTTATTAGTGTAAATCCCGACTAGTCGGGATATTCGCTAAAATTATATACAGCACATCATCCGTGTATTCGTGGGAAGTATTACCCCTTTTGTCGTTGGCTTGAGTAGAGTTATTGGCTAATTGAATCACGCTTAAAAATACGCCCCAAATGATGCTCCATGTGATCGGTGTAGTCCTTGATCAGAAATTCAAATGTAACCGGTTCGTAAGCACCAATTCGGCAAACAATTTCCAGTTTTGACGGATCGACATAGCGGATCACATGCGCCAGGTGCAGGTTATACTGTTTCCACAGCTGAGCGATCTCCACGCCAGATCGTTGCTGATACTGCTGCGAAGCCACAAAATGATCCTGCTCATAGGCGAACGAAACGAATTCGGTATTGGTAAGCTGGGCCCGCACAAACCGCAGGTGATTGTTCACTGCGCTGTCGATCAGGTGTCCGAGCTCTTCCTTTCTGCTCCATTTATCGGGCAAAGGTTTCGTGTCCCAGTCGTCTGCGGTGAATTGTTCGAATTTCAGCGAAGCCTGGTTCACAACGCTTTCAAGCCGTTCGGATTCCTGAAGAAGAAAAGAAGATGCCATTTTTCAAAGCTCAATTACAAACAAAAAACTCACACTGAAACATGAAGTGTCCGACGAAGGAAGGACTGGTTCATGTCACACTCAAACTCACACTACTTCACCACCGTATTCCCGTAAAAATCCTGCATCACCAGCTGCCTTTGATCGTTGCGATAGGTGAGTACGCCGTCGCGGAAGTCTTTGACCCGGAATGTAACGGGAGCAAAAAGCGGTTTCCCGGTATAATCCACCACGCCGGATTGAGTGTCTTTGCGGTAGATCGCGCCGAATGGTCCGGCAATCAGGTCGTCGTAAATAGCCGGTATCAATACCACATTGCTGCTGTTGATCAGGCCGTATTTGCCGTTTTCCCGGAACACGAAATAGTTCGTTTTAACGTTCAGTTCAGGATATTCCCGTTGACGGATACAGCGGATTTCTTCGTAGTTGAACGGCAGGACGATTTTTCCCGTCGTATCGGTAACACCCGTTTTGCCGTTCTCGCGGAGCGTAATCAGCTTCAGATCGTCGTCGTAATAAAGCCACTCGTAGCGCGCTTCACGCAGAACGCGCCCCGATCGATCGATAAGTCCGTAATAAATGGAATCGTTGCGCTTGGTCGTGATGGTAGTGTAGTCATAATGATCTTCGATGTTGTACTCGCAGGGCAGGATAAATTGCTGCGTCCGCACATCGAAAAGCCCCGACTTGTACTCGTTTTTACCAAGGACGCGCAGCTCGTAAATATACTTCCGGAAGTGCTGTTTTTCCTGGTAGATGGTGTCGAGAATAAACTTCCCCGTCAGGTCGATGGCGCCGCACTTTTCATCTCGTTGTACGAAGAGGAGCTTGCTCTCATCGGGCTGCTGGATCGCTTTGTAGATCACCGGAGCAATGAGCCGGCCGTTGGTGTCGAGTGCTCCGAGGAAGCGCTTGCGGTCGCGGTATTCGCTGATCTCCACAAAATCGTTTCCCTTACGCCAGTTCAGTCGCGGGTATTCAAACGGAATGGTAACGCTGCCGTCTGCCGCCAGGATGCCGTTTTTCCCGTTCAGCTTTGCCAGGTAGGCAAGTCGTGGCGTAGGATCGTGAAAGCGACTGATGTCTTCGTACTTCAGCGGAATGAGAATTTTGCCTTTCTCATCGGCTATTCCGCTCAGACCATTAGCAGTGAGCTCATAAAAAAGCGCATCCGGATAGCGAATGCTCTGGATCTTGTCATAAATTGGTGGAAACAACGTGTCGCCGTCATAAAGAAGCCCCTTTTTCCCGTTCAGCTCGATGAGTTTTCGGCGCTGAAAGTAATCTTCGGGAAGCGAATGGTCCACACTGCCGAGCGTGCCTTCGCCATCAAACGGAATTCCAACGTTCATAGGCTCGCGGACTTCATAGAATTCAGGCAAACCGGCTGCACGTCTCACGGCGTTTTCGTCCTCATATTCCTTTCCGTTGAGATCGATATAGATTTCCTGCTCGCCTTTCAGAACGCGGGCTACCTTGAGCTTGTTGTCTTCATTCACCTTATGGAAAGCCCCCACGAGCTTATAGCCGCGATCGGTGGTCAGCTTCCTGAATTTCGGGTCGTGCACATAGCCGTAGGCATCGGCCTTAAAAGTCTGGGCCTGTGAAGAAATGACGAAGAAGAGGACTAAAAGCAGCAGAATGGATTTCATTCGGATGGTTTTTGGTAAAGATAAGCTTTCTTCGACCACATAAGCCGGATGGAGGATTAAACCACATACCTGCTGTCGGCAGACAGGGAAACATCACCCACAAAACCCACATAGAGTATCAAACCAACCCTCAGCGAAGATCCGCGCTATCTGCAGGAGCCCTACCCAGTGCATCGCGACTTCACCGGAGCATTGTTATCCCCACACCACCAACAAAAAATGCCACATCCGAAAGACATGGCATTTCCTGAAAATCACAGTAGTGGTTAACGTCCGGAACTGTTCAATAAGCTCATGAGCTCGTCGAGTTTTGGTGAGAGGATAATCTCTGTTCGACGATTGCGTGCCCGCCCTTCTGCTGTTTCATTGGTATCTCTCGGGAAATATTCCCCACGACCGGAAGCGGTTACACGTGTGGAGGCAACCCCGTATTTCGATGTGAGCAACCGGGTGATCGAGGTAGCGCGGGCCACGCTCAGGTCCCAGTTGTCTTCATAGATAGCCGTTTTGATCGGCACATTGTCCGTATGGCCTTCGACCAGCACGTTGATGTCCGGGTTCTTGTTCAATACATCGGCCAGAACGCGCAGGGCTTCTACACCTTTGGTTTCCACCACATCGCTACCGGATTTGAACAGGAGCTTGTCCGACATGGAAACATACACCTTGCCGTCGCGTACTTCAATCGAAAGCTCGTCGGAGTTAAAGCCCAGGAGGGCGTCGCGGAGCACATTGTTCAGTCGGCGGGTGATAGAATCCTGGCGGGAAATAATCGCCTGCATTTCGCGGAGCATGCGCTCCTTGTTTTGCAATTCACGCTCACGGTCGCTGAGGGCTTTTCCGAACTGATCGGCCTGGTCGTCAGTGATGTTTTCCTGGCGGCGCAGACGGGATTCCAGGTTCTGGTTATCGTTGCGGAGCTTACTGTTTTCGGCTTGTTCACTGGCAAGCTCGCTGCACAGGGAATCGCGCTCGGAAACAACGGCCCGGAGGCGTTTTCCACCTTTTTCTTTATCCGGCATAGGATCGCCGCACTTATAAATCGGTTTACAGGAGGTGAGTAAGAGGCCAATGGCCAGAATGCCAATAACAGACGCGAGTACGCCAATGACGGAAGTAGTGCTGAGAGTCTTCATACGTATTGTTTTGAATCGATAAAGCAATATCGCAACATCAACACTTGATCCGCAGGAATTTAGCCTTTTTTAGGGGCGATTTAAGAATTGTTAGGATAATTAGCAATTATGAATTCGCAATTATCAAGGAGGGAAAATTTAATATTGAGATGATCAATTAACCATATGGCTTCATTCTGCGTCTACATGCATTTGGAAAATCAAGATATCAACAAACACGACTATTCAAGTCGCAAGCCCTTGATAATTGCTAATTCATAATTGATAATTGATAATTAAGCCGAAGGCTTACTTTTCAATTAAACACCGTGTTTCCATAAAGATCCGCCGTCACCTTCCGGTTATCATTCGTCCGTCCTTCGATCAGACCGCCATAAAAGCGCGTTACATGAAATTCGGCTGTATAAAGAATGTTTCCCTTGAGGTCCATAAAAACACTGCGCTCGAATCCTTCAATGCCGAGCGCTGTATTGGTACTGGCAAATCTGGGAAGCGTTAGTGGCAGTACGATTTTATTGGCTTTATCGATGATGCCGTAGTTCTCGTTCATGCCGGCAATAAACTGGTCTTTGGGCAGATTTCCGCAACGGGTGCAATTGTTCAGCGCACGCAGGTAATCGTAAGTGAACGGGATGACGGTAAGGCTCGTCGTATCGAGCACGCCGTATTTGCCTTCCATAGCTGCCACGATAAAAGCACTGTTTTCCTTGTAGCTCATATAGCTGTATTGCGGTGGCAGGATCCATTCGCCTTTGCGGTTGATCATGCCGTAAATCCGTGCTTCATCCGGTCCTTTGTGAACGATAAGTCGCGGGTTGATTCCATAATCTTCCCATCGGTATTCCACCGGTAAGATGAAAGTTTTGCTTTGCGTATCGAACAGGCCGTACTGCCATTCTGGTCCTTCATCGAGGCGAACAGACAGGATCGTTCCTTCGAATTTCCCGATATGCTGGTACTTTGCTTCAATCACCGGGTTTCCCTGCAGATCATACGCTCCCTGCTTATAGTCGTCGTCATATTCCCGGCCGTTGGAAACGAAAACCAGGTCGGTTTCCTCGTTTCGATAGACTGCATCGTACGCAACAGGAATAAGCCGCTGACCGCTTTCCGTCATGGCGCCTTTTTTTCCGGTAACAGGATCGGTGAGCAGGATAAATCCATTGGAGGGCGAAGGCTGATAAGGTTGTGGCGTGGTACGAACGATTCCTTCCAGGGTGAGTAGACTGTAGCCTTCTTTGGAACGGGTCACAATGCCTTTGGGAACCAATTGATAATCGGATTCCTCGAACAGCACATAAACTTCTTCGTGCTCCACCGGAACAATGATCTTCCCGTTAAGGTCGGCCAGTCCCTGCTTGCCTTTGCGCGTGAGCTTCAGAAGGGCTTCGTATCCGCTCCCGGCTATTTCGATGGCATCGTAGTCGGGTGGGAGAAGCTCTTTGCCGTTGCTGCGGTAGCCATAACGTTTTCCTTTAGTGAACACTTTATTGTCATGCGTTTCGTCTGAGTTCATGCTTATATCTTCATAGATCACCAGCTCTTCAACGGTGTGCATCACTTCTCTGTCACGCGGTCCGGTCCTCTGAAACCGTTCCGTCATCGTCGTTTGTGTGCGTTTACGGTCCAGGAAATCCTTAAACGCCTGTTCGTCCGCAAAGCGGTTCCCCGAATTATCGATATAGAACCACTCGCCGCCCTTCATCACTTTCGAGATCCAGATCGTATCGCCCCGGTAAGTTTCCCGCGCGAAAGCACCAACCAGCTCGAAGCCTTCTTTTTGGATATAATCGCGAAATTCCTGGCCGTTTACATGACCGAAGACATCGGGTTGGAAAGTTTGGGCACTGAGACGAAAGCTGAGGAGAAGCAGGAGGACGGTATAACGCATGGCGGTTGTTTTAAGCAAAATTAGAAGAGAATTAGGAATTAGCAATTAGCAATTAGCAATTATCAATTATCAATTATCAATTATCAATTATCAATTATCAATTATCAAGGATTCGCTTCGGTGACATGAAATATAAATTGAAAGGACTAAATTCACTAACCACTTTGAAATCAGAACCCCTTGATAATTGCTAATTGATAATTGATCACTACCGCCTTGGCGGATCACATTTTCAATTTTCCATTCACCAACCGATTTCCATAAAGATCATGTAAAATATAGGCCCCGTTTTCGTCTTTCACATAAACATAGCCGATTTTGCAATCGAGCACCGTCAGATCGGTAGTGAACAGGATAGTTCCCGTCAGGTCCATAAAGTCGTTCGCCTTGCCTTCCACAACCCGCAGCACGTAATTATCCGGGTGGATCCGGTCGTATCGAAACGGGATGATCACTTTGCCTTTCACATCGATCACGCCTTCCATTCGACCCTTTTTTGCCAGCAGCAGGTTTTCGGGCAGGTCGCTGCCGTATTCGTTCAGCTGTGAAAGCGCTTCGTACGTTTCCGGGTGGGTCGGACGCAGCTGCATATCCGTGACCTGGTAGCGTTTGTCTTTTCCCAGGATAAGCAGTTGTCCATGTTTCAGCCGTTTTACATAAGTGTACTCCACCGGCACAACGATGTCGCCCTTATTGGTGATCAGTCCATGACGAAAGCCATCTTCGGTTCTTGCGCTGATAGGCAGCGTATCGCTCTCGTCGCCGTAATGGTCGCCGATGCGGTATTCGGCCGGCAGGATAACTTTTCCCGAAGCCATATCGAACAATCCACACAACGCGTTTTCTCCGAAAGCAGTTGTAAAGCGATACACGTTTTGGTACGACTGTTCGATGTCGTAATAAACCGGTTCCAGCAGCACCTTGCCGGTATAGTCAACTATGCCTTTTCCGCCTTCTTCCGTTTCCGCGATAATGGCATTGTAATACACCGTTGGCCCTTCGGATGCGTAATCTTCGACCGGATCGACGTAGTTGTAAATGGTTTCAAGCACCACGTTGCCCATCGTGTCCATAATGCCGTAACGGCGATCTTCGTATCCGCTCGTCGAAGTCTGTATGTAACGCCCGCGATAGCTCAGCTTTTGTGGTTGCAGCGGGATGGAAAAGTTTCCTGCAATGTCCATAAACCCTTCCTGGTAACCGTCCTCCACGTGGTAACAGATCCGACCGGTGCTGAACAAACCGCTGATGTGCGTATAGGCCGGTTCCACAACGATTCGGCCGTTGGTGTCCGCTATGCCTTCCAGTCCGTCCCGCGTAATGATAAACACCGGTTCGCCGTGTGCCAGGTCCTGACGAATGTCGTCGTAGATAGCCGGCAGGATCTTCTTTTTATTGAACACCATGCCCACTTTTCCCCGTTTCTCAAATGTGTGGGTGTTGTTTCCCTGGAACCATTCGGGAGCTTCTGCATCGTCGTATTCGGCCTTATCACCCCGTTTAAACGGATTAGTGTCATTGCCCTTCGCGATCCATTCCTCTACACCTGTAGCCTTGATGTATTCACCGTAAGTCGGGTAGATCTTTCCCGTCGATTCCAGGAACTGCATCTGGTCGTTCTTGAAAATCACCGCAAAATGTATCGTCGAATCCAGCGAATGCGTCACCGTAAATGCCCCGCAGAGCTGTATGCCGTTCGCTTTCAGAAAGGTTTTAAAAGCAGGATCGTCTACGTGGCCAAGCTCGTTGGGTATGAAAGGTTGGGCGCAAAGACGCAAAGGCAGAACGAAAAACAGCATGAGAAGGAAGGCAGAAGAGCAGGTGTAGCGCATGATCGATTGTTTCACGATAAAGATAGTTTTTTGAGTAGACAGATCCCGGCTTCTGTCTTTTTTTAAAGGAGGAGTTGAAGGACTTCGATAAGCGTAAGTGACCGGTTATTGTGCTCATACTGCAGCTCATGAAAATGAGCAGAAGATCGGATGATATGCTTGCCAATATGAAAATCAACCGCCGAGATATCCTCGGTATTAGTGGCCCACTGAAGACGGAAAGGAATTTGATTTTTGTTGAGCTCGTGGAAAAGCCGGGCTGCTGTCGGTTGCGTAATGTAGAGGGCATTTTTGCCGGTTTCGGGATGCTCAAGATAATGCTGTAAACCGGCCGTAGCGGCATAACGGAAACGCGATGGCGTGAGGTCACCGGGTGTTTGAATGGTTTTTACGAAACGCAGCTTGAAGACGACGTAATGATCGGTGCGGTGCTGCCAGGTAGTACCGCGTTTACGAAGCATTTCTTTGGAGCAGAATTCCCAGCCGGTCACATCATAAAGGTCTGCTTCAGGCGAGCCGGATCGACAGATCAACCATTCCGGAGTGGTATAAACACGTGAATGCAGGTCTTTCACATACGGAATGTGGTAGCACAACGATTCGGTGAGAAAATGCAGACGTTCGGCCTGATTTTCTGCCGGCAGTACACCGATAGCCAGCCAATCCTCCCAGGTTTTTCGCTGTTGATCGTATTCGGAACGATCGAAATCGATGAAGCGCTCGATGTGTTCTTCAGGCGATGTCCGGTGAATCATCTTATGGAGTAATTCGCTTACCAGGCCTGATTTGCTGGGCAGGAACGGCAATGCTCCGATATTGACTTTTGCAATGCTGTTGTAATAGCTATTGTTGCGAAATGTTTCTTCGCTCAGCGGATACGGATAAAGAATAATTCCGCCCAGGTTCTTGATCGCTTTCTGATAGCTGGTGCCGGTTGGTTCGGAATGCAGAATAGCATCCCGGTAACGGTGCAGCTGGCCGATCGCATCTTCCGGTACGTTATAGGCATTGGATTCCTTTTCGGCCTGGTCTTCGAAACGGTATTTGGCATCGAAGAGGTACCAGAACGGTTGTTCGAAGCCCTTCTTTTTAAAGGAAATGGCGTAATCGGGCCTTTGGTTGTACGTGAAGATCTTGCGATTGTCGCGCTTGAAGGTCCGATTGAAATAAATGGCCGTTTCTTCGCCGTCAGCATTGCGGAACACGATCTGTGATTCCTGGCCTTTCTCCAGTTTTACACGGCATCTGCCGGATTGGATGCGCACAAGGTCCTGGTAACTGATTGCCGAGCCGTGTTGTTCTTTCAGTAGTTGCACGAGCTTCAGGAAACACCAGTATTCGTAAAGTGTAGAAACCTGTTTGCTGCTGATGCGGAAGAGCGCGTTGTCGGCCACTTCCAGTCCGCGGGTGAGCAGGAGATAGCCAAACATAAAATCCCTGTAACCGGCTCCTCGTGTGAGAGAAGTGGAAAAGTGGGCGCGTTTTTCGAATGGTCCGACCTCGTTGAACGGACTTTCGTGTAAAATACCCTGCAAGCGGCTTTGATAACTTTGCATACGACGAACAAGCGCCGAGTAGTCTTTCGTTCCTGCCAGCTTCTCGATGTGTTTCCGGTAGATACGGAGCTTTTCGAGAATCTCGCGGATGGCCCAGGCAATGAAGCGATTCTCATACGTATCGTATGTCACGTATTTCCGGCTCGACAACGCATGGGAGTAATACTTTTCTTCGGCAATGCGCACACCTTTTTCGATATCGTTGGAGTAACGGGCATTCTTGCGAAGCCAGTCGGTATTTTTCTTTGACGCCGTCCGGATCTTCTCCACTGGCAGTACTTTTTCCCGCTTGCGGATTTCGTGCTTGGGCTGTTGCTTGATAACGCCCAGGTGGATGACAAACTGTTCGAAAAGCGCATCGAGGATATTCCACCATTCGTTATCGGTCGATGTTCCGGTGATGCGGGCCTTGCTCTTTCGGAAAGTCGTTTTCAGCTCATCGTAAGCGAGGTTGTGAATGATTTCCGAAATATCGGCCATCATGGCGCGGTAATCCGATTGATAGTCCATCTTTTGCGGAAAAACCTCGGTTTGTAACCGGAAGATGATCTTGTTGTGATGATCACGCAGCTCCAGCGTCGTTTCGCCGACTTCGTCCTGGAATACGAGCTGACCGGCAAGCAGGTGGTGATTGCCACGCTGTTTCGACACGGCCATTTTGCGATCATTGACCAGCAGCCGGAACGGAGGCATGAATTCCGTATCCGCTTCTACGAAATAGGAATAGTTGATGCGCTGCCATTCGAAGAAATAGAAAGGATCATCGTATTGCAGCTTTCCACTGCCAAAGCCTGTTGCTTCAAAAGGAACGCTGGCCGGATCAATCGGACCATAACAGCCACGTGTCGATTCAACAATTTCGAGCTCGAGTGAGCCCCAGCCTTCCGCTTCAAACTTATGCAGTCCGTGATTCATAGCCAGAACGACGTGAAACGGTCTTCATCGAAGCGCTGGAGCATGAATTCGATTTTAGCCGATGCTCTCGGATAGCGTCGCTCGTCTGACAGCTGTTTTCTCACTTGGGAAAACTCAAACCCTTCGGTTTTCAGATGCATAGTTTCGAGCAGGTTAAGCAGCTCGATCAATACCGTCAGGATGCGCTCGGAGCTGCCGTGAATGCGTGGCAGGATCTTTTGCACCAGCTGAAAATCGAGTGCCGTGATCGTATCCATTAGCTCATGTTGCTGGTTGAGCGTGAGGTAAAAGGCGATTTCGTCGCGCACACGGTAGGCGAAATGCAGATCGGCTTTTTGCAGAATGTGATTGACTTTCTGCAGCAAATCCATTCCGTAGTGCAGGTTTTGCTTGTCCATTTCCGACAGCTCCGCCGAAGTGAGGTAGGGCGTTTCCAGGAATGCATTCGGAATTCCCGAAACAGGAGACGGAACCGTTTCTGCAGGATTGATCCAGTTGAGATCCACATCGTTCATTTCGATAGAATTGGCACGGTCGAGCACTTTTCGCGAAAAAGCATGCGTCGTTTCGTCCATGTTCACCGTACCGATAAGGTAGAGGTTTTGCGGCCAGCCGTATGCATCGAATTCATCCCGATTCTTCGATGTGTCAAAGCTCTCTTTCCGAAGGATAGGATCTGTTTCAATACTGCCGTTTTTGCGCTCACGCGTTTCGATGACGCTCAGGAAGTCGCTGAAATAATGTTCAACCCGCGCCAGGTTCATTTCGTCGAGAATGAAGAAAAACGGTTTGTCCTTCTGTTTTCTCGCATTCCGAATAGCAATAGTGAGGTCCTTCGGAACGAAATTGCCGTCGAGCGCGGTATAGCCCAGCAAATCGCTGCTATCCGTCCAATCCGGGCGCACGGCGACCTGCACCACTTGTTCCTGTGAAAAGCCCAGCGCTTCGGCAAACTTCCGCGGCAGCTGCGTTTTCCCCGTCCCGGAAATTCCCGCCAGGATCACGAAAGGCTTGGTGCGAAGCGCGAGGTAGAAATTCGCGATTTCCTCGTACTGGTAGCGGAAGCCTTTGGCCGTGATGTAGGCGTGGCAGTGGTGGATGGTTGGGAGGACATCGGGCAATGAAAGAGGACTTTCCATTTCTTCTGTTGTTATCTGGTCAAAAAATGCATCAATCTGCTCGCGACCAAATGGCTTTCCATAGATCTCACGGATCAGCTTTCCTGCTTCGGGTGAAAACTCATAGAGGTAGCCTTGATTGACGTTGCCAGCGGTTGTAAATGGTTTATTTTTGATGGTGCGGAGTCGTTGCTGGAATTCGGCTTTGTGGTCAGCAATCTTTGCTATTGGAATAGGTGGATCAAATGAAATGAGTCGAACATCGGCTCGATAACCATTCTTTACCCATCTGGAGTTATCATTAGGATCAGGGCTTTCATGCCCATTGGAAGTAGCGATCGAAATACCTTGGATGGCTTTATTGGCGTAATGGAAAATGAAATCGCCCCTATTGACATCTTTTACATTCTCCCAGTAAAAGCGGGGCAGGTCATCTTTACCAAATTTCGGAGCCCATAAAAACTTCATTCCTTCATTGGGCTTGAACGTGGTTCCTTGGGTTACGAACCAGATATTCGGAACGGATGTATTAGCTGGATCATTAAAATCGACCGTTAACGCAGGACCTGCCATATTGTTGGATTCAGTTGTGAATTTGTGTTTCTACAAAATAAACCAAAAACCCTGACCTACTGCCAGGACTGACCGTTATTTCCTGCTTTTCAGCCTACTATTCTTTTGATGGCATTCGAAATGAAAAAAAATCGCCGAAACGCTTGCAAATTGCGAAAATGGTTTGTTACATTTGCA
>DJFN01000008.1 GCA_002432085.1 Flavobacteriales bacterium UBA5871
CAGATCCACGGCGGCAACGGCTTCAGCGACGAATACGTCATCTCCAAAGCCTACCGTGATTCGCGCATCAACCGCATTTTCGAAGGAACGAACGAGATCAATCGCATGCTCACCGTCGACATGATTCTGCGCAGGGCCATGAAAGGCGAGCTCGATCTGATGGGACCGGCCATGAAAGTTGCAGGCGAATTGATGAGTATTCCGGAAATGACCGAGCTTCCGGAAGGAGTGCTGGCACAGGAACGTCAACTGCTGGCAGGATTCAAAAAAACCATCCTGATGGTCGCCGGATCAGCCGTTCAGAAGCTTATGCAGACGCTGGCCAAAGAGCAGGAAATTCTTTCCAACATCGCCGACATCGTTATCTGGACCTACCAGGCGGAATCGGTTTTGCTGCGCACCGAAAAGCTCATCGAAGCTAAAGGCGCTGAAGCCGCTGCCGTTCAGATCGCCATTACGAAAACGTATTTCTACGACTGCGCCGATCGCATTGAAAAAGCAGGTAAAGATGCCGTTCTTTCCTTCGCCGAAGGCGACGAAGCGCGTATGATGCTGACAGGTTTGAAACGCTTCACAAAAAGCCCGGTGGTCAATCCGAAAGCGCTTCGCCAGACGATCGCTGAAAAATTGATCAGCGACAACGCGTATCTGCTCTAAACGTTCGGTTTAACTAAAAAATAAAAATTTGCGCTGCTTTTAGCAGGATTGGCGTAGCTTTGCCGTGTAAACACATCGCTATGAAATATCTACTGATTCTACTAACAGCAGTGCTGCCTGTTGCTGCTTTCTCCCAAATTCTCTTCCAGGAAGACTTTGACGGCATCCCGGGCCCAACGGCTGGCGGTGCAGGAACTTATGTGTTCCCGGCCGGCTGGTTTCTCCGCAATGTCGACAACCGAACACCGGATGCACAAACAGCTTACGTGAACGACGCGTGGGAACGACGTGAAGATTTCGGCATCGACGTGACTGATTCCTGTGCCTACAGTAATTCCTATTACAGCCCTGTCGGAGCGGCAGACGACTGGATGTGGACACCGCTGATCGGTCCCATCACAGCAACAACTGTTCTGAGATGGAATGCGCGGGTATCCGATCCTAACTACCCGGATGGTTATGAAGTGCGCATCATGTCACAGGCTTCCGGTCCCCCAACCGGCGGAACAGGTGTTATCGGCAACCAGGTCAGCAACTCGACGGTGGTTTTTTCTACCACTGCTGAAACCAATGGCTGGTCGGCCCGTGAAGTTCCTCTCAACGCTTACGCGGGTCAATCCATCTATGTTGGTTTTCGCAACAATTCGAACGATAAATTCCTGCTCCTGATCGATGACGTCGTTGTACAAAATATGGTCAACCATGACCTGGCGGTAAGCAACGTTTCACACGGTCCTTACACGACTTCACCGGCTCAGCATCAGACAACGGCAACTAATTTCCAGCTGAAAGGAACACTCAGCAATCCTGGCCTTATGTCCATGACGAACGCACGACTGGCCTGCAACGTAATTGTAGACGGCACACTGCTTACAACGGTTCAAAGTACGCCAATAACCGTAACTGCAGGTGGAACTGCGAACGTAACGATCTCCTATACACCGACGGTGAACGGCGTTTATTCGTTCAAATTCTATCCAATGGCTAACGAAACCGATCAGCAATCGAACAACGATACAATTGTCGATGTCATTCCGCTGACAATCGATCCTGAAACCATGCATCGTCACTTAGGAAGTGCTACCCAGGCCTTAGGCCTCGGTGGAAACCAGGGTGGCTATATCGGCCAGGTTTTCAATTTCGAAACGGCAGTCGATATCAAGGCCATCGAAGTTTACCTGACACAAGGCTACGCAACACGTCAGCTGAGAGGTGCCATTTTCGCAACTAACGGCTCTGGTGTACCTACAACGATGATCGCTTCGACAGATACACTGATCTATCCGGACGATTCCGCCCGGCTTTATACCATGCCGATCAGTGGTGGTACGCTGAATCTTCCGGCAGGTCGTTATTACTTTGCTCAGGTCGAAATCGACTCAACGGTTCAGGTCGGGCTCACCAACAATATTTATACGCCGGGGACCATGTACGTAAAATTCCCGATCGGATCTCCGACCTTCAATCCGATTGAATTCTATAACATCCCGCAATTCTACAGAGCGCTTATGCTCTATCCTGTATTCGATATGTGTGTCGGAGAAACAGGCGGATCGCTCACCGCTTCCACGCAGGCCTCCTGCGGTCTCAACGACGGAACAGCAACCTTAACACTGGATCCGGGTTACAACGTTCTCTGGGAAGATTCAACGACATTAGCTACAAACGCCGTATTACCGGCCGGCTGGCATACGTTCACGATCAGCAACGAATACTGCTCGTTTACTGACTCGGTAGAAATCACCAATCCGAATGCGCCTATAGCTGCAATTGATTCCATTGAAAACGCTGCCTGCTTTGGCGATAACGGAACGATTGTGCTGGACATCGATAGCGGAACGACACCTTACGAAGTGATTTGGTCAGACGGTTCGATCAATGAAACTTTCACGGGCCCGGCAGGAACGTATTCCGTAACGATCACCGACACAAACAACTGTTCGGTAACGGTAACAAATGCCACGATCGAACAACCGGACGAAATTATGGCGTCTGTCAATATCGAAAATGCCCTGTGTTTTGGCGAAAACGGAGTGATCACAATCGACACGATCGAAGGCGGAACGGCTCCTTACACTTCGACCTGGCCGGACAGCTCGACCGGACAATCCTTCTCTGCACCGGCCGGAACTTATGATTTGTCTGTTCTCGACGATAACGACTGCCCGATGGTGTTTTCTTACACGATCACCGAGCCAACAGAGCTGAATGCTTCGGCTTCTTCGACAGATGAAACCTGCGATAACTGCAACGACGGAACTGCTTCCGTTACACCTACAGGCGGAACGGCACCGTATACGATCCAGTGGGAAAATGGTGATTCCGGATCACCGATCACCGACCTCGAGCCGGGCATTTACGAAGCCACCGTGACCGACGCAAACGGCTGCGATACTGTTATAGTTGTGGAAATTGTGGAATTCGACGATGCATCGGTGACCGACCTGGCAGCATTCGGACTGAGCGTCTTCCCGAACCCGGCTTCCAGCCAGCTGTTCGTTCGCAACACATCCGGAGAAGCAATCGAAGTAACGATTTCCGATCAGTCGGGACGCATCGTTAGAACGCTTTCACTGGAAGAAACGGTGAATCCGATCGATGTTTCAGAGCTGGCGACAGGTATTTACACCCTGCAATTTATAACATCAAAAGGAACGGCGAACTGCACTATCGTTCGTCAGTAAACGACCTTCATAAAATGAAAAACCCGCTGGTAATCATCAGCGGGTTTTCTTTTTGATCACTATTCCTGATATTATTAAGCCTTTGGATTTATTCTACCACAAAAGGCACAAAGACAGGTGATATACTAACGAAGTTTAAAGCGCCTTCTGCTACGCAGAAATCTACACAAAAGGGTTTTCAAGTTAGTGATTCGAGAAATTGTTTTTAGAACACAGCTTTTGTGTAATTCCGACGTTTAAAAAATATATGATAACAAAAAAGGCATCCAATGGACACCTTTCTAATAGCATCTGAAACGAATCAGTTCGTCGTCTTTTTGGTTTCTTCCTTGCGGAACATGATGCCATCGGCTTCGAAGTTGAGCTCGTACTTCGGCTCGGTGATCTTCGCAATTTCTTCTTCGGATTTACCGGCGTCTTCGGCATAGTGCTGCAGATCTTCCACCGGAATGGTATCCATATAAGCTACGCCGTGCAGGAAAGCCATCGTTCCCAGTTTCGTTTCGATCGGAATAGTAAAATGGTCCTTAAAGCGCACCATGAACGTTTCCCCGTTTCCTTTATCGATATTCACCCAACAGCCGGCATTCGTACACACTTCGGTGATCTTTCCTTCGAACGTGAACTCCTGCTCTTCCTTCGTTTTGTTGAATTCGGTAAGCATTTCCTGAACGGAGATCGCTTCATCGGGATTCACTTCTACCGGACCGTAAGACTTGATCGTTACGTTTTTCTCGATTTTTTCCGTTTTATCGGAGCCGCAAGCTGCCAGGATCGCAATCGCCCCGGCGAATAATAACTGTTTCATAGTATGTGATTGATGTGAACAAAATTACGGAAAACCGGACACAAAAAACCCTTCCCCCGTTACCGGAAGAAGGGCACATATCGTTAAAGCTGCTTACTGCAGGTACTTGTCGAAGAGGGCGTCGAAGGTGTACTCCTGCGCGTCTACCTTGATCGTCTGTACGTTAAGGGAAGCGAGGAAACGGTGCATAACGCGACGGTTAATCGGCTCGTTCTTTGTCATGGTCAACGTAGCCTGGTGGGTGTTCTGATCGAAAGCAACCGTAAAGTAATGCGTGTAGTGGGTTTGCACCTTTTCTACCTGCTCGGTTGTAACGGTTGCCGGCAGAACGAATTCAAATACACCGGAGCTTTTTCCTTTGTTCAGCGACACCGCAGTAGTTGTAGCTGATTCCTGTGCTGAAGCAGCCAGTGAAGACAGCACAACGGTCAATATCAACAGGATCTTTTTCATAGTCTTTTTGTTCTCTGATTAGTAAAACGAATATAGCGTCTAAAAAGTTGTTTCAGTAGGACAAATTACAACTATTTTGCCAATTTTGCAGTATGCAGGAGCTGTTGCCATTCCGTACCGCGGGCATTATCGAAGCCGGTTGCGACGAAGCCGGAAGAGGCTGTCTGGCCGGACCTGTCGTTGCCGCAGCCGTTATTCTGCCTGCCGATTTCCACCATCCTTTGCTGAACGACTCGAAAAAGCTCACGCCTCGTCAGCGCGACGAGCTACGTCCGGTAATCGAGAAAAATGCCGTCAGCTATGCTGTTTGCTTCATCGATGAACGCGAGATCGAAGAGCTCAACATCCTGCAAGCCAGCCTCACAGCTATGGAACGATCGGCATTACAGCTCACTCCGCGCCCGGAAGAACTGCTTATCGACGGCAATAAAATCCTGCGGAATTCGGTTTTCCGGTCACACGCCATTATCAAAGGCGACGGCATTTACCGTTCTATCGCTGCGGCTTCCATCCTGGCGAAAACCTACCGCGACGAATACATGGAACGGCTGCATTCCGAATTCCCGCATTTCGGCTGGAACGAGAACAAAGGCTATCCGACTATCGGCCACCGGACGGCCATCCTGGAACACGGCTCTACCGTGCATCACCGCCAGACTTTCAACCTGCTGGGCGATTTTCAGCTGGAGCTCGGTTTCGAGTAAACATACCGCTGTTAACTACTTGTCGCGACCCGCGGAAAAGAAAGCCTTTTGAACGTTTATTTTTGAACGTAAAGAAGTTGTAAAGTGGGAAAATACGTTGTCGGAATACTCGGAGCTGTAGCGTTAGTCTGGATTGCCTATACAGGCATCAACATCGCGTCTTCAGGCAATGCTGTTCGTCCCAATAGTGTTTTTGCAGCCCGGACACCCGTAGTTGTTGCCCACAGGCCTTTTAACTACGAGCTGGTGAGCTCAACGGGCCTCATCGGCGATGACGAGCTTATCCGCAGCCTGTTTGAAAACCCCGAGCGCGTCCAGCATATGTACTTCGGCGCGGGTGGAAAAACCATTCTCCTGGAGCGCAGCAAACCCTGGACAACTGAAATCGTGAAGCTCTTCCTCGCGAAAAACAAGCTATCGGGCGTAATGACGGCAGCACACAGCCTCAAACTGTCGAATGGCTGGTTCGCAAAGTTCGACAAGGAATTTCTTGTGATTTCACAGAAAGAACCAACGCTAAGTGGAGACATTGCTTTGAACTGGGATTACGTCGACCGGAAAAGTACTTACAGCCGCGTGATCTGGAACGAAGCCTATCCGGCTATCGAAAACATTTACGAGAAATCCGACGGTAGTATTGTGTACGTTTCAACCGAAAATGGTCTGGGCAAACACCTTGCCGACGACCAGGAGTTGTTCCTCGATGTCATCCCGGAAGGTTTCACCGATTACCGTTTCTACGAAAAGAATTACCTGCGAACGCTTGATGCGACCATGTCTCCGGCCTACGACTGGATCGAAAACGGTGTGGCAGTTGTCAGTTACAACGGTCACCCTTGCGTCATTACCGATTACATTGCCGGACAAGATCCGATCGCCATTCTCGGCGACGCGGTAGACGAATCCAGCATCCGCCAGGGAAAAAACAGCGGTTTTGTTCGTAATACCAACCTTCCGAAACCGCTTCCGATCGACGGAGACTGGCATATCGAGGTGTTCAACAACCGCGTTTTCATCGCCGAAGATCAGCGTACCATCGACGCATTTATCGGCGCTTATGAAGCCGGACACACGCTTTCGCAGCAGCTGGATAAATACGGTGTTCTGTTCCGGAACATTCCGCACAAAGTCAGCTTCCGCCATCTATCGCCGGAAGAGCACCGCACAATCAGTCTGCTGGAAGGATCGCGTCACACCGTCGTTCGTAAATATGTCGAACCAGCCGAAGGAGAAACCGAAGAACAACCTGCAATGCGTCAGGAAACACCTATCCGCATCGAAGGCGGCATCGCCCAGTTGCTGCCGGTTCAGGGCTCCGATTTTCTGTTCGTCGTTTCCAAAAGCAACAGCATTTACGGCATCAGCAAACAAGGCGAACGCTGGAAAAAAATGCTCGACAACGCACCGCAGGAGACCGCACTTTCCACCACCGGAAAAGAGCTGATCATCACCACCGCGAATACCGTTCATGTGCTCAATCAACAAGGCGTCGAGCTTCCGGGATTCCCGCTGCAGCATTCGACCAACGTTACGGCGGCCTGCTATTACACCTGGAAAGGACAAAATCGCCTGGCCGTTGCCGATCCCGACAACCTGACGATCTATTCCGCCGGGAAAAAAGTCAGCAGCATGAAATTGCCGTTCCGTCCGCGTGAAAAAGCCGCGCTGATTGTTTGGGTAAACCGCGGCGAGCTGACGGCAACCGTTACCGGTGAAAGCAAAGCCGTTCATCTTTCCATTGACCGCAAGCGTCAGTTGAAATCATTTGCCGTTCCATCGGGCGAGCTGGTCGTTCTGAAAACGAGCGAGGGCCCGCGTTTCTTCGGGATCGATAACAACCGCTTTCTTTTGGTTAACGCTAACGGAGAACAGCGTGAACTGTCTGCCGGAGCGAAACGCATCGCCGGAACAACCAATGATTTCGGAAAAGCGATCATTGCCGTTCAAACCGGCAAAACGATTCGTTTATTCTCCGAATCAGGCACGCAGCTGGGCAGCGTAAGCCCCGCATTCACCGATATTCAGAGCGTTTCCTGCCTTGGAAAAGCCAGCGGGAAAATGATTGTTGGAATTTTAGACGGGTTGTCAAATAACAATTATATTTATGCGCTAAACGGTAAACAACTAACATCAGAATCGTTCGAAGGAGCATCCATGATTGTCCTGCATCGTCAACAGGATGGGTCATTGTTGCTGTTATCCCAATCGAATGGTTATCTTGTTCGCTATCCCGTTGAATGATTTGAAACTACTTATGATGAAAAAACTACGATTGCTACTTGCAATGGCCTTACTTGGTACGGGCCATAGTCAGCTTAATGCACAAAACTACCTCGGAGTTCACAGCAGTAATTATGTCGGCGTAATGGGTCTGGACAACCAGCCTGCCAGCTTCGTTGACGGGCGCTTCAAGTTTGATCTGAACCTCGGAAGTGTCAATATCGGAGCGTGGAACAACGCCAAGTACTTCGACACGAAAGACATGCCGAAATGGTGGCGCAAGTCATTCACGACCGACACGTCGTGGATTCGTCCGGACTCGACTTTCGAAGATCGCTACATCGGCTCTTACTACGATTACAACGATCCGAGCTCCAAAACACGTGGTATTTACATCAACTACCAGATCGATGTACTGAACTTCGCTTTCCACATCAATCCGCGTATCGCTGTCGGATTTTCGGCTAAATCGCGCATGGTAGCCAACGTCGACGAGCTCGATCCGAAACTGGCCAAGCTGGCTGAAAACGGCCTCGACTTTGCCGCGTTGTGGAACCTGCGTCTCAATGAAAAACTGGTAAATGCCAACGCAATAGCCTGGAACGAATGGGGCGTGAACTACGGACAGGTCCTGGCCGATAAAAACGAGCACTTCTTCAAGATCGGTGGTCGTCTGAAACTGCTCCAGGGATTGGCTTCCGCTTATGCCTACACGGACAATCTCGACTACGAGCTTCTCAACAAAGACACCGCTACGACATTGATCGGAAACTTCCGCTACGGTTATTCCGACGGTATCGACGATCTGACTTCAGGCGGTAAATTCGACCCGTTCAAATCTTCTTCAAGACTCGGTGTCGGCTTCGATATCGGCTTCGTTTACGAATGGCGACCTGATTACGAGGAGTACAAATACGACATGGACGGCGAAACCAACCTGTGGCGTAAAGACCAGGAGAAATATACCTTGCGTGCCGGTGTTTCCGTTGTCGACATCGGTGGAATGAAATTCACCAAAGGTGGCTACAGCCGCGACTTCAGCGTAAACACAACGACACTTGACCTGCGTATTTTCAAAGACGCGAACACGTTTGCTGCTTTCGATACGATCATCGACAGCCTCATCCAGAGCGGCAGCGGCTGGTCTGCGAATGAAGGAACGGGTGAAACCTATTTCATGTGGACACCGACCGCGATCAGCCTGCAACTCGATTACCACATCTGGAAATGGTTCTATGTGAACGCAACCGGAATGATCAACGTTCTGAGCAAAAACGTAGCTTCCAAAGTAAAAGTTCCGACACAATTCGTAATCACGCCAAGCTTCGATCACGCATGGTTCGGCTTCCACGTTCCGGTATCCGTCAACGAATATTCCGGCTGGAAAGTCGGTATGGCGGCACGACTGGGACCGCTCACCATCGGATTCACCGACATGCGCTCGATGTTCGCCTTCGGAAAAGTACGCGGAACGGAAGTATACGCCGGTTTGCGCGTTCCAATCCTGTACATGGCGCCGCAAGATCGTGACAAGGATAAAGTTTCCGACAAAATGGACAACTGTGTGGACACTCCGGGAATCTGGGCATTCAAAGGCTGTCCTGATACGGATCTGGATGGTATCCAGGATGCGGAAGACCTCTGCCCTGAAACACCGGGTCTGGCCGAATTCAAAGGTTGTCCGGACAAAGACGGCGACAAGATTCCGGATAAAGACGACGAATGTCCTGAGCTGCCAGGATTGGCATTCTTCAAAGGCTGCCCGGATATGGATAACGACAGCATCATCGATCCGAAAGACGACTGTCCGGATGTACCGGGTATCATCGCTTTCAACGGATGTCCTGACAAAGACGGCGACGGTATCAAGGATTCCGAAGATGCTTGTCCGGATGTTCCCGGACCGCTGGTAAATCAGGGTTGCCCGGATACGGATAACGATGGATTGTTCGACTTCGTTGACAACTGTCCTACGGAATTCGGACCGAAAGAAAACAACGGATGTCCTTGGCCGGATACAGACAAAGACGGCTTGCTGGATAAAGACGACGAGTGTCCGAACCTCGCAGGGCCGCTGAAAAACAAAGGTTGTCCTTACCAGGATACAGACGGCGACGGCATCCTCGACAAAGACGATAACTGTCCTACAGTGAAAGGTGTGATCGAAAACAAAGGTTGTCCGAAGATCGAAGAAGCCGAGCAGGAAATCCTGAACACGGCGTTCGAAAACCTCGAGTTCAACTCCGGAAACGCGATCATCAAGCAGGTTTCTTACGCTTCACTCGACGAGCTGGCAGCACTTCTCATCAAGAAAAAAGACTGGAAGCTGCAGATCGCCGGTCACACGGATAACGTAGGTGATGCTCAGAAAAACCTCATCCTGTCCAAGCAGCGTGCTGAAGCTGTGAAAACTTACCTGATCGGTAAAGGTGTGGATGCGAAACGACTGAACACCCTGTTCTTCGGGGAAACACAGCCGATCGCAACCAACGAGACAGCTGAAGGACGTCAGAAAAACCGTCGTGTTGAGATGACCGTGATTTTTGAATAACAATCCCACACAACAATAAATCGGCAAGGGGTGGAACTAGTTNNGACAATCATCGGAATTCCACTCCTTGTTGTATTTTTGGGATATGCTGCAAAACGTATTGAGCCGCCGTCTCAACAGGTGGTTACTGGCTTTTCTTTCAGGTGCGCTCATGGCGCTTTCCTTTCCCTTCACGGGGAGCTTGGTCCCGCTGGCTTTTGTGGCCTGGGTACCGCTGCTGCTGGTCGAAGAAAGCTACACGTCCGATCGTAAATCGTACGCGCTTTTCGGGCAGGCTTACCTCGCATTTCTCGTTTACAATGTCGGAACGACGTGGTGGATCTACTACGCCGACCCGGATGGCGCCTACATGGCGTTTATCTGCAACAGCCTCGTAATGGCTATCGCGTTCTACGTTTTCCACCGTTTGAAGCGCAAGCTCGGGTCGATCTGGAACACGCCATTATTGCTGTGTACATGGCTGACCTTTGAGTTTCTGCACTTCAACTGGGAAATTTCCTGGCCGTGGCTCACGCTTGGAAACGTTTTTGCACGGGTTCCGGAGCTCGTTCAATGGTATGCCTGGACAGGTGTTCTCGGCGGATCATTGTGGATCCTGTCCGTGAACATTTTCGTGGTAAAATTCCTGCACCGCAAGCTCGATGCCCGTCAGTCGTTCCGGGAAATGCGCACTTTCCTGTTGAAAGGAAGCTTTCTGATCGTTCTTCCTATCCTCGTTTCGCTGATACAGTATGTGACTTACTCAGAAACTAAAGCTCCATATGAGATCGTGGCCATTCAGCCGAACATCGATCCGTATAACGAGAAATTCAACGGTTCGGACGACGAACAGCTGGTCNNCATGGACCTTGCCGACGCCAAAGTTTCACCGGCTACGCAGCTGGTCATGGCTCCGGAAACGGCACTGTATCCGAACGGCAATATCGTCGAAGAAGAATTGCACCAGAAAACCGGCTATCATTTACTGATGGAACGCCGCGCGCGCTGGCACAATGCCTCTTTCCTGATCGGCGCAACGACCTATAAATTCTTCGAGCAGAAAAATTCGCGCGCTTCCCGCAAAGATCCGTTCGGTCCAGGCTATTATGAAGCCTACAACTCTTCCATTCTGTTCAAGGAAAACCGCACGCCGACTATCGTTCACAAATCGAAGCTCGTATTGGGTGTGGAGAAAATTCCGTTTTCCAACATTTTTCCGTGGCTGGAGGACTTGAGCATCAATCTCGGCGGCTCGTCCGGATCGTTGGGCATTCAGGACGGCGGCCCTACCGTTATGAAATCCGGCAGCGTGACCTTTGCACCTGTAATTTGCTACGAATCCATTTACGGTGGCTTTGTTCGCAGACAATGCAAACAGGGCGCAGAATTCATCGCTGTGATCACCAACGACGGCTGGTGGCTTGACACTCCGGGCTACAAACAGCATTTTGCCTTTGCAAGATTGCGCGCGATCGAAAACCGCAAATACGTAGCGCGTTCAGCCAATACCGGGACTTCGGGATTCATCAATCAGCGCGGCGATGTGCTTCAGCAAACCGACTGGTGGACAGCCACAGCGATTCGTCAGACGATACAGCTCAGCGAACGCAAAACGCTCTACCAGTTGCTGGGTGATTACCTCGCTTACTTTGCCATTGCCGGCTTCATCGTATTCTTCTCGATGCGGATACTGAAAAGCTACAGGAAATAAATTCACCACAAAGGAGCAAAGGTATTTCTGTCTCCATTCCGGCGGAAGGACTAAGGAGGGTGGCCTATCGCGATTGAGTTGCCACACCTCTCGATCTCCCCTCAAGGGAAGAGGATTAGAAGCGTTTCCCTTTGCTTTCTTCCGATAGCCATCAGAAAACGCAGCAGGAAATAATTCTTTGCTCCTTTGTGAAAAAAAAAACGGCCGTCAGTTTATACCAACAGCCGTTTCTCACGGATCTACCTATCGGCAGACAGGTCAACTCATAGAGCTGTTATTCAAGATAGATGACCTGTCCGTTGGAATATTCTACGGTGTAATCGAACGAGAAGAGCTTCGTTTCGCCCTTGCCGATGTTGAACTTCCAGGTCAGGATGCCTGTTTTTTCGTCGAGCGCTGCGCCGGCGTATTCACCCTGTTTCACTTTGATGTCTTCGTTGGTCGAGATCGGGAAATGGTCTTTCAGGATGAACGGAATGGCAGCACCGCCGTTGTTGCGCACGGTGAAATCCCATTGCACCTCGTAGCGGCTGCGGTTTCCGAGCACCTTGCTTTTGCTCTTTTCCTCACTGCGCTTGCGGTCAACGATGATTTTCTTGTCTTTTCCGAGCGAGAAGCTGAGCGTGTCTTTGGTCGAGTTCACGTTGATGTAGCTCTTCCCGATAAACGTTCCGTCGAAATACAGGTTCGATTCGCCATTCAGCAGGTTCAGCTTTTCCCAGCCGGAAATCTGCGCTACGAGGTAAACCGACGGATCGAGCTTCGGAACGGCGTGATACNNTAATTGGCGTTCATGTTGTAAACGGCAATCGCCACGCGGTGATCGGCGTTATCAGAAGGAACGGTGAACGGCGTGTTGATCTGGAATTCCATGCGAAGGTCCTTTTCAACCGTCTGCGCAACGGTATAGCTGTAAGTACCATTGCTTTTTTCCATATCTCCCGAGGAGAAGAAGCCGGCCTTATAATCTGCTTTTTCTGCACGTTTCCTTCCGAAAAGACCACGCTGGTTACGGCTGCCCACTACTTCCACGGAGCTCAACGAATATGACTCTGAAGCAGCTCCGGTAGCCATATAATCGTAGCTGACCGCATTTCCGTCGACATTGATCTTATCCATGGCAATGACCTGCGGACGCATCATGATCTTGGTGAACGGTGCGTTGATCGGCACATACAGATCGTCGTAGCCAAGGTAAGAAACCGTGATAGCCGTCTCGCCGCGCGGAACAATGAATGAGTAACGGCCGTTGATGTCTGTCGAAACAACATTCTGCGGATTGCTCGCCATCTGAACTTTCGCGAAAGCCAGCGGTTCGCCTGTCGTTACATCGAGCACTTCACCGTGAACAGTCTCTCCGGAATAGTTGTAAACCGAAGCCGCTCTTGGCACCACCTGTTTGCGGGGAACCGGCGTATAGTAATTCAGGTACCACGGCTCGATGGTCGCTTCCTGCGTATTGTCGTACGGATCGTTGGTCGAAAGCACCAGGTTCACGTTGTTCCAGTCGATACCGGTGTTTTGTGTCACCAGTCCTTTTGCTTCCAGCATCACCGGTGAGCCGATGCCGTTGCTGCGCATATCGTAATACGGCTTCCAGGAAGCGTTCGGCGTGATGTAAGAGAAGGTGAAATTCGTACTGCCGGCTTTCTCAACGTCCAGCTCGACTTCAATCTCCGTGTAGTTTTTTACCGGAAGACTGCGGCGCGTATTGATTTCCTGCTCGATGGCATTAGCTGCGCGGATGACTTCTTCGATCTCGTCCTCGATCTGCGTTTTGCGATTCTGGATCTCGGTCATTTTGGAATGGTAGAAGGTCGAAGCTTCTTTCAGCTCGGAGATTTTTACCGCCTGCTGCTGGCTTCCAAGGTCGTTGTTTTTGAGCAACAATTGCTCGTCGTACAGCAAAACCATGTATTCGTCGCGGAGCTTGCGTTCCTGCAGATCGAGTTTTTTGCGCTTTCCGTTCAGATCGTCGAGCTCTTGCTTGGCAATGGCCTGATCTTCGAAGTTTTTACGAGTGCGAACGCTGAGAATGACCGCATTTTCAGTGGATTTCAGCTGGATGGAATTCGGGTCGACGAAATCCGTCAGCTTTTCAAAAACGAGCACTTGCTTACCTGCGCGGAGATCGACCTGTTTGGTGTGTTCGACCTGAGCCCCGGAAGTAAAAACGGTGACTTTCGTAATAGGCGCAGGGATCTTCTGCTCTTTTTGCCCGAACAGCAAGGTGGGCAGTAACAGGAATAGAATGAGTTGTTTCATGATGACCGGTTATGTTTAAATAAAAAAACGTACTCCGAAGAATACGTTTAAGGATACAGAACGTTCAAACGTTCCATAAATTTTAGTTACATTTTTATGGGTAGTGTGATTTTCGACAGATCGATCTCATACAAATCCATGCTGCTCTTTTGTCCCTGCAAATTGAATCCGGCCATAACGGCTTTCTCCAGTTCGCGGTAGAGCTTGAAATGCGTGTCGTCGTTAACCGTATTCACGCCTGCGCCAAGATTGATCGGCGATCCCCAGCCTGTGCCGGTGTTTTCACACACATATACATCGAGTCCGCCCATTCCTGCGTGACCGTTGGAGCTGAAGAACAGGAAGCGTCCGTCCGGTGTAATGTAAGGCGTTGTTTCACGTCCCTCGGTGTTGATGCTGTCAGGCAACGCCTGTGCAACGCCCCATTTTTTCCCGACTTTGTGTACCACGTAAATGTCCGTCGAGCGTTTTTCGCCTTTGCGGTCGGTCACGAAATACATCGTATTGCCATCGGCTGTAACGGTTGCAGCGCCTTCGAAGAACGAGGTGTTGATGGATTTGTTTGCGATCGGCTTCGGTGCCGTCCATTTGCCTTTATTGGTGAATTCGATCTCGCAGATGTCGGAGCTGCGCGTCTGTTTTTTTGCATCGGTAGCCGTGTTGTTGAGCGTCACGATTCCTTTCAAGCCATCGGCTGAAACGTAGGAAATCGCGTCGAATCCGGCTGAATTCAAACGGTCGAGATCATTGGAAACACTGTCCCATTGCTGTGTCGCATCGTTCCATTCCGCTACGTAAATATCTTCGAAGTATTCCTGGTCGTCCGGGTTCACTTTTCCGCCTGTCGTATTCCCGCGACGGGAAGTGAAGTACATGATTTTCCCGCCGTTTACGAGAATAGGACCGTATTCGTTGAAGCCCGAATTGACGTCGCCGCGCATGGAAACGCGCTGGTTGGTGGCTTTGGACATGGCGTCTTCGGCAAATTTGCATTCGGCGAGCTTTTGTTCGACCCGTAGCTCTTTCGCCCGGGGCTTGGGAAGCTCGGCCAGTGCTTTTTCGTAATAAATGGTCGCAGAATCGAGGCGGCCAATCTGGTGATAGCTGCTTCCGAGAATGTCGTAAATGTCTTTGTCGACGTCAGCGCCGCCTTTCTTCACGGCTTCTTCACCGTATTGACGCGCGTAGCCGAAGTTGTTCAACCGGTAGTGGCAGTAAGAGATCCAGAACGGCGCTTTCCACGTCATCGGATCTTTCACGCTGGCTTCCCTGAAAATGATAAGTGCGTCGCGTACTTTTCCTTCAGCGACCATTTTTTTCCCCTGGTCGATGAGCAGCAATGCCGCTGATTTATCAATGATGCCTGTTGTGCTGTCGGGTGGATGGGTAGTAGATCTGGCGATGGCTTGTGAGCTGCATAAAGTCAGTACGAAAAGGGCGCTCAATAAAATTTTCATGATAAGCAGTACAAAGTATTTGCGGCAAAATACTACAAATAATTGTATCTGCGTCGTTCATGAAGCGTGAAATCAAAATCGCTTTAGCCGGCCGACCGGGGCGAGCGCTGATTGCTGGCGTAATGGTTCGCTTTCAGGTCGACGATGTCGTTCATGGCGATCGTTGCGGCCACAATCGACCAGATCGGTGCGAAAGCGGCGCAGATCCAGAGAATCAGGTTCAAAAAGAAGTTGTAGAGGAAATTCAGCGGAGCGGCCCCGAAATCCGACCAGACGAAGAGCGCTTTGAGATCAACCGGCACCCAGATCATCACACTGTAAATACAACCGATCGCTACTGCCAGTCCGCGGTTCCGACGCGCAAATTGCACACTTTCGTCCATCGTTAAACGCAGGCGCTCGTTGATGTAATCGAGGAACGAAAACCCGTAATAGAAAAAGCCGATGATGAAAATGAGGTAGAACATCGGGCTGCTTTCGGCTTCTTTCCAGCCCAGCTTTGCCACGATAAAAATGATCAGGAAGAAGAAATATTCCCACATGATATTCCGGATCGCGATACGGAATCCGCGCTTCACATCGTGGATGAGCTGTTGCAAATCGAACACATATTGATTACCGGTCAGCAAAAACTCGACTTTCTGTGAAAGGTGCGATAACAGTGGTGAAAGCAGGATCACGACGAGGTATTTGGCGAAACGCATCAGCAGGATGGAAATCGAAATTTCGATCAGAAGCCGGATCATGTACCAGACGATCTCGTTCATATTTGTAGCGCTGGTCTGCGGAGCATGCCGCTGGATCATATAGCCGATCTGGTAAATACCGATCATCAGTACCGCCGGAATGCAGATATACCAATACAGCTTGTGCTCCAGGATGAATCGGAACGCCTTGTAATAAGCCCGGAAACCAATGAAAGTATTTCGCAGAAAACGCATAAGCCAAAAGTACGATTTTCCGGTCTTCAGTCGGTCGGTCTCCAGTCTCCGGTTGTTGTAAATAGCTTAAGGCCTTCTGTTTTTCGGGTGCAAGTGACTGATAACCAACAGTGTTTTTGTAGTTGTCTCTTGGCTGTCCTGAAGCGCTGAGTCAGGCAGTTGAAGAACTGAACGACCGGAGACTGGAACACCAGAGACCGAAAGACCGAACTAATTCGTATCTTCGCACCTTTCAAAAACGACGCATCCTGCGCAAAATCGTGTGATATGCAGCTTTCAGCTCTTACAGCCCTGAGTCCGGTCGATGGACGTTACCGTTCCAAAGTCGAAGAACTCGCTCCGTTTTTCTCCGAGTACGGTTTGATCCGTTACCGCGTGATGATCGAAGTCGAATACCTCATCGCCCTGGTCGATTCAGGCGTTGAAGCGCTGCAGTCCTTTCCGAAAGATCAGTTCCCGGCATTGCGTGCGATCGTGACCGATTTTTCCGAAGCCGACGCGCTGGCGATCAAGCATATCGAGAAAACGACCAACCACGATGTGAAAGCCGTCGAGTACTTCCTGAAAGACAAAATGACCTCGCTCGGACTGGATGCTTACCTCGAGTTCGTGCATTTCGGGTTGACGTCGCAGGACATCAACAACACGGCTATTCCGAAAAGCCTGCTGGACGCGGTGAACGCCGTTTACATTCCCGAGCTGGAAAAGCTCATCGCGTTATTGCGCCAGTTTTCCAATGACTGGTCGGACATTCCGATGCTGGCTCGTACGCACGGTCAGCCGGCTTCACCAACGGTTCTCGGCAAAGAGATCGCTGTATTCGTGGAGCGTCTGGAAACACAATTGGATCAACTGAAAACGGTTCCGTATTCGGCGAAATTCGGCGGCGCGACAGGAAACTTCAATGCTCATTTCGTGGCGTTCCCGGCGATCGACTGGGTGGCGTTCTCCAATAAATTCGTGAACGGGCAGCTTGGCTTGAAACGCAGTCAGCTCACGACGCAGATCGAGCACTACGACAACCTCGCAGCGCTGTTCGACAACATGAAGCGTATTCACACGATCATTCTCGACCTCGATCGCGATATGTGGACTTACATTTCCATGGANNTACTTCAAGCAGAAGCTCAAGGAAGGCGAAGTAGGCTCTTCCGCGATGCCGCACAAAGTGAACCCGATCGATTTTGAAAACTCCGAAGGAAATATCGGAATTGCGAATGCTTTGCTCGAACACCTGGCGGCTAAATTGCCGGTTTCCCGTTTGCAGCGCGATTTGACGGATTCAACTGTTCTACGTGCCATCGGAATGCCGTTCGCTCATGCACTGATCTCCTTCAAAGCCACGACGACCGGCTTGCAGAAACTGCTCCTGAACCGCGACACGATTGCCAATGACCTCGAGGAAAACTGGGCGGTTGTGGCCGAAGCGATTCAAACTGTTCTACGCAGCATCGGCTTCCCGAAACCTTACGAAGCGCTGAAAAACCTGACGCGCAAGAACGAAAAGGTAACGGCGAAAACCGTACACGATTTCATCGATACACTCGATGTGGACCCGGCCATTCGGGAGCGACTCAAGACGATCACACCACAAAATTATACCGGTGTCGATCTTTTGAAACGTTAACGATCGTTCGAACCGATTTATCCGTATATTAAGGAAAAATATCACGGATTTGCAGCGACTATTCCTCATATTCTTTAGCCTTTCAACACTTGCGGGTTTCTCGCAGGAGCTGCTGATCGACTGGGGGCCGGAGAACTCGCGCAATTCCCAGCTGATAGGCGTGTTGCCCGATGACGGAATGGATTTCTATGCCTACCGGCTTTCCGGCGGACAATTCGTCCAAACTCCCCGTGTTACCCATTATTATGCCGGCGAAGCGGTCACGACCAAACGCATTGAGCAGCGCATCGAAGACAATATGGTGAACCTCGAAGAGCTGGCAACCTTCAACGGACAGCTACTCGGCTTTTTCTCCGATAAAAAGGGCGGGATCAACTCGCTTTACATGGTGAAATACGATACCGAGGTTGATCCGTATGACGATCCCGAGCTCATGGTTTCATACCCGATGCCGAAAGGATGGAGCAACCGCGGTTTTTTCAATGTGATCGTTTCCAATAACCGGTGCTTTATGTGTATCGAGTATGTGATTCCAGGCAAGCGGGACCTGTTCGATCGCTATGGCTACAAAGTGGTCGATTCGGCCTTCAACGTCATTACAGAAGGCGAGTACGAAATTCCGTACAGCTCGCGCGATGCGACGGTTGAGCTCCGCTACCTGACCGACGAAGGCGATTACATCCTCGGAATGAGCGTTTACGCCAACCAGGAAGCGGCNNGTGGAAAGACAACACTCTAGAGAAAACGGTTGTCGTGCATGTGAAAGGAAACGAGCTTTCGGAATACGAGATTGCCATCGACGAAATGCGCGTATTTGATATAGGCGTCAGTGCGCTCGATTCGATGCTGACGGTTACAGGAACTTACGGTCCGGCGTTTTCAACAGGCGCGCAGGGTGTTTTTCTGCAGCGAATCGACCTGAGCAGCAAGACGATCGTGAACGAATACTTCAAGGAATTCCCGCGGGATTTCATGACGCAGAACCTGACTACCGAGCAGCTCGACAGGCTGGAACGACGAGAAGAACGCGGTCGTCTCGGGCCGCAGCTTTACAATTACGCTATTCGCGCGATCCATCCGCTTCCTGACGGCTCAACGGTAGTGCTGGCCGAACAGTTTTACATTTACCAGCAAAACGCTTCCGACGCACGTGGTATTTCTCAGACGGCGTACCATTACTATTACAACGACCTGATCGCTTACAAGATCGACGCCGGCGGAACGTTCAACTGGATCGTACAATTGCCGAAAGAACAGCATTCCGTTAACGACAATGGTTATTATAGCTCGGTGATGTCGTTCATTTCCAACGGAAAGCTGTGTTGCCTGTTCAACGACAACCTCAAAAATTACGACGAGTTCCGGAATTATGAAGGATTCTACCGTACGATCAGTTTCCCGGTCCGGAAAAAATCCTACGCCCTGGCACTCGGACAAATCGACCTGCAAACCGGTGAAATTCGTCGCACGGTGTTCAACGATTACCAGGAAACCAACGGCGTCGTTGTGCTGCGACTTTCAAGCCTCGATAACGTCAAACGCGAATTGCTGCTGTTTTCTTCGGGCAGCCGCGAGCGGTTTGGACTGCTTAGATTTTAGACAATAGACTGATAGACATTAGACTGGAAGACCGGCGACTGAACCCGAAGCAGATCCACCAAGGCGTGTCGCTTCGTGTCAGGCCGGAGACTGAAGACTGGAGACCGGTGACTGTCCGACTGTCGACCGGAATTGTAACTATTCAACCTGTGCGTGTTATGTACGAAACCAATTTCCCTCCTTTATGAAAGCTCTCCTACTTTTTGCTTTCCTGTGCTGCTTTTCTGCCACCGGAATTTCCCAGATCACCTATACGCTCAAGATCATTAATACGGATGGTCAGCCGGTGAAAAATGTCGAAGTCACGGCCACCAACACAACGGAAACGTCAACGGTATTGAAGGGCCGTACCGATGGCGCCGGTGCAGTCGTATTCACGCTCACTGTTCCGGGAATGTATACGTTCAGCTACCTCGAAATGAAAGACGTGGCGACCTACGAAGTGAAGGAAAACATCAGCGGGAAGATGTCACGCACAACGACCTATGATCCGGAAGGAGTATTCGCCGTTGCGCCGAGCATGAATCGAAAAGGTATCGTATTCAAAACGGTTCCGGCATTGGAAATGCGGTCGCAGGCAAACGTAGCGAAAGTGACCATTCACGTGAAGGAAAAAGACCAGACGCGCGTGCCGAATATTCCGCTGGAGATCGTTTCAGGAACAGACAAAATCAAATTCCAGGGGAAATCGAACGCTTCCGGACAGGCTGTTTTCTACCTTCCTATCGGAAAAGCGTATGAGATCGACGTAAACGGCGTGGAAGCTTACCACAAATTCAAGGTTCCTGATCATACCGGGATGGAAATGCAGGAAGTGGTGTTTTACGAACCAACGACTGTGCAGGAAATCGCGAAAGGCGATACGATCCTTCAGCGCGGCATTACGCAGACCAGCGGAACTTCTTCGCATTTGTTGTTCACACTTCAGCTCAACGATTACAACGGTGTCGGACTGGAAGGCGAGCCGGTTTACCTCGACGAAGAAAATGGTAAGCGCGTTTACGAAAGTGTCACGGATGCGACGGGCAAATGCGTGTTCATGCTCGCAAAAGGCCATAATTACCTTGTGAACGTGAAATACGAGCGCGGCATGCACCTCGTGGATGCGAAAACCGTGGAAGGCTTTTCTTCCGCTATGGCAACGCGTAGGTATCGCGGTTCAGCCGCCACCGAACGCATGTTCGAAGAACGGAAAATGAACGAAAAAGGTTTTGTGATCAATCACAGCCAGACGCCAATCAGTAAAACCGAAACGCCAACCAATTACCTCAAAACGACAGCGCAGGGCTTCGATATCGATTTCGGAAATTCCGGTCCTGTCGGAACACCGACGATAGTGGGTGATAAAATGTATACACAAGCCGGATTTTACTCACCAAGCTTTTATTGCCTGAACGCTGCCACGGGGAAATACCTCTGGGGTGTCGATTTGGGCGAATCGGGCATGTCGCCGGCAGTTTACCAAAGCGGCGTATTGTTGGTCAACACTTATTCCTGTACACTTTACGCCATCGATGCGCTGACCGGAAGGCTGCTGTGGAGCAAATACCTGGCCGGCACGATCTATTCCACACCTTCGGCCGATGACAGAAGTGTTTATGTAGTTTACAACAATGGCGGCTCAAATCCAGCTAAAACGGGCGAAGAATACGTTCTGGCGAGCTTCGATCTGAAAACCGGTAAGATCAACTGGATGAACTGGGTAGATAAAGAAGTGATTGCCTGTCCGGTAGTGGAAGGAACGGAAGTGCATGTGGCTTCACAAGCGGGTAATTATTATGTGTTTGACACCGAAACCGGGAAAGAAAAAGTCGTTTCCAAAACAGTCAAAGCGGTTTCATCACCGACCGTGACGCCGGAAGCAATTTTCCTGACGGCGACCATCAACAATAAAGAGCAGCTGGTAGTCCTTGACAGAAAGACGCTTCAAGTGAAAAAGCGTTATGCGACGGAGCTGAATCCGGCGAAAATATCGGATTATTCCGATTCCTACCAGCAGATGAATTTCAACGGCGGTCACCCGATCGTTTACAAGAACAAAACGCTCATTGTGCTCGACAGCGATCAGCTCACAGCTTTCGACGCTGCATCTGAAAAAGTGTTGTGGCAACAGCCGGTAAAAACAAACCCGAACCAGATACCGATCGTTGCGAACGATAAGGTCATTATCGGAACGAGTGAAGGAGCCGTGATGAGCTACGACATCAATACCGGAACATCAAAAGTCGTGAAACAAAGCTCAGGAGATATGGACGGTCAGCCAATTGCGCGCAACGGATTCATGTACATGGCCGCAAACGGTATTCTTGTTATCGTTAAAGCAGTGCAGCAGTTCCAGTGGGATCAATGGAACAAAGACGCGCGTCACAATCTGTATTGGGAGTGAGCTTCACCACAAAGAAGCAAAGAGCTGCTTTTGTTAAGGAAACAAAGGGATCCGTGTTATCCTGTTATTCAGCTTCAGAATCTGAAGTGTTTGGGACGAATTGCACGTTTTAAGGGGTGAAATGCAATTCATTTAAGGAATAATCATGGGTATAAACATAAATTAAAGTTTGTATCGCAATTAGCAGAGCAACAACCCGAGTGCCTTTGCTCCCTTTTAAGCCTTGCACGTCAAAGAGATCTTTGCTCCTTTGTGGTGAACATTTATCTTTGCCCTCATGGCCGATCTCTTTTTCTCACTGATCATTCCTGTCTACAACCGTCCCGACGAAGTGGATGAGCTGCTGCAAAGCCTCGTTCTCCAGGATTTTGACCGGCCGTTTGAGATCGTGCTGGTAGAAGACGGCTCGACCGTTCCCTGCAAGGAAATCGCGGAAAATTACCAGGATCGGCTGCAGCTTTCTTACTATTTCAAAGCCAATTCCGGTCCGGGCGATTCGCGGAATTTTGGGATGCAGCAAGCTAAAGGTGATTATTTTCTGATCTTCGATTCGGATTGCATCATTCCGCCGCAGTATTTGAGCGAAGTCGACAAAGCGCTGAAAGCACATTACGTGGATTGTTTCGGCGGTCCCGACAAAGCGCTGGATTCATTTTCCGACATTCAGAAAGCTATCAACTTTTCGATGACTTCGTTCCTTACCACAGGCGGAATTCGCGGCGGCTCGGAGAAAATCGGGAAATTCCAGCCGAGAAGCTTCAATATGGGTATCTCGAAAGCGGCGTTCGAAGCTTGGGAAGGCTTTGGCTCTATTCACCCGGGAGAAGATCCCGACCTCTCGATTCGTTTGTGGAAACTGGGTTTCGAGACACATTTGTTCACCTCGGCCTACGTTTATCACAAGCGCCGCATCGACTGGCAGAAGTTCTACAAACAGGTCAATAAATTCGGGAAGGCACGGCCTATTCTGAACAGCTGGTATCCCGAGCACAGCAAGCTGACGTTTTTCTTCCCGACGGTTTTTATGCTCGGATTGGTGCTTGCGTTATTGCTTTGCCTCGTGGGCTTTTTCTGGGGAGCCGCTTTGTATGCGTTCTACTTCCTGCTGATCTTTTTTTCGGCAACCATTCAAACGGGCAGTCTGAAAATCGGATTGTATGCGCTGATCGCCGTTTCCGTTCAGTTTTACGGCTACGGATTCGGATTTCTGAAATCTTTCATCCTTGTTCAGCTGCTGAGAAAGGACCCGAAAAAGGTGTTCCCGGAATTGTTCTTCCGGAAATAAATCCGGTTAATTCGACGTCCTATTGAGATAAGCGGCGCTGTTCCGAAGGATCAGGTCGTCGTATAGAACGGCATTCCGGATAAAGATAAACGGTGCATTCCAGGCCGGAATCCAGACTTCGGTGTTGAATTCGTTATCCGGGAATTGCTGACGTGTTCTGTCGCCACGCGACAATTCCACGCACGTTCCGATCAGTCCGTAGCGGGCGCGCACGTAATTTTCCAGTCCACAACCATATTCCGAAGCATATTTCGCAATCGAAGCTGTTTTGAATCCGGTTGCCTGCGCCACTTCTGTAGTGATATACGTATCGATATTCCCGAGGTATGGATGGGTTTTCGCATCGGCCCAGAACAAAATGTTTCCTTTCGTATGGAAAGAAGCCGTCACCAGCGGACGGATCTCCGCCACAAGCTGCTGAATATGCTGTGTCTCCACCGGCTCGGCAGGAAAACGCCCTTTGTAACCCTCGGAAGCCGGAACGGGCTGGTAAGAGCTGCCTTTCTTCACTTCGAAGTTGCCGTCGTCGAACGTGCGGTTCAGATCGATTCCTTTGCCGTTCGCCTTCCATTCTTTGTAGGTTTCCACACAGAAGATGGAATCTTTATAAATGTTGAACTGATCCTGGATACCGGCAAAATTCTCGTGAGCGATCTTCAGTCCGTCAGGATTGGCCACCGGCATGATGTAAATATCGATCGAATCCAGTAGTGCTTTCGCTTCCGGATACAGATCGCTTTTCCCATCGATGGAAAGCAGGTAAACGTTCAGGAATTTCATCAAAAGCTTCGAGCTGAAATCTTCGCGGGCATGAATGTTTCCGACTAGCAAAACGCTGTTTTTATTGCGTTTTTCGCGACCGATACGCACTGTTTTCAATTCCAGTCCGAATTCCGATTTGCCAACTGCCACCGGATGAACGATCTCGGGATAAAGTGTCAGGAACACGTCCAGATCTTCCACGATCATTTCGTACGTGTACATGGAATCGTCTTCCACGATGTAATACGGCTTCAAGGAATCGTGCAGCAGCACCTGCAGCTGTTTCGGAGGAACGGCGGGCAAACTGTCGACCTGGGCAAATCCACGTGTGGCGATCAACAGGAACAGGCAGTACAGGTAAACGACTGGTCTCATAGTTGTTCTTCCTTCAAAATTGCCGAAAAAATTCGGATTCGGGTTTTTCCTGATAACGACATTTTTGAAAAAAGTAACAGCGACCCGGCCGAAGACAGGTCGCTGTTCAACTTCAATTTAAAATGAGTTCGACTCTTTACGCCTTTTACTGAATAATCAGCTTTTTCAGCATGCTTTTGCCATTTGCCTGTTTCAATTCCACGAGGTAAACGCCCGAAGCTAATTTGCTCGTATCGATCAGCAGGTTTTGTTTACCGCTCTGTAATTCCTGCTGGTGCAAGCGGTTTCCAAGCAGGTCTGTCAGCTGGATTTCTCCGTTGCACGTGAGCTCGATCGTCAGCATCACCTGTTCACTTGCCGGATTCGGAAATAATTCCAGGCTGGATGTTTCGGCAATTTCCGCTTCCCCGCTTTTGAATGACATTTCTTCAGGATCCTCAATCTCACCACCGGTTGCCTGATAAACAAGAAGGCTGCGGGCATTGTTCGCTTTATTCATTTCCTCAAGCGCCATACTCGGATCTATGACAGCGTTCAGATAAAGATTATGAGTACCCGGAGCGTCATAAGGAATCGTTACAATGAAAGTAGGTTCCGCATTCCCTGAAATGTTGGTGATCAGAATGGAATCACCTGATCCGATGACATCATATTCATAATTGTTATCAATCCATGTTTGCGAGTTATAGACATACAGTTTGAACTGACCGGATGCGATACCAGTTCTGTTTTTAATCTTAATAGTTGCCTGAACATTGGCACCTACACGCTGGTATTGTATACTGCTTATAAAAAGGTCAACCAACGGACGACTCTCAGGAATAAAACTCTTTGCCATTTGTACTGCTTGGTAAGCATTCGGCCATTTGTAGCCTCCTGTCATTGTTGTGGAAGAAGCTTTCAGCAAATATTCGATCTCGTGCATTTTCAGCTGGGGATTCACAGCCAGCATTTGGGAGACGATTCCTGTGACATAAGGTGTCGCGATCGAAGTTCCGAAGGCATTGGTAACATAATTACCGTTTCCATCGTCTGAGGCGTAACAATTGCCAAAGCATCCCGTTACTCCTGATAATCCTTCCTGAAGTCCACGGATATCAATCGCCGGAATCATGGTCCCAGGTCCCATAATATCCAATCCGTCACCCGAGTTCGAGCCCCAGTTAATGGTACCGTTACCGGTATCGATTGGTCGATTGTCTTTCTCACAGGTAAGCGGTGTATTGCCCGTTTTTATGGCTCCGCACGGATTAGCTGCACCTACGGCAATACCGACTTTCCCCGGAAAATGAACTTTTTCCGTGTAGTAGTAATTGTTGAAATTACCCGCCGCGCCAATAAAAACGCACCCGTTATCGATACCCAATGAAATCGCATCGCGGATATTATTGTCGATGGTTGCTTCCGACCAGCCCCAGCTCATATTGATTACCCTGACGTTATTCGCTATAGCATATCGGATAGCAGAATCGATATGCCAGCGCTGTGATCTCAGACAAGCCGGCTGTATCTTGATCGGCATTACTTTACAAGTCCGGTCAACACCGGCGATTCCAATACCATTATAAGATGTTGCCATGATTGCCCCGGTTACATGCGTACCGTGACCATAATCATCTGCCGTATTGAAATTAAACGGAGAAGCCGTATAGTTTTTTCCCTGTATCAATCGTGTCTGATTGAGGTCCGGATGTCCGTCGTCCAATCCCGAATCCAGAACTCCTACGCGTATGATTGCCGGAGGGTATTTCAGATTCGCCATATATTCCCAGGCCTCTTCGATATTCAGGTCAAAACCAGGCAATCCGCAATACAATGTTGATGAATTGTAAACGGGAACATTTCCGTCGTTGATGTGCGACCATTGCAGCCACATATACGGATCTTCGAGAATAGATTCGGGTTCGTTTTCCGTTTGCGCCTGCGCTTTCTGGACAAAGCAGATCCCGACGATCAAAAGGCCGTAAATCGATAAAGTTTTTTTCATGTTTTTGTCAATGAAAGGGTTAATAAAATAGTGGTATCACCTGTTTTAATTTAATAACAGATGGTTGAAAAATCAACACAAGAATTGTGCCATCAACAGAAAAGAAACGGAAAAAACTATTGAACGGTTGGAGCAAGCTGCTGCAGATTTTCCAGCACCTCCCAGAAAGCCGGGTAGCTTTTGCTCACCGCTTCGGCATCGTTGATCGTTACGGGACTTTCGGCCAAAAGACCCGCCACGGCCATACACATCGCGATGCGGTGATCGTGGTGCGAAATCACTTCGCCGCCAGCTACACGACCGGTTCCGTGAACGACCATCACGTCGTCTTCCAGATCGATCTGAACGCCGAGCTTCGCGTATTCAGCTTGCAATGCCAGCGCGCGGTTGCTTTCCTTGTGAACGAGTCGTGACGTGCCTTTGATCACCGATTTTCCATCGCAATATGCGGCCAATGTCACCAAAGCGGGGAACAAGTCCGGGCAATCCGTCGCATCGCCTTCGAAAGCTTTACGCGCCGATCCGTCGATGCGGATACCGTCTTCCGCGCGTTCGATCCGGCAATTCGCTGCGAGTAAAAAGTTGAGCAGGGCTTTATCGGCCTGCAGGCTGTCCATTTGCAAACCGGTCAGTGTTAAATCGTGTCCGATCGCAGCGGCAACAAGCCAGCAGGAAGCCGAGCTCCAGTCGGCATCGATCGTGTAAACGGCCGGTTTATAGGTTTGATTTCCCGGAATTGTGAACGTGTTCAGATGTTTATGCTCGATCTGAATCCCGAATGCTTTGAGTGTTTTGAGCGTCATTTCGACATAAGGACCGCTGTTGAGCTGTGGCACGTTGAGCATACTTTTTTCTTTCGCCAGCGGAAGCGCCATCAGCAAGCCGGAAATGAACTGCGAGCTGAGCGATCCGTCGACTTCGGCCGTTCCGCCTTTCATCGGGCCCTGAATGCGCAGCGGAACCGTTCCGTTTTCAGTTGTACAGGAAGCGCCGAATAGCGGCAGTGTTTCTTCGAAAAAGTGCATCGGGCGCGTAGCCAGCGAGCCTTCGCCGTGAATGGTATATGTTCCTTCGTGCGCTGCACAAACCATGGCCGTCAGACGAATTCCCAGGCCCGATTCGCCGGCCGTCAGCGTGGCTTCGGCAGGAAAGCCGGGAATTCCCGTAATCGTGGTTTCATTGGCCGTTTTATTCACTTGGGCTCCCAGGCGTGTGATCGTATTGAGCATAGCCAGCTCGTCGTCGCTTTCGCCCAAACCGGTTATTACCGACGTTCCATTTGCTAAAGCTGCGGCCAGTGTTGTTCGCTGACTGTCGCTTTTGGAAGGCGGGATAGCAATGGTTCCTTTTCGCTGAGCCGGTTCAACTCTTTTTCTCATGATTTTGTTGTAATGAAGGATTCATAACACGTATCTGGTGGCGGATAGATTCCTGGTGAATCGCGTCCATAACGGAACGCACGAATTTCTCCGTGAGCCCGTAATCGGCTGCTTTTTCCAGGCGGCTCATGATCACTTTCCGCCAGTGTTCTTCCTGGAGAATGGTGATGTTATGCCGTTGCTTGAACGAGCCGACTTCCTCGCTCATCTGCATACGCGTAGTAAGGATCTCAAACAGACGATCGTCGAGAATGCTGATCTTTTCGCGCAAAGTTGTCAATCCTTCCTGCGCGGAATCGCTCAATTCACGTGAGCGCAGGACAAGGTTTTCGATCAGCTTGCTCAGGTTTTCCGGCGTCAATTGCTGAGCGGCATCCGACCACGCGGCATCCGGATCACGGTGCGATTCGATCATCAGTCCGTCGAAATTCAAATCCATGGCCTTCTGTGAAACTTCCTGCAAAAGTGCCCGTTTTCCGGTAATATGACTTGGATCGCAGATCAGCGGAATGTGCGGCATGCGCTCGCGAAAAGCGATCGGAATTTCCCAGTTCGGAACATTCCGGTATTTGGGGTGCTTGTAGACGGAAAATCCTCTGTGAATCGCCGATAATTCGTTCAATCCGGCTTTTTCGAAACGCTCGAAGGCTCCAATCCACAATTCGAGATCGGGATTGACCGGATTTTTGATCATCACCGGCACTTTCGTTCCGTTTAATGCGTCGGCAATTTCCTGAACCGCAAACGGATTTACCGTTGTTCTGGCACCGATCCACAGCACATCCACACCGGCTTTCAAAGCCTGCTCGGCATGTTTTGCATTCGCCACTTCGGTCGTTGTCGGAACGCCCATGAATTTTCCGGCATTCACCAGCCATTCGAGGCCTACTTCTCCTACTCCTTCAAACGAATCCGGTCGCGTACGCGGTTTCCAGATACCGGCGCGCAGCATGTCGATTTTACAGAACTGCTTGAGTTCCTGCGCTGTTTGCATCACCTGTTCTTCGGTCTCCGCACTACACGGACCGGCAATTAAAACAGGGCGTCTGTTTCCTTCTCGTATCATATTACAAGTTTACAGGATTATAAGGAGAAGTGCGCGAAACGCCGTTTTTATCCGGAATTTCGCATTGCAAAACTAGTTATATTTTTCACTGAAATAAGTTATGGAAACTTTTTTTTCACGTTTTGTTTGGATAGTTCGAATGAAGGCCTTAGGTTTGCACTATGAATCAGTTCATGTACACAATCGCAAAATGGTGGCAGTACTCAATTTCGAGTGACTGACGCTTTTTGTTTACAGATACCTAGGATTTGAGCGGGCTTGTCACAATGACAGGCCCTTTTTTTTGACCATTTTTTGAAAAATGAATATTTACACCCAGACGCAGCATTTCAATTCCGACCTCTACACAGCGGCCGGTTTGTACATGGGCCTGCGTCATCATCACCGCAAGCCGTGCCTGTTGGAAAGCAATGATTACCACTCGCGCGCCGACAGCACTTCCTTCATCGGGTTTGATCCATTGATCGAAATTCGTGTGAACAACGACAGCATTACCGTTTCACGGCCTGATGGCGAAACAACTATTCCCTTCAAGCCGACAGAATCGGTGACACAACAATTGATCGGATTGATTGAAACCTTCGATTTCGCTCAGCCGGTTCCTTACAACGGTTTCCTCTCCTACTTCAGCTTCGAGTTCGCACATCTGGAAGAAGGCATTTCGCAGCTTGCCAGTTCCATGCCGGATGTTCCGAAAGCGCACCTGATTTTGTACAAAACACTGATCGTACTGGACCATTTTCACGACACGGGAACGATCATTCGTAATGACGTCGATCCGATTGAAGCGGATTTCGACTGCGATGCGATCCTTCGGAAAAAACCGTTTGCCGAGCTGCCGTTTACAGCCGAATCGGATGAAACAACACCGGTTTCAGAAGCTGATTTTCTGTCCATGGTCGAAAAAGCGAAACAGCATATTTTACGCGGCGACGTTTTTCAATTGGTCGTTTCGCGACCGTTTTCGCAGCCGTTTTTCGGCGACGATTTCCAGGTGTATCGTCAGCTGCGCCGCTTGAATCCGTCACCGTATTTGTTCTACGTCGATATGGAATCGTACCGTTTGATGGGCTCTTCGCCGGAAACACAGATCCAGCTCAAAAAAGGCAAGGCGTCCATTCATCCGATTGCCGGAACGGTTCGCAAAACCGGCGACGAACAGCTGGACCGCGAGCTCACGAATCAGCTCATCGGCGACGAAAAGGAAAATGCCGAGCACACGATNNGCTGGTCGACCTGGCGCGCAACGACCTCAGCAAATACTGTACGTCGGTTTCGATCGAATCGTACAAGGAAATTCAGCAGTTCAGCCACGTGATCCACCTTGTTTCGAAAGTTTCGGGCGAGCTCGACAATACGCATCCATTGCAATTGTTCTCGGGCACTTTTCCAGCCGGAACGCTTTCCGGAACGCCCAAATACCGGGCACTGGAGCTCATTCGCGACCTGGAAGGCAATACCCGCGATTACTACGGCGGCGCGATCGGTTTTCTCGGCACCGACGGCTCGATGAACCTGGCCATCGTTATCCGCAGCCTGCTGAGTCACAACAACGTGCTGCATTACCGCGCCGGAGCTGGTATAGTCATGGATTCCATTCCGGAAAACGAATTGCAGGAAGTCAACAACAAACTCGGGGCCGTGCGCAAAGCCATTCGCGCGGCTTCCTTAACACCTCAACTGGTATGAAAATCGTCGTCATCGACAATTTCGATTCGTTCGTTTACAATCTCGTGCGCTACGTCCGCGAGCTTCCGGGCGTGGAAGTCATCGTGCAACGCAACAACGCCGTGGATTTCCCAACGCTCGATACCTGCGACGCCATTCTGTTGTCGCCCGGGCCGGGCATTCCCGACGAAGCGGGCGCATTGAAGGAAGTGATCCGCACCTACAGCGGACGGAAAAAAATGCTGGGTGTTTGCCTCGGTCACCAGGCCATTGCCGAGGTGTTTGGCGGGAAGCTGAAATCATGCCCGGAGCCTGTACACGGGAAAGCCAGCCTGATTGCCGTTTCGCCACAGGAACAACTGTTCGCCGGTTTGCCCGAAGAGCTGGAAGTAGGCC
>DJFN01000126.1 GCA_002432085.1 Flavobacteriales bacterium UBA5871
TCGCAGAACCTCGGCATCAGCAGAACGGAAGCCAAGCAAATCATCGACAGCTACTTCGCGCAATATTCCACGATCAAAACCTACATGGACGAAGCGGTGAACAACGCCCGCGAAAAAGGCTACGTGGAAACGATCATGCAGCGTCGTCGTTACCTGCCGGATATCAATTCCGCCAACGCCGTCGTACGTGGCTTCGCCGAGCGAAACGCCATTAACGCACCTATTCAAGGTTCCGCTGCCGACATTGTGAAGCTCGCCATGGTGGCCGTTCATAAAGCCATGAAAGAAGCTAAAGTGCGATCGAAAATGATCCTCCAGGTACACGATGAATTGGTTTTCGACGTGCACAAAGACGAGCACGATATCATGAAAGCGCTGGTGAAAAAAGCCATGGAGGGCGCCGTTCAGTTAGCCGTTCCGATGGAAGTGGAAATGGAGCTGGCGGACAATTGGCTGGATGCGCACTAAATCAACCTGATAGCTAGTATTTTATACAAAATCAGCGACTACTGACTACTAAGTTAGTACTCGTTTTACTTTGCAGAAACGATTTAATTGTCTTGCTTTGCAGCGGTCAACACTTAAATCAAAGCCACCATGAATCGTTTTATAGCCTCTCTTGTATTCCTTTTTGGAGTATTTCCGCTTGCATTCGGGCAAATCGTAGGAGGACGGGACAACGGGGAAATGTCTCCGAAAACCGTCGAGCCCTCTAAATTATCTCCCGGTGCTGTCGTATCAGATGTAAACATCCTTAATGGAGAATACACGTCGACCATTCCACTCGGAACCATCGGTACTCCAGGAGGATTAAGTTATTCTCTTTCCCTTGATTATGCGAGCAATACTGCTGTAGGGACCACAGCCCCAATTGCATCCGGGATTCCTTATGGCGAGGGCTGGAATCTTTCGGTTCCGACTATCAGCGTGGAATCGGATGTGTTCCATAAATACCTGTTGCGAATGGAAGCTATGCAGCTGCAGAACTGCGGAGGCTCTCCGGGATCGGAATACAACACGATTCTCAATTATGACGGTCCGGCCGATCCTTTAAATGCAGTAAACAAATTCACCGGTCAGGATAATGGCGATTTATACTGGTTTGCTCCGCAGGTGAGCATTCCGGGAGTCGTTTCCGGTCGTCTGGTGTTCAAATACCTCGATGAGTCCAATGTGAATCAGAAAGAGCTGGTGTTCGGACTGAACGGCTTCGACTCTCCGGTAGAAGTGCGTATGTACAATCGTCTCAGCGGAGGCAACACGGTCAGTACCTGGACCGTAACGCTTGCCGACGGTACCAAATACTGGTTCGACCTTTTGCAAAGCAGCTACCAGGCGCCAACCAACACACGTGTGCTAAGCTACAACGGCTGCAGCTCTACTTCCCTCAACAATAACGCCTTGAAAGTAGCGAATCCGCAAACTTTTGGCGATGATGAAGGTCAATACATCCTCAACGGGACCGATATCGAAAAGAACGTATTAAACAATATTCTTCCGAAAGTCTCCAACGCGGTCTGGTATTGTACCAGGATCACTAGCAACACAGTTCAGAACCAGGAAGTAGTACTGGAGTACGAACGATTCGGAAAGTTCAATTACTTCCAGGAATTTGCCGACACGATCGGCGATTATGCCGACAACAAGGTTGACCCGGCTGTTCGTGGGAATTTCAGTGCCTACAGAGATGTTTTGCTTAAAAAAGCGGTGGCGAAAGTCGACTCGAAACCTTCGGAGATCATCGAGCTGGATTATAAGACCTTACATGCTGTAATTACAGCACACCCGACGACACCGACCAACGAGCGACTAATCAACTTCAACGCACCCAATTGCGGTCGACTCGATTCGCTTTACAGCTGGCACAAGATCGATATTGATAATAATCAATACGAAAGCGGTTTTGAAAACTGGACCCGCTATTCGCATGCCCGCGGAGTTGATCTTGATATTTCCGGAATGGATGTGCACGAGGGTGTAACGACCAATCAGTTTTATGGAGTGCACTCAACGAATCCCTACCTCTACTCTTCTCCGGGTAATTCTGTTTTCCGATACCGTAGAAACGGGCAGTTATCGGATTCTTATTCTCTTGACTTCAATGACGGATTCCTTGAATCGCAGCGTATCGGTCACACCAAGATGATCCCCGGCGATATTTATGAAGTCAAGACCAAAATCAACAACACCCGCGGTACGGTCGATATCGCTATCGTTACCGGAAATCTCTCTACAAATCCGGCCAGTACGACCAGCAGCTATACGGCACCTTCGGCTGGCGTAAGCGATTACGATGTGGTGTCTTATGACAAAACCCGCGGAATCGAGCTTTTCTCGACTTTCAACATGGCTTTCAAATGGTACAAGCCGCTGGCATCAAACGGTGCTTTAGCTTATACCAATCAATTGAGCACATCCAATTTCTTTGTGATGCCAAATGTGCCGGCTCTGTACAAAGGTTTCCACATCCAGGTGGGTCCGGGCAACTCGGATATCGATTACAGCACACCGGATACGGCTCTGTGGCGAGGCCAGCCTGAATACCGTCTGGAAGCTAAAGACGCTTATAGCTTCATGCCTGTCGATGTTGCAACGGGTAATCCCGCTAACATGATCTATAAATCGGCAGCGCCGCTTCCGCACAATTTCGGGACCGGTTTGCCATGGAGTATGATGGCACCGATGTATGAGCGCATGGAGCCTTACAATTCACAGTACAGCGATACGTCTATGTTCCAGTGCTGGTTCATGAGCTTAAGGACTTACGAGGTAAGCAATTCCGGTTACAACAAACACCGCCCGACAACGCTTGGTGTTCAGAAATACCTTTCGGGCCAATATCCGGATAAAGTAGCAAGTCTGCAGGATGTGGAGCTGATTCGCTATACCAAAAACCCTTATATGCTTCAGGGAGTACGCGTATACCGCATTAACAACGGTAACGAATCAACCGGAAAGCAGCTGATCTCGCAAAAGTATCTCACATACAACTGGAAGATCAAAGCCAATATCGAGAATTACGATTATATCAATTATGAAAACGGCACTACAGCTATCGCTTATGACAACGAACGTCAGCGCATCGTGGTATTCCTGTCTGCAGTAGCCGAGCTGCCGTTAAACGCAACGCTGTATGCAAACCATTACGGTTTGTCGCCGGCCGATACGAGCAAAGTACTGACAACTTTTTTCGGTTATACGGATATCAACACCAATAGTCTTACCAGTGTTTTCGAGGTACGTGGTGAAAAGATCCATGTTCTGAGCTCTGTAAAAGATCACCTGGGAGGTGTTACGACGATCGAATACCAGCCGATTTCCAACAGCAGTATTTACAATAATTACAATCCCGAAAAATCCACTTTTATCAACTACGAAAGGTATTCTTCCTATGGAAACGGAAGACTCTGGAACGTTCGTGCGATTGTTAAAAAGGTCAACAAAGAACAGCAGGGCAACACCTGGCAGACATGGGAATACGTCTTTACGAACCCCATGTTTAAAAAGAATCAATTCTTACTCGATTCAAATCACTTCCAGCACACTTTCGTTCAGTCCGTTGTCCACGGTTTTAAAAATGTGACGATCAAAAAACCGGTAAACAACGGCATTCAGTCGTCTGTTGTGATCGAGCATTATGGAGCGGCGGCCGGTGCACTGGAATATCTCTGCTTCGGAAAAGTAAAGTCTTCAAAAGAATACTTCTCCGACACACTGAAATCCGAAACGGTTTACACCTACGATTATACGCTTGCTTTCGAGCATGGAGCCATTCGTCCTTCATTCAAAAAGAAGCACAAGGCTTATGAACCGGATATGACAGCGGCATACCTGTATGAAGATTACTACCTGAACGTGAGCACCGATACTTCGCTCCAGGAAAATTTACAGCAGCTGAAAAGCTATGAAGCAAGCTATACAAGCTCTTCCAGCGCTACCAAGGAACAGCCGAAAATGCTCGAAGGGCATTTCTATCCCGAGCTCCTGGCCGAGAATGGCAACAACGCGTATTTGTTCAACTCCTATTTTGTGAAGCTGGTTTCGGAAAGTACCAAGGAATACGAAAGAGGCCGCTATAAAATGCCGGCAGCACCGGCAGCATGCGTTGATAGAAACGGCAACCCGGTTCCTTGTCCGGACGTGATCGTGATCGAGCCGTCAAGCTGTTCGTCGTCTTTATCAACGGTTGACCGCTACATCGAGATCAAAAAGGAATACACCTATTACGAAGCCAATCACAAAGGTCAGGCTCTAGGCAGGGCCTATCACGACCTGTTTGCCATCGATCCGGTTAATCCGAAGAGTATCATTTTCTCGAATTACGGTATGGGTAGCGGAGGCAAAAGTCAAGGTACTATTCTGCTAAAACACGAGCCGTCCTGGCAAATGGCTTCGGTAAAAATCAGCAGTCCGCAACAGGGAACGGCTTATACAGAAGAGGATTTCTTCTATTTCTACGATCTCGCTAACCGTTATGACCGTCATTGGTACCTCTACGATATCATCAGCAACCCGAAGTTCACTGTTGCCATCTATAACGGTGACACGATTGCAGTAAACAATATCGTAACAGGTGTTGAGCGTGCTAACCAATACTCGCTGCCACGTTACGAAGGACTGGAAAGCTCACGTACCTACAATACCCGCTCACTGGCTTATCAGAAGATGACAGCATCCAAAAATGCCAGCGATGCAAAACCGGTAATCCGTTCGGAATATTACCATTTCGACAATAGCTGGACGTATGCAAATGCCAATACTTACCAGCCGGTATATCTGCGCAATGCCATCGTTCAAATTGACACGATTTCTTCCAATACTGGCAACTCGGACTTCCGCACTAATCGCATCGACCGCGACAATAGGTACATACTTGATTTCAAAGCTGTCACAGCGGGTGGCCAGCCTTTCGGGAAAACATACATTTACTCGGCATTGCTGCCATTCGATGCATTGACAACCAAAAAGATCGTAGCCCGTAACCGCCTGTTGATGCCGGATATCATGGAAAATGCAGATGGTTTGCAGACCCGTTACTACATCGCAACAGGTATTACCGGAACTGGTGTCATGACCGATCTGGGACTGGTTAAACGCATTACCGTCGGCTATGGACGAACCGATTCGCTTTCAAGTCATTTTGTGTATAGCAATCAGGGACTGATTATCAAGCTCACAGAACCAACAGGACGCTACGTGGATTACGAGTACGACGATTACCTTCGTCTGGAAAAAACCACTGAAAACGGTACGCGTGTCTTGTCTGAGCTGGTCTATTCCAACTGGCTGCATAACTCTACTCTTGATTTCAACCAGCGCACCAATCAGAACAATATCCTGACATATATTTACAATAGCGCGACAACCAACGATAAGGAAATCCTCAAATCATTCATTGACCCTCTGGGTCGTGAGCATAGCACACTTCAGGCTTACTATGATTTATCGAACACATTGGTGAAAACCCATACTCCGACGATCGAATACGACTCTTGGAATCGTCCGCAAAAAACCTACAAATCATTCGCAGGATCGGGAGCAACTCTCGACATGGCTAGCAATACTTTCACACCCGTAACAGAACAGCAATTCGAGAACCGCAGACACCGCATAATTAAAGCGGCGAACTACGGTGAAGCTATTGCTACGTCAACACATACGCTTCGCAATGAATACAAGCTGGTAAATGGTGTTGTTGCCTATTGCGAGCTAGGATTGACCAATGCTGAAGCCAAAATGATGATGAGCACGGCGGGAAGCGGTGGCAACTTCTACTTCCTGCGTCAGACAACAACTGATCAGGACAACAAACAAACCGTCACTTATACCAATGCATTCGGACAGCTTGCAGCCAAACTGACGTACACAACTGCAGGTGTAAAAGCATTGACATTGTTCGGCTACGACAGCTACGGAAATGTGAACAAAGTGCTAAATCCAAACAAGCAGACTTCCACTTACCTGTACAATATGCTTGGCCAGCTGGTCATGGAAACAACCGTCGATGCCGGAACGAAACGCTACATGTACAATAAGCTTGGAAAAGTTTCCGTTGAGCAGGACGTCGTAGACCGTTCACGTACGAACGGTGGTGGTCCTGCTCCTCAATACCGCGTCTATAAATACGACGCATACGGCAGGCTTGTCAACGTTGGAAAAATGAACGTCGATAAACTGGGAGGAGTTTCGACACGTCTGATCGATCCTTTGTTCTACCAGACAGGTGGTCTTTCTGATGCAAATGGTCCTTACTTCGAGTACACGTTCACCAATAATTCGACCTACGACTGGATGTGCAGCTTCGGTATGCGTATCATGCCTAATCCCTGGTTCAATACAACAACCAGCCCGGCATTCTTTACGCTTGACATAACGGAGAAAAGATACGTCTATAATTCAACGCCGTTGAGTGTTTCCCTTGGTAAACTGATCCAGGAAGACAGCTACGACAATTACGGCACGAAGATCCAGAAGAATGTCTATACGTATGATATGCTCGGTCATGTGACTTCACAGCTGACAACCTTTAGCCCGATTGATGCAGAAGGAGCGTCACAGCTTGTCGTTTCAAAAATCGATTACCCGGCTTACAACTATCGTGGAGCAATTCTGGAAGAAAAGGCTGATGTGAACAACGATGGTACGACCGATCTGCATATATTTTATGGATATGATCGCCTGAACCGTCTTACTACAATACGAGCTGCCATGGGAGCCGTTACTGTTGATACGAACGCAACGCTGCTCGTCAGCTATGAATACGATCTCAACGATCCGAATATCGTGAGCAAAAAACAGCATTACGTTGACGACAACACAGCTCTGAGCCGTTTGGCCATGGAATTCATCCATACTTACGACGTACGCGATCGTTTGACCGGAATAGCTGCTAAAAACGGAACAACAACCATAGCCGGTTACAACCTGTTCTATGACGGCAACAACCCGGTGGATGGCTCACAAACCGTATTGAATCATCAAAACTGGAACGGTAATATCAACGGTGCGCTGATGAAATACAATTTCAGTACAGCAGACAATGTTGTTGGTAATTTTAACGGATCGATTCTGTATGGCTATCAGTACGACTTGCTGAACCGTCTGGTGAAAGCAGATGCAGCCATCGGTGATTTCATCACTGAAAATGCAACATTGGGTCTTCTGATCGGTGACGAGGATTATACCTATGACAAGATCGGGAACATTACTTCCCTGAAGCGTCAGTTGCGCAATAACGTAGCTTCACCTTACAACGTTGTACAACAATGGAACTATGTGTACCAAAGCGGAACCAACCGTTTGACAAGTGTAACCGGCGTAGGTTCAACGACCAGTCGTGCTTATACCTATGATTTGAATGGTAACCTGCTAACGGATACTTCCCGCGCGATCACACAAACTCTTTACGGACGCTCAGCCTATGCTTATCGCATCTATAAAGGATATGACATGATCGACTATCTGTACGACACTAAAGACCAACGTATATTTAAGCGCATAGATGCAACAAACAATGCGCTCGACCGTGAAGAATATTACCTCCAGGATCTGGCAGGAAGGGTCATTGCCATCCGTGAAATTCAAAACGGTCAGACATCGTGGGAGTACTACATTACCGGCAGAGAGCGGGAGATGAATATCAAACCGACAACGGCACAGGCTCCAGGAGCCAATACATCCAACACAGCAAAACGTGTCAGCTTTGATCAGATAAGTGCCTATATCTATGACCATCTGGGCAATACACGCGTGGCTTACACACCCGAATCATGGGATGTGGTAAACCTTCGTACGAAATTCAGTGTGAGTTATGTTGCTGATTACTCTCCTTATGGAAAAATCATTCGGGAGTTTGTTGATGGTGAGAAGGCAAAATACCTGACTACCGGACATGAGCGTGACAATGAGACAGGCCTTGATTATCGTGGAGCTAGATATTATGATTCCGATGTGGCGAGATTCCTGTCTATTGACCCATTATCCGCTCAATACCCGAACTTATCAACTTATAACTATGTAGGTGGTAATCCTATCATCTTTAAAGATCCAAATGGAAAGGAAATTATTGATGCCAATGGAAATGTCGTAACATTTACCTATCACGAAAACGGAACCATTACTTATGATGCCACCGGATTGGACGAGGTAACAAAGAGCTCTATCGATTTCTACCTGCGTAGTGAAACAGGAAAAGCACAGTTAAAAGAAATGGTTTCCTCAAAAACAAAAATCCATTTTGAGATCAGCAGCAAAATTGCGGTTCGTGAAGTAGAAGGCGGCTATGAACTGGTACTCGCTCAAACCTCTTTCAAAGGCAAGAACAACGAAGATAAAACCATTCCTGAAGAAGCAACAATAACGATCTATAACGGATCCTTTGAAGTGTTTGGAGGAGTAATTGCCGATATATCAGATGATGCAGCTGTAATTGTGCTTGGAAACAATGATATGGAAAGCAGTTATTCGTTGTCAGGCAAAAAGTTGAAAAAAGACAATGTCAATATGACCTATGAAAATCCGGGACCTGCTCAACAAAAAATGATGGCGGACAGAGATTATCTGATGGAAAGTACCTATGTTCATGAATCCGTTCACACGTCTAAGGACAATTATTTACTTAGAACGGCAGACAAGGATGTAGAGACTCCAGCCTATGCCAAGGAAAAACAATTATTTGAAGAATATGAGAAAAAAGATTAAGCTCGTAGTTGGTTTTATCACCGCAGCGCTTGTCTCGTGTTCGCAAGTAAAAGAGCTGAAGATCGACAAAGATTTTTCTTCACGCTTGAGTTCTTCATATCATACTCTTTCCTCGTTACCGCTGGAAAAAGGCAGTTATGACATTGGCTTTTTTGCCTGGAGTGATAGTTGCCAGTGCGGAGTTTTCGACATTGCTCTTTTAAAGCCAGATCAAAAAAGAGAATACTTTCCGGTCATCGTGAGCAAAGGACAGTATTTCTTTTACAAGCAGTTTTTCGATGTGCAGATCGACTCTCTTACATCTGAAAAGACAAGAAGTCTGATCACCGAAAGCTGCTTCGGTAAAACTGATTTTGAACTGATACAAAGACGATTGGATAAGCAATCTCTTTACATTGGGGTTGGCCCGGGGAACAGTAATGTAATCGGTGAAAAAGGACTACAGGATTTTTACCTGAATGATTGTTCTGATTGCGATACCGTTTTACTGTTGCGAACATCTTCGAAGTAATCAAAAAATAACAGAACTGATAAAACAATCCCCTGCCCGGATCACCAGGCAGGGGATTTTTAGTTGGTTGTAAAGGATGCTTGTTAGTGTTTCTCTACCCTGAACAGCTGCTCTGTCGCGCCTTGCCTCACATGAACAAAGTACACTCCTGAAGCAAATCCGGATAAATCCACGTTTGTTTCGCTGGTCGAAAGCAATTGCTGGCCGGCGAGTGTTGTTACTTCGATCTGCATCGGTGCTGTGCTGGTGCTCTGAATGTTCAGCAAACCGTTTGTTGGGTTCGGGAAAACAGAGAGCCCGGCGGTTTGCTCTTCGATGCCGAGGCACGGATCGAGGATCAGGATCATTTCGTCTGAGCCTTCGCAGCCATTGGCATCAGTTGCCGTTACTTCGTAAGTGCCGGCGTTGGAAACGGTGATGGTTTGCGTTGTTGCTCCGTTGTTCCAGTCGTATTCGGTAAATCCTGACCCGGCGTTCAGTGTAACAGGCACATCGTAAGTACACACAGTCGTGTCGGCGCTACCGAGTTGTGGGACAGGAAGCGCGTTTACGGTCAATTCCAGCGTGTCGGTAGATTCGCAGCCATTCACGTCTGTCCCTGTTACAATATAAGTCTGGGAAGTTGTTGCTTCGAACGCTACGCCGTTTTCGATCTCGTTGTTCCATTCATAGGCTTGTGCTCCGGAAGCCATGAACGTCAGCGTTTGACCGGCACAAACCGTTAGATCGGAACCAGCCAGGATCATCGGAAGCGGATTCACGGTTACCGTAACGGTATCGGTATTCGAGCAGCCGATCGCGTCTGTTCCCGTCACAACGTAATCAGCCGTCGCAACCGGTTCGAAAGCGGTGTTATTGTCTATGCTGTTGTTCCAGTCATAAGTCGCAGCTCCCGATCCCGAAAGCGTGACAACAGCGCCCACACAGATTTCCTGGTCGTCACCGGCAGCTACTTCAGGTAAAGGATTCACGATTACAGTTACCGTATCGGTGTTTTCGCAACCGNNGTTACAATATAGTCAGCTGTTTCGAGCGGTTCGAAAGCTGTGTTGTCAGCTGTTTCTCCACTCCACTCGTAGGCTTGTGCTCCTGATCCGGAAAGGGTAACGGACGTTCCCGCGCAAATGGATTGGTCGGCACCTGCGCCTACGTTAGGAAGTGAATGAATGGTAATAGCTGTGGCAACGGTCGTGTCGGCACAACCGAAAGTCGTATTGGAAACATACACACGGTAGTCGCCGGATTCGGAAACTGTCAATGACGTTCCTGTCGCCGTGTTGATTGGCTCGTCGTTGCGGTACCACTGAATGGTTGAGTTCGCGTGCCCAGGAATGGTCAGCTGCGTCGTTTCACCTTCACAAATCGAATCTTCGGCTGCAGCGATCGTTGCTCCGGAAAGCTCCACACAGCTGTTCACCTGGTAAA
>DJFN01000022.1 GCA_002432085.1 Flavobacteriales bacterium UBA5871
CGGTCCCGATAGCTATCGGGACCGGGGATTTTTATTTCTGATTGATCCGTTTCGTCGGAAACACAATTGGTTGTGTAAAAATGGTTATTTGAAAATTGAACTATGACATTCCAATAAACGAGCTGCCTTTTTTGGTTAAAAAACAATAGTTTCACCTCAAAATGAACCCATGAAAACTAATTACCTCATCGCTGCTGCTCTTTGCACGCTCTTTTTCTCGGCGAAAACACAGGCACAATCGACACTCGAAGTTCGTTGCTATTCCAATTCCAGTATTTTCACGTCCATCTACCTCGATGAAAACCTGATTGAATACGCCTGTATCGGAGATCCTGCCTTTTACGTCGCTGTTTTCGATTCGACCTGCACAGCCTGGAAAACCAATTATGACGGCAACGGCTACGACTTTGGCAATGTTATCGTCCGAAATCGTGTCGAGTCCTATTTCATTTTCCGTCATGATAACCTGGATGAGCTGAACGGTATGAACGGCATGCTGGACGCAATTCCACCGGATCATTCTTTTGTTGTTTACACGCCGTCTTTCGATTACAACAGCGTGAACACACTTTGTCCGACGCTCGTTCAGACACTTTCCGATCATTGGAGCAACAATGTTTTGCAAAGCAATATTATGGTCCTTTATGGCATCAAAGACCAGCCGGGAACATTTGTCAGTGAGATCGCTACGGATGAAACAGACCAGAATGGCGATTACATTCTGTTCAATACCGAATTATCCTGTCCCGGCGCACTTGGTGTAACTGAAAATGCTTTCGAAGCGCCAACTGTTCTGTACAACGGCAACGGCACGTTCACAGTCGAAACAGAGGGAACACTTAACGGAATTATGCTGATCGATCTGTCGGGAAGAGAACTGGCTTATGCTGAGAACGGAAACCAGCTGACTGTCCGCGGCGAGCTGCCGACGGGAACTTACATTGTNNAGGGTATGCTTGACGGACGTCCGTGGTCGCGAAAAGTTGTCGTGCAGTAACATTCGCAACGCATTGTCATTTGAATCCTCGGTTGTGCTAACGATCGGGGATTTTTTTGGACAGTAAGATTCAGGACATCAGGATTTCAAGACGACTGCCGACCAAAGACCGGCGACTGGAGACTATTCATCCATCTCGTTATCCCGGAAAGCCGAAGGCACAAGATTCGGAATAATGCGCAGCACGATCGGCAGCAACAAGGCACCACCGGGTAAGAGAAAAATCGCCAGCGCCGGCATCGTTTTCACGATATCCATGAACTGGGTCTTTACTTTTTCCTTTTCTTCTTTCGTGAGTTCTTTGGTGGTCGATTTCCGGATCAGGTAGACCAATTCTTTGCTTTGACGCAATTCAGTAGCCAGTTTATCCTTGTTACGGCCCAGAATGCGGATCCAGCGCTTGGAAATGCTGTCGACCATTAATTCAACGGAAGTGGCGTCCTGCAAAAAAGCCACGTAGCGGTTGTTCTGCAGCACGNNCCAGCTGCTCAATTCCTGCAGGAAGGTTTTTTCTTCAGTGATGGCTTCGTGATTGGAATAAATGGTCAGCGTTGAAAGATCGAGCAGGTAGCGCTTGAAGTACCATGAATCGATCATTTCAGGTGTCAGCTCGTTGAGCGAAATGCCTTCACGAAAACGCAATTTGGCAATTTCCCGTTCGTCACCATCGAGATCGGCCGACACGAGGAAGGTTTCGAAGATCACTTTTTCGGTTTCTTCGATCTCACCGTCGGAATAGGCCGAAAGCGAAATAATGGCCAGCGCCAGGAGTGCCAGCTGCTGGTAATCGAAGCGCGACTGATCTTCCGTTACCAGGAATTCTTCGAACAACAATACGTCGAGGTAAACGAACGCGTTGTTGAGGTAATTCATCCACGATTTCGTGCTGGCGATGTGCTTGGGAACCTCCGTACGTCTGGCGAGGATACGCTCGATCTTTTCCTGCTTGCTTTCCTTGAACAGGTAGCCCAGCAGCGAGCCTATCGAATTGACCCGGTGTTTCTTATAAAAGCGAACAAGATCGGAAATGAACGCCTCTTTTTTAAAGTTTTCCTTTCCCTTGACACGCAAATAGGTGAACAGCTGGGCTTCGAACAGCAGCACCGTCAGCGTTTCGTTTTTGGTCCATTTGGATTGGTCGATCTGCCCGGCGAACAGCAGCTGAGACGGATAGCCAAAGACAATTCCGGATTGCGACAGGAAGTGGTGATTGAACTGGTGAACGTCCAGTTTCGGCGGTTGTTCCCAGGAAAGGTAAATCTTCCCCGTTTCCACCAACTGGAAATACTTTGCGATCCAACCTTTTGCACCCGGTGCTAACATGCTATAAAAGTACGCATGATCCGTTCACGGAGATCGAAATACGAAAAATTTCGTAGTCGGCTTTTTCCCTATTCCATTACTGTATCGGCTTGTTCAGCACCGGGAAGTGTCATCGACCACAGCGCAAAGGTGAATGCCATCAGCAAACCGTAGAGCAGATTCGCAGGGAAATTTCCGAAATAGTAAACACCTGCAAAAAGCAGCACGAAGAGCAGATTCCGAAGCAGCTCGTTGCGGCGCAGGTGATTTCCGGCGCGCTGATTCAGAATACGCGTAGCTGTGATCATTCCGGTTAAGAAAAAGCCGGTATAGAGACAGAAATCGGCCAGCGAGACATTTTTTTCGAAGATCAGCATCACGAGTACTCCAATGGCTGAAGCGGCGAATAAACCTATGGCATACATGATCTGCTGTCGCTGTGGCGCCAGTGTTTCGACCGTAAAAAATGAAGCATCGCGATCGATTTCTTCCGGCAACCAGTCGGGCGGCATTACAAGCACTTTCAGCTTGTTTTTCCAGGAAAGTGAACGATTCATCAGTGCCCACAGGTATTTGTAATGGTGGAAGATCGCATCCAGCGGATCGCCGTCGTGGTAATCTTTGCTCAGAATACCATACTCGACCGGTTCGGTTTCATCCTGGAACGTTCCGAACAGTTTATCCCAGATGACGAAGGTCGAGCCGTAGTTCTTGTCGATGTACACGTCGTTTTTGCCGTGATGAACTTTATGCAGCGAAGGCGTGATGAGGATATGCTCGAGCCATTTGATCTTCGGAAAGTTCTGCGTGTGCAGGAAGAAATCGTACAAACCGGAAATGATGAATGTGACCAGCAAAACTTCCGGAGAAAAGCCAAGAATGGGCAAAATCATCCAGAATGGAATGCGGTACAGGCCCTGGAATGGCGATGTGCGGAAACCGTTCGTCAGGTTGAAATGGTCGGAAGAATGATGCGTTACGTGTCCGCACCAAAGGATTGCGATCCGATGTGAAAACCGGTGATACCAGTAGGAAACGAAATCAACGGCAATGTAGGCCAGCACCCAGTGGTACCAGGTTTGTTCCGGCGTCCAGATCCGGAAATAACGGTACATAAAATCGAGCGCGAGGTAGAATAAAGCAAAGCTGGCCAGCGATAAAATGCGGTCGATCGCACCGATGCAGATGTTGAGCAGCGTGTTTTCTTTTGAAAACTGACCGGGTTTCGATTTTCGTGTGAGCCACCACTCACTCATCGCCAGCAAAAGAAAGAATGGTATGAGGATAGCGAGGTTTTCCATGCGGTTTTTGTCAATAGGGCCTTTTACATCTTACTCAAATATAAAAGGTGAAAGGGTTTATATCCAAAATCAATCAAGGTAAAAGTACCGGCTGATTTCCCGCTTTTGTTGCAAAAAGCCGTACACGCCCGGCGGATTCGGCGGAATGTCGTACAAATGCAAAAAAATTCTACAGGTTACCTGAATTCTTTCAGCGAAATTTCCGTCAGCGGATTTCCACCGTCAATGAACAATTTTGCACCTGGTTTCAATGCTTTGGCGATCTGTCTGAGTGCCTGTTGTTCCAATTCGGGATGACGGCCATCCAAAGCACCAACACGCACGGCGAAAGCAAGATCATAGAGCTGCTCACCGTTTTCCAGCTCGAATTGCTCAATCGCTGACTGTCGAAAGGTCAAGCGCCCTTCCTCTATTTCATTTAAAGAAGCTTTCGTAGCTTGCTGAATCGCTTTTGCAGAACGATCGATTGCCAGCACACGGCCGTCACCGATACGACGGGCCACTTCNNACCAATTTCCAACACGCGCAAACCTTTTCCGAGTGGCAACGCATCTACGATTTCCGCCAAACGGGCAGATAATTGAGCTTCCATAAATACAAGATAGTTCTTCCCGACAAATTGACGAATTAGTTCGTGCAGGTCCGAATGGCGTCCCATTTGCTCCAAATTGTACACGTACGTCAATTCGCGAATAAAGAGCCTTTTTCTATGCGGCTCTCGATTTTGCTTTACCGGTTTTCAACGCCTTCGCGCCCATTTTATCCGCTTCGGATTCGAGCTGCTGATCGTCGTTGATCGGTATTGTCTTTTGAATCAGTGCCTGGAGCTTTTTGGCCTGAAGACTTTCGTCGGCCATTTGCTGAAGCTGGTTTTGTTTTCTTGCTTCCTTGCGTTTGTCTTTAAAAGCGATTGCCTGTCTTTGTTTACGGGCAGCCGCTTTCTTCCGGGAAGCTTTGTCTGCATATGTTCGCATGGGAATGTCTTTGGTATACTGCAATTTAACGAAAAAGGGGCGTTGACCGCCCCTCTTCTCTGTTATCTTATTCTAAATTACAGCTTACGTGCAACTTCCACTTCTTCGTAAGCTTCCACAAGGTCGCCCACTTTGATATCGTTGAATTTGTCGATGTTCAGACCGCACTCGTAATTGTTCTTCACTTCTTTCACGTCGTCCTTGAAACGCTTCAGCGATCCGAGCAAGCCGCTGTGGATCACAATACCGTCGCGGATAACACGTATTTTCGAGTTGCGCTTGATCGTACCGTCGGTCACATAGCAACCGGCAATGGTTCCTACTTTGGAAATGTCGAATGTTTCGCGGATCTCTGCAGTACCCGTCACTTTCTCTTCGATATCCGGAGAAAGCATTCCTTCCATCGCCGCCTTCAATTCCTCGATGGCTTTGTAGATTACCGAGTAGAGACGGATGTCGATCTGCTCCTGCTCGGCAAGCTTGCGTGCACTAACGGAAGGACGAACCTGGAACCCGACGATGATCGCATCGGATGCAGAAGCAAGGTTCACATCGGCTTCGGTAATCTGACCAACGCCTTTGTGAACGATGTTCACCTGGATTTCTTCGGTAGAAAGACGCAGCAAGGAGTCGGAAAGTGCTTCGATGGAACCGTCCACGTCACCTTTTACGATGAGGTTAAGCTCCTTGAAGTCACCGATCGCCAAGCGACGGCCAATCTCATCGAGCGTAATGTGTTTCGTCGTACGCAAGCCCTGCTCACGGTAGAGCTGCTCTCTTCTGGATGCAATGGATTTTGCTTCGCGTTCGTCGTCCATGATGTAGAACGAGTCACCCGCGCTTGGCGCACCGTTGATTCCGAGAATAGAAACCGGCTGACTTGGGCCCGCTTCTTTGAGCTGTTTACCATGCTCATCGTGCATTGCACGCACACGTCCGTAGTTACGGCCCACGAGCACTACATCACCGATCTTCATTGTACCGGCCTGTACGAGCATGTTGGTCACGTATCCTTTTCCTTTGTCGAGTGACGATTCGATCACTGTTCCAACGGCATTTTTGTTCGGATTGGCGCGCAGGGTCAGGAGCTCTGCTTCGAGCAATACCTTATCGAGCAATTCGTCGATGTTGAGATTCTGCTTGGCTGAAATTTCCTGGCACTGGTAT
>DJFN01000255.1:0-4226 GCA_002432085.1 Flavobacteriales bacterium UBA5871
AAATATGCAAAAATCGATATTTAATCGATCCGTTTAAAGAAGAAAGCCGTTCCATCAAGAGCGGCTTTTTTTTATGGAATACAGCTAACTTAACCATCTCAAACACACCATGAGCAAACAGATCGTGATCAACATCCTCCAACAATCTTTTATGGAGAACAAGTCGGTCAATTTTGTTGTTCTCAAATCTGGACCATCTCGGCTATCCGCTCAGATTGTATCTGAAAAGCGTTTAAATTGTTCGAATCAAATCTTCACCTAAAACTGAATACATGAAAACGATCTTATTGNNTTTCCGTAACGGCTCAGAAGAGAAAAAAGAAAACACCATTTGCTTATTCGTACACGATCGGCGATGAGGAGGCAGAGCGGACCCGATATACGATCCACGCAATGGTCTACGTTTCGGTTACGCCGACTGACGACGATTCGCTCATTATAGAAGTAAATTGCGGTGATGAAGCGATTGTCGGGCAAATTACGGTCAGACAATCGAATAAACAGCAGTTCTTTTTCTTCGAGCAGGGGAAATTCAGTTACAAAACCACCAGTTCAGCGCTTAAAAACGCGACGATCGATCTGACACTGGATGCGGGCGGTTATTCCGAAACACCGATTTCGATCGCAGAGAAAGACATTTCCAATCCGTTTATGATCACGATGGAAAAAAGCACGATTCTGAATGATCCCGATTCGGGAGGAATCATCATTCACTCCAAACAGCCACTTTCGCCGGAAGAGCTCGATAAGCTGGTTCGCTGCTATCTCAAAAAAGAACAGCATTGCTACGATCCGAATGAGGTTTTGATCTTGATCATTCTATAATTCATAGCGCATAAAATAATTGTGTTGGAGATTCCGCTACATTTTAAATTTTGAAACGTCGTTCAATTATTATGAGCAGATCGCCTTTGCTTCCTCCCGATCCCGATAACTATCGGGACGGGAAAGCACTTTAAGAAATCTTTACTCCTTTGTGGTGAAAGCTTTTGAATTCGATTTTTACTTGTAACTTGGACACATGAAGCGTATTGTATTGCTCCTTTTGCTTGCACCCGTGTTAACCGCCTGTCCGCCGCAAAAAGACAGAACGGAAGACGTCATGAAGAAATTTCAGGAAAACCACTTCAACCTGGAATTACTCAAAAAAGAGGTATATGGAAAGATCAAATTCCAGCTGCCGGAATCCATGGAAAAGGATTATGCAACGAATTACGTTTACCGCAGACAAGCACTTACGCGTCGCGATTACAACCTCGGACTGGCGTTCTCTGTGGAGCGTTTCACCGAAGGCGATATGTACTCCGAGATGATGGAAGATTACGTAGTAGAAGAAGATTTGCTGAACAGTTTCCACGATGCGTATGTGAACCGTCGACTCGAATCGCTTTACCAGGGCGGCCTTTCCTTCAAAAAAGACGTGCGCAGCAATGTCAAGTTTCCCGGTGTGATCCAGGTCGTTACCGGTGAAAGCAGCCGCGGCTACAATGCTTTGTATTACGCGACCGCGACGCTGAAGGTCGAGAAAGAATACTACATTTTCCAGATGATCGCTCCTAAAAGCATGATGGATTACGTTTACGACGATTTCGAGCGCATCCTGGCTTCCGTAAGAAAAAAATGAGCGATTCCTATCAACGGCTGTTAACGTTATTTGAAAAGGAGCTTCCCGGTGAACGGGCGCATCTGGCTATGTATCCGAAACGTGCGGCCAGCAGCATTGCATTGAAAACTGCGGAAAATGTTCGCATGTCGGCCGTGGCGATCGTCCTGTTCGAAACGGATGAAAACGGCTTGCAAACGCTCGTCATTCGTCGTCAGGAATATGATGGCACACACAGCGGGCAGATCAGCTTTCCGGGTGGAAAATGGGAACAAAGCGATCCGACTTTGCAATTCACGGCACTGCGCGAATGTGAAGAAGAAATCGGGATTCCACCGGGAGAACTACTGCCGGTTGGCAAGCTGACCGACGTTTACGTTCCGGTGAGCTCTTTTCTGATCGAGCCTTATGTTTTTTACTGGGAATATCCGCACACGCAATTCCTGCAATCCGAACGGGAAGTAGCGGCGATTCATCGTTTGCCGATCCGCTTGCTCACGGATGAAAACATCGAGCTGATCGACATTGTCCTGGCAAACGGACAGAAACTGCTTCGTACACCGCATTTCAATACGGGAGAAATCATGATCTGGGGCGCAACGGCGCTTATACTGAATGAGCTTCGTGAAATGCTTCAGGATTACTGATCGCTACGGAAAGCAAAATAGGATTCAAAGAATAACCGTTTCAAAAACTAATATTGCGATAATGTTTTTTTGAACTGAAATTTAGCGTGCTGGGACGGCCAATAGCCCAGCAGATCACTTCGATATCCTATCCTATTATTCCTTGCTGCAATCAGCAGCTCTGAAATCCTGCTATCAATCAGAAGCGGAAACGCGCAAATCCAAACGCAACCGAAACGCTGTGTGCATTCTTCGTGAAGAACGACAGTGCATCTCGGGAAGCGAAGCCGAATTCATANNCGCGGAGAATGAATGTAACTCCGAGTGGAATGTTGTTCTTGTAAACGCCGCCGCCGAAGTAACCGATGTTCAGCGCAATCCATTTCACAGGGCTGAAATCACCACCGATAGAGATCACGGCGTTTTGCAGCGAACCCGGATTGTCTTTGTTGAACGGGGCCACCATGTCGAAGCCCAGGCGAACCTGTTTGATCGGCTGGAACATTGCACCCAGACGGAAATCGGAAGCGTTGTTGATCTTTACTTTTTCCGTTCCTACCAATCGGAGGATACCGCCATCGCGGAGCATCTGGTTCACAGTTTGCGTGATGTTCGACTCATCGAGTCCGTCGAGTGAGAAATTCCCGAAAAGCGTATCGCTTACGCTGTAAACGTTCTTCGTATAGGTTACCGAACCGATGTTGTTCACCGCAGCCGCAATGCGAAGTCGCTTGAACAGGAGCACGCTTGCGGCGAGATCGACGCCGTATCCGTTACCGACCGCCGGTGGAATTCCGCCGTTGTACTGAATCGGATTGGAACCTGAAATATTCGCGTAATCGATGTTGAAAGCTGGTGTCACGGAAGACATTACCTGCAATCCGGCATCGTTGGATTCGAAATCGAACATGGCCATCGACTGGATGAGACGCGCGCCAATTCCTCCGTAAATAGCAAACGTGGAATCGCCGATGATCTTTCTTCCGTATCCGATGTTGTAAGAACGATTCCAGACCATTTTGATGCGTGAGCCGTTAGTGATTTCGCTCACACGCAGCGGAACGGCGATCTTGCCCTGTATTACTGCTGCAAGTGAATCCTCCGACATGCCTTCGTGGTTGGCAACGGTTGTCGTATCGTTACCGAAAACGACGGTCAGCGAGTCAAAATAGCTCGACAATTTCCCGCGGAAAAGAATATCGGTTGTTTGCTTATTCAGCTGGGAATACCACTGATAGTTTTCCCGGATATTGAAAGCAATACCGCCGAATTTTTCATTCTGAAAGGCAAAACCTGCCCAGTTGAAATCAAAGGTCACGCCGACGCCTTTTTCGGCGTACTCGGCTGCTGCATCGACCTGTGCCTGGTAATCGATTTCATCTTCACCTTTGCTGACCGCTTGTCTGTAGAGCGTGCGTGTCAGGTTTTTCAGCTTGTCGGCTGTCAGTGATTCACTGTAAACACCGAAATTGAATTCCGCAGAGCCGGTTGTAAAGCGCTTGCCTTCGTAGCCTGTTCCCCAACCGAGCCCGGAAACGTTGATGCCCAGCGAGTGATAATCGGTCACGAAAGCGGTTGAAACGCCTTTTCCGACAGTTGGAAAAGCGATGCCCTGAGTCTGCGCCTGTGCGCCAAACAAAAAGAAAACAGTTGTGATCAGCAGTAGAGATAGTTTCATAAGGGTAGTTAATTAACGTCCCAAAGAACGTAAAAAAAAATCAGCCGGAAAAGAAGCTGGTGGTAAATAAAAAAAGGAATCGGCGGTGGAAGCACTAAAAACAAAAAGAGGAGTTAATTCTTCTGTAATCAACTCCTCTTTAAGCTAAACCATGCTAAAACTATAAAACCCAAACCACATCTATGAATGTGTCTTGTGGTACAAAAGTACAATGCTTTTAGGTATTAGCAAGTAATTTCCTGTTTTTTTAAAAAAGAATCGGCCTTGATTCTTGCATTCCTATTCGGAGGCTTTCGAAACAGCTCGCCTGCCGCTAAAT
>DJFN01000255.1:4240-6074 GCA_002432085.1 Flavobacteriales bacterium UBA5871
AAACAGGACTCCGCAAACAGCCACTATCGTTGGGGCAATGGAAACATTCAGTTTCATGGCGGCGACAAACCCAACAACGCATCCCAGTATTCCTATGCACGCAGATAAAATTAATACGTGACGAATTTTATCCGAAAAGAGGTAAGCCGTGGCTGCAGGAAGCACGAGCATGCCCACAACCATGATCGCTCCGACACTTTCAAAGCTGAAAACGGCATGCAGGCTCACGAGTGCCATCATGACCAATTGCCAGATCGGGATGTTCAATCCGAGCAGCTGACCGAAATCCGGATTGAAGGACCAGATCATCAACGGACGGAAAGCGAGAATGATCACCAGCAAAACGATGAGGTTAATCGGGATCAGCCGGACCATGGCGCCCGTTCCGATGAAATAATCGCCGATCAGCCGTTGGTCGAGGAAGGTCATTTCGAGGTCGCCGTAGAGTACGCAATCCTGGTCGAGATCGGTGTTGTTCCCGGCAAAAAATGCGATCAGCAATACACCTACGGCAAACAGAAACGTAAACGCGGTGCCGATGGCAGCATCCTGCTGAATGCGGAAACGCCGGTTCAGGAATTCGATGAAAATCGTGGTGAGAACGCCCATAACGGCAGCGCCTGTGAGCATCGGAAACGAATCGCGGCTGTCGGTCAACAGATAAGCAACGACGATTCCGGGAAGAACGGCGTGAGAAATCGCGTCGCCGACCATCACCATGCGTTTCATTAGAAGAAAAACACCCAGCAACGATGCCGGAACAGCTACCAAAATAGCAGTGACGAGAATGAACCAGTTATCGGTAAACCAGTTGATCATGGCGCTTGTTTTTCAGATGAAACCTGCCTGGAACGCTCACGGCTCCAGCGAATGATGAACGTGACCACCGTGATCGCAAATAAGACAACGATCACCCACGGCCCAGTGGGCATATTTTCGCCCAACGTCGAGCCGTAAGCACCACCAAGTGCGCCCAGCATGCCGAATACACCCGAAAGTACGAGCAAAGGAATAATGCGGTAAGTGAGCATGCGTGCACTAACCACCGGAATGATCAGCAAAGCCGACATCAAGACTACGCCAACCGCCTGAATGCCCATCGTGATGGCGAGAATAGAGGCTGTAGAGATCAGCAGGTCGTTCCAGCGAATGGAAAAACCGCGTAACTGCATGTATTCGGGATTGAACGCGACAAAATAGAAGGCCCGGAACTTGAAGAGCAGCAACACCNNAGATCAGCGCAAACAACAGAATGTCGTTGTTGGAAATGGCGGCAATTTTTCCGAAAAGAAAATCGCTCAGGCCCGATTGCGAATCTTTTCCGTTGCCCTGAATCCAGGAAATCAGCACCAGGCCGATGGAAAAGAATACGCTTAAAACGGAAGCGATAATGGTGTCGGATTTGAGCTTGGTGGTGCGGGAAAGTCCGTCCATGAATTGCGTGGCCAGCCAGCCGGCGATCAAAGCACCTATCATCAATAGCCACGTGCTTTTGGTTTCGGTGAACAGATAGGCGAGGGCAACGCCGGGCAAAATAGCGTGTGAAATGGCGTCGCCGACCAGCGATTTCTTCCGCAGAAAGGAAAAAACACCGACAACCGAAGCCGTCAAGCCGATCAGCAAAGTACCGGCAAGCATGCGTTGGATCGTCGGATCGCTGAGTGATATGACCATCAGCAAGCTCATTCCTCGGTTTGTTTGAAAAAGAGTGATGTTCCGTAAGCTTTCGCGAGCACTTCGGGCTGCAGGACTTCATTTATCGGTCCGGCCTGTACCAGTCGGTTGTTGAGCAGCACGACATGATCGAACCACGCTGCAACCGTCGACAGATCGT
>DJFN01000216.1:0-24880 GCA_002432085.1 Flavobacteriales bacterium UBA5871
TATCTTCTGTTCCTTCTCCGAGGCCGTACAGGAACATCCTGAGCTCGTGAAGCAATATATGGGAAGCGTGGTGCCGGTTACCGACAACTTTTACGCAGCCCTGAACAGCGCCGTGTTTACCGACGGATCGTTCTGCTACATCCCGAAAGGCNNGGCGTTCGCTGCCCGATGGAGCTTTCGACTTATTTCCGCATCAACGAAGCGAATACCGGTCAGTTCGAGCGCACACTGGTCGTAGCCGACGAAGGCTCGTATGTTTCCTACCTGGAAGGCTGTACTGCACCGCAACGCGACGAAAATCAGCTGCACGCGGCCGTGGTGGAACTGATCGCATTGAAAGACGCAGAGATCAAATACTCGACCGTGCAGAACTGGTATCCGGGCGACAAAGACGGAAAAGGCGGGATCTTCAACTTCGTGACCAAGCGCGGGATCTGCGAAACGAATGCGAAAATTTCGTGGACACAGGTAGAAACCGGTTCGGCCGTTACGTGGAAATATCCTTCCTGCATCCTGAAAGGCGATAACTCGGTCGGTGAATTCTATTCCGTAGCCGTAACCAACAACCTGCAGCAAGCCGATACGGGGACGAAAATGATCCACCTCGGAAAAAACACCAAAAGCACCATCATTTCGAAAGGAATTTCAGCCGGGAAATCACAGAACTCCTACCGCGGACTGGTGCAGATCCACAAGAATGCACAGAACGCCCGGAATTTCTCCCAGTGCGACTCGCTTTTGATGACCGATGAATGCGGAGCGCACACGTTCCCTTACATCGAATGCAAAAACCCGTCGGCGAAGATCGAGCACGAAGCAACGACTTCCAAGATCGGTGAAGACCAGATTTTTTACTGCAACCAGCGCGGAATCAGCACGGAAAAGGCTATCAGTCTGATCGTGAACGGCTATTGCAAAGATGTACTGAACCAGCTCCCGATGGAGTTTGCCGTTGAAGCGCAAAAGCTGCTGGCGATCTCGCTGGAAGGTTCGGTAGGATAAAAAAGTATTTAAGAAATGTTACAGATAAATAATCTCCACGCGTCAATCGACGACAAAGAAATCCTCAAGGGACTGAACCTCGAAGTGAAAGCAGGCGAAGTGCACGCGATCATGGGACCGAACGGTGCCGGAAAAAGTACACTGGCGTCTATCCTGGCCGGTCGTGAGGAATACGAAGTAACGGAAGGAAGCGTGACGTTCGACGGCAAAGACCTGCTCGAGCTCGCTACCGAAGACCGTGCCCGCGAAGGATTGTTCCTGGCGTTCCAGTATCCGGTTGAAATTCCGGGTGTATCGAATGTGAACTTCCTGCGTACGGCGATCAACGAAATGCGTGAATACCGCGGCGAAGAGCAGATCTCGGCCAAAGACTTCATGGCGCTGGTTCGTGAGAAATCTGCGATCGTTGAGCTGGATGCCAAGCTGGCTTCCCGTTCGGTAAACGAAGGCTTTTCGGGTGGTGAAAAGAAACGCAACGAGATCTTCCAGATGGCCATGCTCGATCCGAAGCTCGCGATCCTCGATGAAACCGATTCCGGTCTCGATATCGACGCGCTCCGCATCGTTGCCAATGGTGTAAATACCTTGAAATCCAAAGACAACGCGACAATCGTGATCACGCACTACCAGCGTTTGCTCGATTACATCGTGCCGGATTTCGTGCACGTGCTCTACGATGGACGAATTGTAAAATCGGGTCCGAAAGAGCTGGCACTGGAGCTGGAAGAAAAAGGATACGACTGGATCAAGGCGGAATGCCAACTTTAATCAATGCAGATGAGCTTAGAAACGATGGAGCAGCCGGTAATTGAAACAGCGTCGACAGTCAACTGGAAACTCGATGGAAATTTCGTGCTTTCACCAGTTCTGCGCAACCGCGCACAGGCTGTGCTGGAAACAACGCCGTTCCCGACAACTCGTACGGAAGCGTGGAAATACACCCGTGTAGCGAAAATCAAGAACGGCAGCTTTGCGATCCGTCCGGCAGCAGCGACTATTTCTTTCCGTCTGGTAAAAGATTCTCTTTGCCTGGTGTTCGTGAATGGTCATTTTTCACCCGAGCTTTCCGACAGCAATTTTCCGGAAGGCATCAAGATCCTGCCGGTTTCGAAAATGGATGAAGTGGAACGCCATGTTTTAGGCAATAACCTTCCGCTCGACGGCGAAATTTTCAACGCTTTCAACACGGCTTATGCGACCGACGGCGCGTACGTTCACGTTTCAGCGAAAATGGTCATCGAGCCGACAATCGAATTGATTCATATCACAACGGGCGACAACGTGTTGTCCAATACCCGCAACGTCATTGTTGCCGAAGCATTTTCGAAAGCACACATCGTACAGCAGTTCGTTTCGGAGAACGCGCAGCAATGCTTCACCAACAGCATCACCGAAATCCAGGTGGCGGCCAATGCCGTTCTGACGCTCGATAAGCTGCAGCTCGAGGATGCTTCATGCTTCCAGGTTGCGACCGAGCAGGTGAACCAGGAAAAAGACGCGACATTTACCATCAATACCATTACGCTGAATGGCGGTCTGATTCGAAACAACCTGAATATCGCTGTAAACGGTCAGAACGCTACGACGAACCTGAACGGAGCTTATATTCTGAACGAAAATCAGCACGTAGACAACCACACAACGGTTGACCACAAAGTGGCCAATTGCGTTTCCAACGAGCTTTACAAAGGCGTGATCGACGGAANNTGTTTTCAACGGAAAAGTATTCGTTCGCAAGGACGCTCAGAAAATCAATGCTTTCCAGTCGAACGGGAACGTGTTGCTGAGCCAGGACGCGAGCGTGAATTCAAAACCCGAGCTGGAAATCTATGCCGATGACGTGAAATGTTCGCACGGTTCAACGACCGGTCAGCTGGATGAAGATGCGGTATTTTACCTGCGTGCCCGGGGTATCGGTGAGCAAGCTGCCCGTCAGCTGATGATCGGTGCGTTTGTCGGCGAAGTGCTCGAGAAGATCGAAAACGAAGCGGTTGCCGAGAAGATCAATACTGTTTTGGCTCAGCGCTTTAAGTGGATGAGCTGATTCAGGCTACGAACATCATTGGAATTCTAAAAAGCCGGATTGGCTGCGTGGAACTTGTTGCTGTCGACGATCAGGAATAGAAACGCAGATCTGACGCTATTAATGCAATAATGTAATATTGCATTAATGCATTTTCACTATTGGAATCCTATTTTTCTGGAAAAGAAACCTGCTTTAGAGACTTAAAGCGCCCCGATATTGCACCGCATCGCGATCACGAAATACGTGTGCTGATTGAAATTGATCGACGGAGAAAGACTCCAGCAGCGCGATCCGCCTGAACGCATCAGCTCGGCTCCGANNCCGATCAGCAAGCCATAGGATTCATATTCTGATTTGCGGAATTGTTTCGTTTCGACCGTGCCGTTTTCGGTGTGACTGGTCAGCGTTCCCACATACTCACCGATCATCTGACCGAAGCTTTTTGTAAATCCGGCCTTGACCAGTAATTTGAAGTCACGCATCGGGAACAGATTGTAACAGCCCGAGATCGAATAACCGCGTACATTCTGCAGACTGTTGGAAGACGTAAAGCTTTGCAGACGGGCGTTTGCTTCTGCCGAAAGTGAAAAACCCCAGCGATCGTAACGAAGATAGGCTGCATGGAATGAACCGTGTGCGAGCGTCGAATGACCTGTTCCGGCAATACCGACGCCAAATCCCATCCACAGACAATCCTGCGAATAAGAACGGGAAGCCGGAAGGAAGCCGATCAGAATCAGGGACAGTATCAGGATGAATCCGCGCATTAGCCAAATATAGGAAAAGACGGCGGTTTTTTGCAAGGGTTGCGGTGATCGGATTGAAAAGTGAAAACCATCTTCTTATCTGTGGATATTCGGTTGTATAACTACCTTCATGGCTCTTCGGTTGATTGACCGGAATACGTATCTTTGGAAGGAATATTCGCTTAATGCTATGAATTATAAACACATCCTGCTTGCTTTGGCCGTTCCCGCATTGCTGTTGTCGTGCAAGAACAAGAAACCGACGGAATCTTACTGCGAGAAAAATCCTTCCGAATGTGAGACGGTTTCCGCAGCAAAAGAATTCTTCTATTTCAACATTGGCAGCTGGTGGGTTTATGAGGAAGAAACCACGCACGAGCGCGATTCCATATACGTGACCGAGCAAACGTCGAATAATGGCTATGTCTTCTATATGAAAACGAAAAGCGCGCTGACGGAATACGATTACCAGTACTGGCCGGTTTACACGTATGGCAATCCGCTGTGCAGTATGACCGAGGCCGTGCAGGGAAAATGCGTCTACATTTCCATCACGAAATACAAACCGGGCGGTTTTTCCGGACAAGGCAAATGCTTTTTCGTGAACTATAAGCAAGGCATGTACGAAGTAGCGCCGACAACCGCATTTCCGGAAAACAAGATCGAAGTGGAATCGATTTTCCCGGATTACACGCTCGGAAGCCTGAATTTCGATCAAACTGTAAAAATAAAAGAACAGCATACGCTGCTTGAAAACGACCAGGAAACGCATCATTACTATGCGCGCGGCGTCGGGCTGATCCGCAAAGAGCTTACGGATAGCAACCAGGTCTGGAACCTCGTTTCCTATCACATCGAGCCGTTTTAAGACAGCAGTTCCGTGAAAAAGGCGGCAGCCACCGTTTGTTCATTATCTTTGTGACTTCATTTTTTACAAAACACGAGATGAATCGTCAGGAGCTGGTAGCGCAAATCAGGAAAAAGCAATCATTTTTGTGTGTCGGGCTGGATACCGATCCGGCAAAAATTCCCGCGCATTTGCAGCAGGAGGAAGACCCGGTATTTGCATTCAATAAAGCCATTATCGATGCTACGAAAGACTATGCCGTAGCTTACAAGCCGAATATCGCGTTTTACGAATGCCTCGGCCCGAAAGGCTGGGAGTCGCTGAAGAAAACCATCGATTACATTCCGAAAGACTGTTTCATCATCGCGGATGCCAAGCGCGGCGATATCGGCAACACGTCGACGTATTACGCCAAAACGTTTTTCGAATACCTCGACTGCGATGCCGTAACCGTGGCGCCGTACATGGGCGAAGATTCGGTAACGCCTTTCCAGGAATTCCCGAACAAATGGGTGATCCTGCTGGCGCTGACGTCCAACCGCGGTGCGCTCGATTTCCAGTTCCTGACCGACGCAAACGGCGAGGAATTGTATAAAAAAGTACTGAAGAAATCCGCCAAATGGGGCGACAGCAATAACCTGATGTACGTCGTAGGCGCTACGCGTGCCGAAGGAATCGGAGAAGTGCGTAAGCTCGTTCCGGACCACTTTTTCCTCGTTCCGGGAGTTGGCGCTCAGGGCGGAAGCCTGGCCGATGTAGCCCATTACGGCTGGAACGCAGACTGCGGCTTGCTTGTAAACGCTTCCCGTTCCGTTCTGTATGCTTCATCCGGAACCGATTTCGCTGAAAAAGCCGGAGAAGAAGCTCATTCACTGCAACAACAGATGCAACAGATCATTTCCGAAAAGCAATGGTAATGGAAAACCTGGCGGCGCTGAAAGAACAGATGGCGGAAACGATCCGTCGTTACCACGACAAAGGCTGGTCTCCGGCAACGTCCACCAATTATTCCTTCCGTTCGTCGGAGCAACCCGAAGTAATTTACGTTTCCCGCTCAGGCATCGATAAATCGCAGTTTACGGCACAGGATTTCATGGAAGTGGGCTTTGATGGCAAACCATTGCCCGGATTCGAGGCCATTCGTCCGTCGGCGGAAACGCTTATTCATTGCGTGCTGTACCAATTGTTCCCGCAAATGCACTGCATTCTGCACAGTCATTCGGTTTACAGCGTTTTACATTCGGCTGTGGCCGGTCATTCGCTTACGATCGAAGGCTATGAAGTGCTGAAAGGATTCGAAGGAATTACAACCCATGAAACGACTGTCGATTGCCCGGTTTTTGACAACTCACAGGATATGGAAGCGTTTTCGGAATTGCTGCGCCGCGAGGCCGATCGCCTTACGATCCCGGTTTTCCTGATGCGCAAACACGGCACTTACGCCTGGGGCAAAAACCTTTTCGAAGCCAAACGCCACCTCGAAACCATCGAGTACTTGCTCGAATGCGAATGGAAGCTCCGTCATTAATGCACAATTGTGCATTATGAATAATCGACTCAAGTTTAGAAGACCAAATTATGCATTCTGAATTGTCAGAATGCTTCGCCTACAAAAATGTAAAGTCCGTTTCCTTCGTTGGTAAAGGCCACATCGAGGCGCACCCAAACGTCTTTTTTCGGGAACAACTGAAAGCGTACGCCGGCTCCTCCGGCAAACACGATGTGATCGCTGCTGAAATCGACCGTGCGGTTGAAAACCGATCCGACGCCGGCGAATACGGAAGCTCCCCAGCGTTTGGCGAACCAAAGCGGCAGCATGCGGTATTCCAGTTGCGTAGCAATGAGATTTCGGTCGCGGAAACGTCCGAGGTAATAACCGCGCATCATGCTTTCGCCACCCATGAGTGCCAGCTGGTTGAACGGCGGATCGCCATACGTGAATTGTCCGACGGCATGAGCAGCAAGAACATTTCGCTTGCGAACAGGTGTAAACCAGCGCACATCGGTAAAAACGGACGTGAATTCGTGCTCGCTGCCGATTGCCGGCGAATAATGCAGGAATGCCAGCTCGGAGAAAAAACCTTTACGAACGTTCAGAACGTTGTGGCGGTTGTCGTAGAGCATTCCCAATCCCAGTCCGATGTTGGTCGAGCCCTGGTGGCCAAGCGGCTTGTCATACGTAACGCTCGTATCGTAATCTACGAAGTCGACATTTCCGAGGTGCTGAAAATCGACTTCCAGTCCGACGTAAAGATTGTTGTAAACCTTTCGGAGTAAACGTTCTTTCAGCTGGAATTGAAGCGCACGGACACGTGTCAGCTTGCGATTAGGCGTATACGGCCCGATACCGTAATAAGAAAGCGGGAAGCTCTGGAATTTCAGCTTGCCGAGCAGGAACCAGTTATTGTGGTGGGAATACAACGCGTGATCGAACAGCGCGCCGAATTGGTTCTTAATAGTGTAAAAGACCGTTCCATTGATCTCGCTCAGGCGATTCGTTGTATCTTTTTTCGCGTAGGAAACATACAGAATGCTGGCGCCGAGCTCCACACNNCCACACTGGTTTCAGGCGAATAAGCCACGATCGGGTAAACGAGCAGCTGTGATTCTTCCTTGTGGGTCGTGTCTTTGAAGATCTTATTGAAGTACCGGATAGGGAATGACTGCCGTTTCTGCGTAGAGCTCCCCTGCGCCATCAGGAAGACAGGAAAAGTGACAGTCAGAAAAAGGAAGCCGTACTTCATTGAAGAAATCAAAATTGAGAGTGTAAAATTGAAAAATCATTTTGAAACTGCTCTGCTTTTCAATTTTTTACATTTTGAATTTGCCATTGCTATTGTAATTCCCCGTTTCAATCTTCAATTTTACATTCTCAATTATCATAATCATGGCGATTCTCTCCATTCCCGATAAAGGCATCACGGAAAAAAATCCGGAGGCCATTCGTTCCTTCCTTAACGAGCGCGGTGTGTTTTTCGATCAGTGGCAAGCNNAAGCCGGCGTTGCATTTTCAGACACAGCGACACCCGACGAGATCCTGGCAGCCTATGCCGAAGATCTGCAGCCTTTTATGCAGGCCGGCGGCTATCAGACCGCGGATGTGATCACGATCAATCACCTGACAGAGAACTACGATGCGATTCGCGCCAAATTCCTTTCCGAGCACACGCATTCCGAGGATGAGATCCGCTTTTTTGTGGATGGCCAGGGTTTGTTCTGGTTCCACCTCGAGAATGGCGAGATCTTCAACGTGCTTTGCGAAAAAGGCGATCTGATCTCCGTTCCGGAAGGAACCAAACATTGGTTCGATGCCGGTGCCGAAAACCCGTTCGTGAAAGCGATCCGCATTTTCATCGATACCAGCGGCTGGATTCCGGTTTATACCGAATCGAAAGTGGAAGAGCGTTACCGCGGTTTTGTCGTTCCATCCCACAACTGATTTTTTTATCAACACTTGTTACCGACGGTCTTAGTCGGTTAAAATGTGCTTTCCAGCTGCATCAGATTCAGGTTGTTGCATTTTTTCTCGTTTCTTCCCGCAACTATTTTTTGACGCCTTGCGTCTCTCAATCAGAATCTATACTGCTTACTGGAAATGTCATCAAACGTTATTAATAATTATCGTAATGGTTAAGTACTTTTTGATCTCTGCTTTCGCGCTCATCCCGATGCTGGGTTTCAGCCAGGTAACAGTCAGCAATAACCTCACAGTTGAAGAATACATTCAGAACGTCTTGCTGGGCACCGGTGTGACGGTGAGCAATATCCAGTTCAACGGTGGTTCGGCGAACGTGGTTCAGGAAAGCGTTGGTTCTTTCGACAACCCGGCAGCCGATGTCGGTCTGACAAGTGGATTCATCATGGGAAGTGGCGACGTGCAGCTGGCTTCGGAGCCGAATGATGCCGGTAGCTCTTCTTTGGGTGGAACCGGGGATATGGGTGTAGACGAAGATCTGCAATCCATCACGCCGAACCAGATATTTGACGAAAGCGTCGTGGAATTCGACTTCGTTCCTTCCGGTGATACGATTTCCTTCCGCTATGTTTTTGCTTCCGAAGAATACCCGGAATACGTTTGCGGTAGTGTAAACGATGCTTTTGGATTCTTCCTTACGGGCCCGAATCCGCTCGGAGCGGCCTACGACGCTAAAAACATTGCATTGGTTCCAAACCCGGCCGATCCTTCGACTTATACAAACACGCCGGTTTCCATCAATACTGTGAACCCGGGATCCTCAGGTGGTAACGGTGACCCGGAAAACTGCGAAGATATCGATCCGAGCTGGGAATCCTACAACATTTTCTATAACGGGAATAATACAGGAGACACCTACGAATACGATGGCCGTACGGTTGTGCTTACAGCTGTGGCACCGGTGATCTGCGGTGAAACGTATCACATCAAGCTCGCTATCGGTGACGCCGGTGACGGTGCCTGGGATTCCGGTGTATTTATCGAGGCCAACAGCTTCAACTCCAACGGACTCAGCATCGATGCGAACGTAACCGACACATGGGAAGGATGTCAGAATGCCTACTTCGTCGTTTCCCGTACCGACCCGGATACCAATCACACCGTTCCCCTGCTTATCCTCGGCGATGCCGTGAACGGAGAAGATTACGTTACCATTCCAACTTCCGTGACCTTCGAACCGGGTGCGTTGACCGATACGATCTGGCTCGAGACCCTGGTGAACGACGATACCGATACCGGTAACGCAGACGAAACGGTGGAAATCCGCATTGACGATACAGATGCGTGTGGCGGTCCGATCGTTGTTATTCACAACGTAGAGCCGCTGACCGGAACGCTGAGCATCGGAGATACGCTGTGTCCTGAAGCACCGCTGTCCGAAACGCATACGTTCTTCTCAACCGCTTCAGGTGGCGCACCGTTCGGTTATTCTTACTACTGGAATGCCGCTCCGCCATACGACTTCGGTTCGCAGCAGGGACAGCCGAGCGTTACCGTTGCTCCGACCGTTCCGACCAACTTCCAGCTGACCATCGGCGATGCTTGTGGCAATACCTACCAGACGTCTATCCGCGAAGTGTATGTGGAATGTCTGCTGAGCATTCCGAACGTGTTCACACCGGATGGCGACGGCAGCAACGACCTGTTCATTATTCGCAATATTGAAGATTATCCGAACGCTGACCTTGTGATCACCAACCGTTGGGGGAATGTGGTCTACGACGCAACCGGCTACCAGAATAACTGNNGCGGCGAGCTGGTCGAAGGCGTTTATTTTTACCGACTTTACCCGAATGGTCGCAAGTACGAAACCGGGATGTACTCCGGCTTTGTGCAGATCATTCGCTAAGAGCTTTAATTCAGACAGGCAGATCCCTCGCTCCGGGCAACCGGGGCAGGGATTCGTTTATTTCTGAGTGTTGATACCAGCGGCCGCCTGTTTCACATCCCGGACGAACGAGCGGGATGCGGTGACTATTTGACTATTCTGCTATTTTTGTAGTATGAGCCAGCATCCCGTTCGTTTTATTCTGACCGATATTGAAGGTACAACCAGCTCCATTTCTTTTGTAGCAGATGAGCTGTTCCCGTATTTCAGAACACATATCCGCGAATTGCTCGATCTGAAGGACCTTTCCGTTGTGAAGGATGCATTCGCTGAAACGATCAGCCTGGCGCATTCGGCGGATGGCTTGCATATCTCATCCGACGAAGAGATCATCGAAACACTCCATCGCTGGAGCGTGGAAGACCGTAAGATCACACCGCTCAAAACATTGCAGGGTATTTTGTGGGAACGCGGTTACCTCGACGGAACGCTGAAAGGCCATGTTTACGACGATGTTGCACCGCGTTTAAAAGAATGGCACGACAAAGGAATCGGCTTGGGCGTATTCTCCTCCGGATCCGTTGCTGCGCAAAAATTGTTGTTCGGTTACAGTGTGGCTGGCGATCTCACACCGTTGTTCAGCCATTACTTCGACACGAATTGCGGCGGGAAGAGAGAAACGACGACCTATACGACCATTAGCAGCAGTAAGTTGCTCATTTCACCTTCCGAGATTCTTTTCCTGAGCGACATTCCCGAAGAATTACAGGCTGCAGATGAAGCCGGGTATCAGACGATTCAATTGCTTCGTCCGGGAACAAAAGCTGCCTGGAAACATACAGCTGCTGATTTCAGCGCCATCAAGCTCTAAGGCTCCCGCAGATTCTCGCAGATATCTTTGGTTACCTGTTTCCCTAAATTTTCAATCTCCAGCTCGATGTTCGCTGTATAAAACAGTGCTGCGGCACGGAAATATAAATCGTACCTTTGCGACCTGTCAAAAAAAAACACAAGTCCATGAGCGCATTCAGAACCATTTGGCCAACCGAAGACCGGTATGTGGAAGTTATTGATCAGCGACAGCTCCCGCACGAGTGGGTGGTCGTAAAGCTGAAAACTTATACCGATGCCGAGAAAGCCATTAAGGACATGATCGTTCGTGGTGCTCCACTGATCGGCGCTACGGCTGCTTATGGAATTTACCTCGCGGCCCGTGAAATGACCGAGCAAGGACATGAACCGGTGTTTATGGACGAAGCGTTCAACGCGCTGCGTAATTCCCGCCCGACGGCTGTGAACCTGTTCTGGGCGCTGGATAAAATGCGAAATGCGCTGAAAGATTGTCCTGCGAGCGAGCTCGTTGAAACGGCCTGGAATGCTGCCGAAGACATCGTTAAAGAAGACATCGAGACCTGCCGCATGATTGGCGTACATGGTTTGCCGCTGATCGAAGCCATTGCAGCGAAAAAACAAGGTGAAACGGTCAATATTCTCACGCATTGCAACGCCGGAATGCTCGGCTGTATCGAATGGGGAACGATCACGTCTCCGATCTACCAGGCGGTGGAAAAAGGCCTTAAAGTTCATGTCTGGGTAGACGAAACGCGCCCGCGGAACCAGGGTGCGAACCTCACATGCTACGAGCTGACAAGGCACGGCGTTCATCATACATTGATTGTCGATAACACCGGCGGTCATTTAATGCAGCATGGTATGGTCGATCTGGTGATCGTTGGAACCGATCGTACCACACGCAAGGGTGATGTAGCGAATAAGATCGGAACGTACCTGAAAGCACTGGCCGCGAATGACAACAACATTCCGTTCTATGTGGCGCTGCCTTCTACTACGCTCGATTGGACCATCAGCGACGGCTTACGCGAAATTCCGATCGAAGAGCGCAATCAGGATGAAGTGAAATATGTTGTAGGAAAAAGCCGCCGTTCAGGAATCATGGACGAAGTGCTTGTTTGTCCCGAAACGACCAAAGCCAGCAATTACGGCTTCGATGTTACACCGGCGCGACTGGTAACGGCATTGATCACCGAAAGAGGCGTGTGCCCGGCAACAGAAGAAGGATTGCTGAGCTTATTTCCGGAACACGCATGAAATCAAAGTTGAGGCTTATGTCAGAGCAAAAAACGTCTGCTAACGACTGCTTCAATTTAGAATAAGTGTAAAATTTATTTGGTTGTGAATTGCGTGCGACTGCACAACAAAAAAGCGGCCCTCGAATGAAAGCCGCTTTCTTTTTAAATCAGAATCTTATTGTTTCACAACGTGTTTCACCGCTGTTTGCGTTCCGTTCGTAATGTAACCAGGAACAGCGAACCCGAATAAGCTCCAGTGAAAGCTGGTTGTGCTGTTTCGTCAGCTCACGTGATTCGAGCAGTCGGCCGTTCACGTCGTAAACCGTTACCTGGTAAGCACGGTTTATAAAAAGATGTCTTCCAGTTTTGTGTGCGAGTTTAACAACCTGAAATGACCTGCATCCGTCGTAGGGAAAGCGAAACAGGTAGTTTAGAAAAGGAACGTGAAAAAATGGGTGAGGGTTGGAGAGAATCCCGGCGAAAAATAGTATATTCAGTGAAAGGCATTTTTAGATGAATGAACACTATTTGCACCTTCTTTGGCGTAGCAAGCGCCTGCCCATGCATACATTGAAAACAACAGACGGCAAACCGGTCGGGGTTTTGAACACAGGTTTTTATAACACTGCATCCGGTCCGGATTTTTTCAATGGAAAGATAGAGCTGGATGGCTTGATCCACAGCGGGAACATCGAATTGCACGTGCGCTCTTCCGACTGGATGGCGCACGGTCATCAAACTGATCCTGCTTACCGGAATGTGATCCTGCATGTGGTGTACGAGCACGACCAGCCGGTTTTTATCGACGGCGTTGCAATTCCGACAATAGAGCTGAAGCCACTGATCGACTGGAAGCACTTCGAAACGACCGTTCAATGGATGCAGGGCGCCGAACGGATCGCATGTGCAGGACAGCTGGCCGATTGTCCGGCTCCCGTGGTCTGGGACCAGATCGAAAAAGCGCTGTTTCGAAGGTTGGAGCGTAAATCGGCAGAGCTCATCGCTTTGGGCACCCGATTGCAGTACAACCCTCAGAAAGTCTTATTTCACAGCATCGCGGCAGCATTCGGAATGAAAACCAACCAATTGCCGTTCCAGCAGCTGGCACACAGATTGCCTTTCGAACGCTTGCTTCGAACAGGTCGTCAGCTTGAGTCCGTCGTGTTCGGCACCAGCGGTTTTCTTGAGCAACCAGCAGCAGATGATTATCAAACGCAATTGAAATTCGACTGGCACTACGAGCGGTCGCTGTTTGGAATTCACCCGGCCGAGATGCATGCCTGGCATTTCAAAGGTTGTCGACCGGCAGGTTTTCCAACGATCCGACTGGCGCAATTTGCTTCCTTCATCCGGCAAATGGACTGGTCGGAAGCTTTCTGGGAATTGTCGCCGCGCGCGATCAAAAACTGCTTGGAAACCGCTCTAACGGCCGAGCCTTCCGAATACTGGAAAACCCATTACCATTTCGGCCGGAAAAAACAAAAGGAAGTATCCGGCGCGATGCATCTTTCGACCGCGCATGTCGTAATCGTGAATAGCATAGCGCCGTTTTTGTGGTGGTTATCGGATGTTACGGGAAATCCTGTTTTCCGCGAACGGGCCGTTGATCTGCTCGAATTGCTGCCCGCTGAAAAGAATGCCATACTCGATGAATGGAAAACACACGGGCTGATCGCAAAATCTGCTGCGGAAAGTCAAGGACTTCTCGAATTAAAAAACGAATTTTGCAACAGGAAACAATGCCTTCACTGTAAAGTGGGCTTGTACCTGCTCAAACGATGAAGCGGACCATACAGAAAATAGCTTTCTTCTTTGAAATGCGCTCCTTTGGTGTTTGTTCCTGGTGGGCGCGTAAACTCGGCATTCAGACCAATAAAGTCAGGCTGGGATTTATATACGCGACCTGCATCGGACTGGGATCTCCGTTGATTCCTTACCTGATCATGGCCTGGATACTCGAGCACAAGCATTATTTCAAGCTGAAGCGTAAGAAACGCTCTTCAATATGGGAATTGTAATCAACTACATTGCTCCATGAAAATCCTGATCACCGGTGCCAATGGCCTTTTGGGGCAAAAGATCGTCAAACGCTGTCTGCAACACAATATTCCTTTCGTGGCGACTTCCAAAGGTGCGAACCGCAATCCGGATTGTCCGGAAACACATTACCGCGAGCTGGATATCACCGTTACGAAAGAAGTCGGAGCGCTGTTTATCGCCGAAAAGCCAACAGCCATTATTCATACGGCGGCTATCACCAATGTTGATTACTGCGAGCAGCATTCCGAGGAATGTTTCCTGGTCAACACTTTTGCAACGATGGTCCTCTGGGAAGCTGCGAAACTGATCGGAGCCCATTTTCAGCTGGTTTCAACCGATTTTGTGTTCGATGGCGAAAAAGGCAATTACAAGGAAACGGACCCTGTTGGACCGCTGAGCATTTACGCCCGTTCCAAAGTCGAAGCCGAAAATGTGCTGCTGAAAGATGCAAACACGAATTGGTCGATTGCAAGAACGATCATCGTTTACGGAACCGGTAATAATCTTTCACGATCCAATCTTGTCCTCTGGGCACTTGACGCGCTTCCGAAAGGAGAAGCCATGAAGCTGGTTAACGATCAGTTCCGCGCACCAACCTGGGCCGAGGACCTGGCTTACGGCTGCATAGAAATCGTGCTGCGAAAACAGACCGGGATTTTCCATTTATCGGGACCTGAGACGTTCGCCGTCGATGAGCTGGTGCGGAAAATTGCCGATTTCCTAAACATCTCAGAACCACCCATTACCACGATCTCTTCTGCAGAGCTTAATCAGCCGGCCAAACGCCCGCCAAGAACAGGATTCGATCTTTCCAAAGCTTACGATCTCCTCGATTATCGTCCGAAGACTTTCGAGGAATCACTTCATTTATTGAAAGCTGAGCTGGAATTGACAGGTTTATAGAAAATCGATACAAAAGATTGATTTTTATTACTTTCGTTGGAAAACTGCTATTCCAATGTCTGCTCCTTTGATGTCCAAATCTACCTTTCGTGGCACCCTTGTCTTTGTTATATTGCTGGTGATCGTTTTCGTGCTTCCTGATATAGTAATGTCTTTGCAGCCAAAAGATTCGATCCATATTTCCTATATGGACGACCATTTCCAGAAAGCTGCCCGCGACGTGAAGCGAAATGGTGGACGACGTAAAGAATACAACCGACGAAAATCCCGTTTTCAGGCACCGCCTTCGGCATTCGATCCGAACACGTACACGCTGGAAGACTGGATGGCGCTCGGATTAAGTGAAAAACAAGCGTCTGTCGTATTGAAGTTTGGCAAAAGAGGCATCCGCTCTGACGAAGACCTGAAACGCATCTTTGTTATTTCCGATGAATTGTATAAGCTGATTGTCGACTCGACATTCTATCCGGTGTCAGACAATCGCTATCCGACAGCGACAGCAGCTGCTAATCCTTCGAAAAAAGAAATAGCTCGTATCAATATCAACAAAGCAACCGAAGAAGAGCTCCTGAAGATTAAAGGAATCGGGCCATTCTTTGCCCGGCAGATCATTCGTCGGCGCGATGAGCTGGGAGGTTTTTACACCGAAAGCCAGTTGCTGGAAGTCTGGAAAATGGATGCTGAAAAGCTGGCGGTGATCCAGCCGTCCGTTTCAATCGATCCGTTGAGCCTGAAACGCATCCCACTCAATCGCGCTACGGCAGCGGAATTGGCCTCACATCCCTATATTTCTTGGAATTTGGCAAATTCTATCGTAAAATTGCGCTCCCAAAACGGACCTTACAAATCGGTAGAGGGCATTAAAAAATCCGTGCTGGTTACGGCCGAACTGTATGAAAAGCTGCAGCACTATTTAACGGTAGATGAATGATTGAAACAAGAATTAAAGCCGCGATCCGCGACGTGCCGGATTTCCCGAAACCAGGAATCATCTTTAAGGATATTACGCCGATAATGCTCGATGCGGACCTTTCGGTAGCGATTACAGATCATCTGTATGAAATGTACCGCGATCAGCAGATCGATAAAATTGCAGGGATCGAAAGCCGCGGGTTTCTGTTCGGCTACCCGCTGGCAATGCGCCTGGGAATTCCTTTCGTGATGATCCGCAAGGCCGGCAAGCTGCCTTACCATAAGATCAGCCATTCCTACGATCTGGAATATGGAAGCGCGACTGTGGAAATGCACGTAGATGCTGTTGTAAAAGGAGAGCGGATCCTTATCCACGACGATTTGCTTGCAACGGGAGGATCGGCTGCTGCAGCGGCTGAGCTCATCCTGAAATGCGGTGGTGAAATCGCAGGATTCAACTTTCTGGTCGGATTGAATTTTCTCCAGGGCGATCAAAAATTGTCAAAGTACACTGAAAATATTACTAATTTAGTCGGCTACTAAAATGTAAATCGAAGAACACAGAATACCATTTATAGCACCCCAAAAACTGTTAGTTATGAATTTTGAAAAGAATGAGAATCAGCACATGATTGCACAAATGGTGCGTGATTTTGCTGAAAAAGAAATCCTCCCTTACAGGAACAAGTGGGATAACGAAGAGTATTTTCCGGTGGATACCATGAAAAAAATGGGTGAGCTCGGTTTGCTCGGTATCTACATTCCTGAAGAATACGGAGGAAGCGGCTTTTCCTACTTTGAATATGCAACGGCTCTGATGGAGCTGGGCAAGGTTTGCGGTGGCGTCGGTTTGAGCGTTGCAGCACACAATTCCCTTTGTACGGGTCATATTTACTACCATGGTTCCGAAGAACAAAAGCGCAAATACCTTCCGAAGCTGGCTTCCGGCGAATGGATCGGTGCGTGGGGGCTTACCGAGCCGAATACCGGTTCCGATGCCATGCGTATGAAATGTACTGCTGTGCGTGATGGCGATGAGTGGGTGATCAACGGTGCGAAAAACTGGATCACACACGGATTGTCGGGCGATGTAGCAGTTGTATTGATCCGCACGGGCGAGCTGCTCGATTCGAACGGCATCACGGCTTTCATTATCGAAAAAGGAACACCTGGATTCTCCGCTGTAAAGATCAAAGACAAATTCGGTGTGCGAGCCAGCGAAACGGCCGAGCTGATCTTCGAAAACGTGCGCGTTCCACATGCCAACGTAATCGGCGAAGTAGGGCAGGGCTTCAAGCAGGCAATGCAGATCCTCGACGGAGGTCGTATTTCCATTGCGGCACTTTCCTGCGGCGTGGCTCGCGGAGCTTACGAAGCATCCGTGAAATATGCCAAAGAGCGCGAGCAGTTCGGTCAGTCTATCGGAAAATTCCAGGCGATCGCATTCAAGCTGGCAGATATGGCAACCGAAGTGGAAGCTGCGGAATTGCTGACTTTCCAGGCTGCTTACCGCAAGAACAACAAGCTTGGCATGACAAAAGAAGGAGCTTTCGCGAAGTATTTTGCTTCCGAAGTGGCGGTGAAATGCGGTAACGAAGCCGTGCAGATCATGGGCGGATACGGTTATACGAAAGAATATCCGGCCGAGAAATACCTGCGCGATGCCAAGCTGATGACCATCGGTGAAGGAACTTCGGAAATCCAGAAAGTGGTTATTTCACGAGAGCTTTTGAAGTAAAGCGGAGAATCGGCAGAAATTATTTTGAAACAACTATTGTTGAAAAGAAAAAAATACTATCTTTGCCATCCGTAAAATAAGAATCAAATAAAATTCAGATATGTTAATTATCCCTGTTAAAGAAGGCGAGAACATCGAGAGAGCGCTGAAGAAGTACAAGAAGAAGTTCGACAAAACGAACACAATGAAAGAACTGCGTCGTCGCAAGGAATTCGTTAAGCCTTCTGTAATCCTTCGTCAGGAGAACATCCGTGCCGCTTACGCACAGAAGATGAAGTCCGCCGAGCAATAAGGATATTCACATACGATATTCTAAAGGAGTCCGATGGGCTCCTTTTTTATTTCTTTCAAATCCGGGTGCGTTTCCGACAGATGGTTATTTTAGCATCATTAATAATTAACCTCCATACAATGAACCATCTGAAACAACTCCTCTTTATCTGTATCCTGAACCTGTCCGCACTGAGCTTTGCCCAGGAACGCCTGTCCACCGAAAATTTCCCAAAAAAAGAATCCGAATATGCTGCCAGCGAGCCGTCTGTTCTGGCTACGATCGACTGGCTGGATGCAACGCCTCTGGGTGAGCAGGAAGAAGAGCGCACAACGCAGCAGGCTTTACTGATCACGTGGCTAACCAACTCACCGAGTGTAACGCTCGAGCTGCATGGTTATGTAACGGATCTTTCCGACAAAAACGCCGAGCTGCTGATCATCTTCATGGGCGGCTATACACGTGCGGTCCTCGCTGATAAAAAAGCCGATGCACTGACCTGTAATCTTGCCGGGGTGAAAAGCGTCGTGAAGTTTTACAAAAACGGCAGCGCCAAGAAAAATAAAGTCATCGAAAAGCTCGTGGCAATGGATGACCAGGCGCTGGAAGCCTGGGTAAAAGAACAAATGGCAAAAGATAAATAACGGAAAGGAGCTCAAGGGCTCCCTTTTTGTTGAAACCAAATCCTCATTGCTCCGTTAAAGAAGTCATGACTTCTTTAAGCCTCACAGATCGTTTTGAGCAATACCTCGTTACCGAGCGCCGTTTTTCGCAGCACACCTTACTGGCGTATGCGAACGATCTGCTGCAGTTCGTCGAATTTGCCGGTATCGCAGGCGAGCGCGACTGGAAAGAGGTCAATCATCAGCTCATTCGCGGCTGGATCGTTCATCTGCTTGAGGGAAAGCAAACGGCGCGCACCGTTAACCGTAAACTATCCTGCTTGCGTTCCTTTTTCAAATGGACGGTGAAAGAAAGCATCATCGCCGACAGCCCGATGCGAAAGATCCGTGGCCCGAAAACCGAAAAGCGGCTTCCGCAATTCGTTCGGGAGGCCGATCTTGCTCCCGAACGCATCGATCCGTTGTTTGCGTCCAATTTCGAAGGTCAGCGCGATCGCCTGATGCTGGAAGTCTTCTATCAGACCGGGATTCGTTTGAGCGAGCTGATCAACCTGCGCGAAGCCAATGTGGTATCGACTCATATTAAAGTGCTGGGAAAACGCAACAAAGAACGTCTGATTCCGATCGGAAGCGATTTGTATGAGCTCATAAATGCCTATAGAAAGCTGAAACCACAAGGTCCTGACAGCGCGGAAGTATTATTTGTTTCAAAACAGGGAAGAAAGTTGTATCCAACGCTTGTCTATCGGAAAATAAATACCTACCTTGGAAGTGTAACGAATGTGCAGAAGAAAAGCCCGCACGTCCTCCGGCATACGTTCGCAACGGATATGCTCAACAACGGTGCGGGACTGGAAACACTGAAAGAGCTGCTCGGGCATGCAAATCTTTCTGCCACCCAGGTCTACACGCACAATTCGTTCGCACAATTAAATTCTATTTACTCACAAGCCCATCCCCGTGGGCGCAAAAAATGAATCGTTATGGACATCAAAGTGCATTCCGTTCATTTCAAAGCCGATCAGAAGCTGATCAACTTTGTAAATGAGAAAGTGACCAAACTGCAACTTTTCTTTGATCACATCATTGCTGGGGAGGTTTTCCTCCGCCTGGATAAGAGTACGGAAAAAGATAACAAGATTGCCGAAGTGAAATTACTGATGCCCGGAAAAGAATTATTTGCCAAGAAACAGTGCAAAAGTTTTGAGGAAGCTGCCGACCTGGCAGTGGAAGCACTTCGTAAACAGGTAGATAAACACAAATCGAAAGTCGTCAGTTAAGACGATCACATAAAACGAAAAGAGGGGCAGTCGGATGGCTGCCTTTTTCTTTTCAAAAAAAAGTAGAAAAAAATCAGCGCCACCCTTGTTCGAAAGGATTTCTTTGCTACATTTGCAAACCCAAACGGGAAAAAAGCGAAAGCGTTCTTTCAAATCTTAATAAAATTTTAGTGCCGGTGTAGCTCAGTTGGCTAGAGCAGCTNNGTAATCAGCAGGTCGGGGGTTCGAATCCCTCCACCGGCTCCAAAATTTGGGGGTGTCGCATAGTGGCTATTGCAGCAGACTGTAAATCTGTCGTCTCAGACATCGTTGGTTCGAGTCCATCCACCCCCACCAAAACAAGCGGGAGTAGCTCAGTTGGTAGAGCGTCAGCCTTCCAAGCTGAGGGTCGCGAGTTCGAATCTCGTCTCCCGCTCAATTAAGATTTGGAAAAACGTTCGCGCCGGTGTAGCTCAGGGGTAGAGCGCTTCCTTGGTAAGGAAGAGGTCACGAGTTCAAATCTCGTCATTGGCTCTACGGGAAGTTCATCCTTGAAAAGGGGTGAAATTTTGTATTAGAATAAGGTTTATTAATTACGTAACAAATAAAAACAATGGCTAAGGAAAATTTTAATCGTTCCAAACCGCACGTTAACATTGGTACAATTGGTCACGTTGACCACGGTAAAACTACGTTGACTGCTGCTATCTCAAGTGTACTTGCTGCTAAAGGTTTGGCTGCGGTACGTGATTTCTCGTCAATTGATAACGCTCCTGAAGAAAAAGAGCGTGGTATTACTATCAACACTTCACACATCGAGTACGAAACAGTTAACCGTCACTATGCGCACGTTGACTGTCCAGGTCACGCCGACTACGTGAAGAACATGGTTACCGGTGCTGCTCAGATGGACGGTGCGATCCTCGTGGTTGCTGCAACTGACGGACCAATGCCACAAACACGTGAGCACATCCTCCTCGGTCGTCAGGTAGGTGTTCCACGTCTGGTTGTGTTCATGAACAAAGTGGACATGGTGGACGATCCGGAACTCCTCGAGCTTGTTGAGATGGAGGTTCGTGAACTCCTTTCTTTCTATGAGTACGATGGCGATAACGCTCCTGTAATTCAAGGTTCTGCACTTGGTGCATTGAACGGTGAGCCACAGTGGGTTGCTAAAGTTGACGAGCTGATGGAAGCTGTTGATACTTACATCGAATTGCCTCCACGTGACGTTGATAAGCACTTCCTGATGCCGGTTGAAGACGTATTTACGATCACTGGTCGTGGTACTGTAGCAACAGGTCGTATCGAGACAGGTGTTATCAACTCTGGTGATCCTGTAGAGATCCTCGGTATGGGTGACGAGAAACTGACTTCCACTGTAACAGGTGTTGAGATGTTCCGTAAGATCCTTGACCGTGGTGAAGCTGGTGACAACGTAGGTCTCCTCCTCCGTGGTATTGAGAAATCTCAAATCAAGCGTGGAATGGTAATCTGCAAGCCAGGTTCTACTAAGCCACACTCTGACTTCAAAGCTGAAATCTACGTTCTGAAGAAAGAAGAAGGTGGTCGCCACACACCATTCCATAACCGTTACCGTCCACAGTTCTACTTCCGTACAACGGACGTAACTGGTGAGATCCTCCTGACTGATGGTCGCGAGATGGTTATGCCAGGTGACAACGTTACCATCAACGTTAAGTTGATCGTACCGGTAGCTATGGACAAAGGTCTCCGTTTCGCAATCCGCGAAGGTGGTCGTACTGTAGGTGCAGGTCAGGTAACTGAGCTCCTGAACTGATTCGAAATCAGATAATAACGATACAGAAGGGTCGAAGCCACACGGCGACGGCCCTTTTTAAACGGGTGTAGCTCAGCTGGTAGAGTAGTGGTCTCCAAAACCATTGGTCGTGGGTTCGAATCCTACCACCCGTGCATAAAAAACGAAAAGTCGTGTCAAAGTTTAAGAACTATTTTAGCGAGACCATCACGGAGATGACGCAAAACGTTACCTGGCCGACATGGAAGGAACTGCAAAGCAATGCCCTTATCGTGGTAATTGCTTCCGTTATCTTCGCATTGCTGGTATTCGTTATGGATACTGTTTTCGGGATCACCGGTTCGGAAGAATCGACCTGGAAAGGATTGCTCGGATTTGTTTACTCCATGTTATAATCAGACGATGGGAGATATTAAAAAACGTTGGTACGTCGTACGTGCAGTGAGCGGCAAAGAGAAAAAGGTAAAAGAATACCTCGATCTCGAAATTGCTCGTTTGAAGCTGGACGACTACGTATCCCAAGTGCTGATTCCTACCGAGAAGGTCTTCCAGATCCGCAACGGAAAGAAAATCAGCAAAGAAAAAGCATACTTGCCGGGCTACGTGCTCATCGAAGCTTCCCTGATCGGGGAGGTGCCGCACGTAATCAAAGGCATCCCGAATGTAATCGGGTTCCTGGGTGCTGAAAAAGGAGGAGATCCGCAGCCAATGCGTTTGTCCGAAGTGAACAGGATCTTAGGTAAGGTAGACGAGCTTTCAGAAACGGAAGAAGAAATGAAGATTCCGTTTGTTGTTGGTGAATCGGTGAAAGTCATCGACGGACCATTCAACAACTTCTCGGGTGTGATCGACGAGATCAACGAAGACAAGAAAAAACTGAAAGTAATGGTGAAAATCTTCGGACGTAAAAACCTCTTGGAGCTCAGCTACATGCAGGTAGAGAAAGAAGGCTGACCGTGTATTAACCGCAGGAGTGGGTTTATTGATTAAAGCTTCCCTTTAATGCCCATGTTCGACTGCATAATTATATAAACAATGGCTAAAGAAGTAGCAGCATTGATCAAATTACAGATCAAAGGTGGCCAAGCCAATCCAGCTCCTCCAGTTGGTCCCGCACTCGGTGCGAAAGGGGTCAACATTATGGAATTCTGCAAGCAGTACAACGCTCGTACGCAGGATAAGCCAGGAAAGGTTTTGCCATGTGTGATCACAGTTTACAGTGACAAATCATTCGATTTCGTCATCAAAACTCCACCAGCAGCCGTACAGATTATCGATAGCGCCAAGCTTAAGAAAGGTTCTTCCGAGCCGAACAAGAGCAAGGTAGGTACCATGACATGGGACCAGATCCGCGTGATTGCTGAAGATAAAATGCCTGACATGAACTGTTTTACAGTTGATTCGGCAATGTCTATGGTTGCAGGTACTGCACGTAGTATGGGTGTAACTGTCAAAGGTGGTGAAGCACCGGCGGCTAAATAATCATTAACGTCATGGGAAGAATTTCTAAGAAAAGAAAAGAGGTATTTGCCAAGTATGACCTGGCTAAGCCTTACACCCTTGCTGAGGCGTGTGACATGATTAAAGGCATCACTACATCGAAATTTGACGCTTCGGTAGATATTTCTGTGCGACTCGGAGTTGATCCACGTAAAGCGAACCAGATGGTTCGTGGTACAGTTGCTTTGCCTCACGGAACCGGAAAGGATGTACGCGTACTCGTACTGTGTACTCCTGACAAGGAAGCTGAAGCAAAAGCGGCAGGTGCTGAATACGTTGGACTGGACGATTTCATTGAAAAAATCAAAGGTGGCTGGACTGACATCGATGTAATTATTACTATGCCTTCTGTTATGGGTAAAGTTGGTGCGCTCGGACGAGTACTCGGACCGCGCGGACTGATGCCAAACCCTAAGACAGGTACGGTAACGATGGACATCGGTAAAGCAGTAGAAGAAGTGAAGGCGGGTAAGATCGACTTCAAAGTAGACAAATACGGAAACATCCATTCCGCTATCGGTAAAGTTTCTTTCGAAGGAACGAAAATCCGTGAGAACGCGATGGAATTGATCCTGCAGCTGAACAAGCTGAAGCCGTCTGCAGCGAAAGGTACTTACATCAAGAGCATCTTCATCAGCTCTACAATGTCACCAAGTATTCAAATTGACGCTAAGTCTGTTGTAGCTTAAAAACAAGGTAGTAATGACAAAAGATCAAAAATCACAGTACATTGAAGATCTTGCAAAGGACCTGTCCAACGCAAATATCTTCTATCTTGCAGATACATCCGGCTTAACAGTAGAAACTGTCAACCAGCTTCGTCGTCGTTGCTTCCAGGCAGGTATTTCTTTGCGTGTAGTGAAGAACACCTTGCTGGCAAAAGCTATGGAGCGTGTTGAAGGAAAAGAATACGGTGAGCTTGCGGAAACACTTTCCGGAGCAACATCCATTCTTTTTGCTGAAGTAGGTAATGCACCTGCAAAACTAATCAAGGAATTCCGCAAGAAAAATGATAAGCCTGTTCTGAAAGGAGCTTACATTGACGAGGCCGTGTTTGTTGGTGATAACCAACTCGATGCCCTGGAGTCACTGAAGTCACGCGAAGAGCTCATCGGCGACATCATCGGATTGCTCCAGTCTCCTGCGAAGAACGTTATCAGCGGTCTTACAGGTGGTGGAAGCAAGATTGCCGGAATCCTGAAAACGCTCGAAGAACGAGCATAACGCTTACGCTTTAGCGCAGGCGCAACAAAACAATTTATTTAAGAACCTTTTTAAATTCAATAAAAATGGCTGATTTGAAGCAAATCGCAGAAACGTTGGTTAACCTGACAGTAAAAGAAGTTAACGAACTTGCAACTATCCTGAAAGACGAGTACGGTATCGAGCCTGCTGCTGCAGCACCTGTAATGGTTGCTGGTGGTGGTGGTGGCGCTACTGAGGCTGCTGCTGAGAAAACATCTTTCGACGTGGTCCTGAAATCAGGTGGTGCTAACAAACTGGCAGTAGTTAAACTCGTTAAAGAGTTGACTGGTAACGGTTTGAAAGAGTCTAAAGACCTCGTTGACGGAGCTCCTGCTACTTTGAAAGAAGGCGTATCCAAAGACGAAGCTGAAGGCTTGAAGAAGTCTCTTGAAGAGGCTGGAGCTGAAGTTGAGATTAAGTAATTACTTACTTCATTTACAGGGAAGGCGTTCGTCGGTTGACGGATGCCCTTTCCTGTTTTTCAGCATACAAAAAAGTACCTTTCTCAATTAAAAATATTTCGCCTTGGCAACAACAAGCAACACCATAACGAGAATTAATTTTGCATCTGGCAAAAATCAGTTCGCTTATCCGG
>DJFN01000216.1:24948-25663 GCA_002432085.1 Flavobacteriales bacterium UBA5871
CGACCCGCCGCGTTACACCATCGATGAGTGTATCGAGCGTGGTCTGACTTACAGCGTTCCGCTGAAGGCAAAACTCAAACTCTACTGTACAGACCCTGAGCACGAGGATTTCGAAACCATCGTGCAGGATGTGTACCTGGGAACCATTCCATACATGACACCAAAAGGATCCTTCGTGATCAACGGTGCCGAGCGTGTGATCGTTTCCCAGCTGCACCGTTCACCGGGTGTGTTCTTCGGCCAGAGCCGTCACGCGAATGGTACAAAACTGTACTCTGCACGTGTGATCCCTTTCAAAGGCTCCTGGATCGAATTCGCGACGGACATTAACAGTGTAATGTACGCTTACATCGATCGTAAGAAGAAATTACCTGTTACAACCCTGTTCCGCGCGATCGGTTATGAAACAGATAAAGACATCCTCGAAATATTCGGTCTTGCCGACGAAGTAAAAGTCAACAAGGCTAACCTTAAAAAAGCAGTGGGCCGTCGCCTTGCTGCAAGAGTACTCAAATCCTGGATCGAAGACTTCGGTGACGAAGATACAGGTGAAGTAGTATCCATCGAGCGTAACGAGGTGATCCTCGATCGTGAAACGGTGCTGGAAGATTTCCACATCGATCTGATCGTTGAAGCCGGCGTAAAAACCGTGATCTTCCACAAAGAAGACGCGAATACTGCCGACTACACCATCATCTACAACACGCTTCAGAAA
>DJFN01000167.1 GCA_002432085.1 Flavobacteriales bacterium UBA5871
CTGAAGACGCTCGAGGAGCCGCCTGCGCATGCGATCTTCATCCTCGCAACGACGGAGAAGCACAAGATCATTCCGACCATTCTTTCCCGCTGCCAGATCTTTGATTTTCAGCGGATCAAAGTACGCGACATCGCCGATCACCTGGCAAATATCGCTACGCGTGAAGCCGTAACAGCCGATCCGGACGCTTTGCACCTCATCGCTCAGAAAGCCGATGGCGCCCTGCGTGATGCTTTGTCGATCTTCGACCAGATCGTGAGCTTCGCCGGTTCCAACGTGACACATAAAGCAGTTCTGGAAAATCTGAACATTCTCGACCACGATTACTATTTCAAAGTGGTTGACAATGCGATGAACGAAGACATTCCGGCGAACCTGCTGCTGTTCAACGACGTGATGGAAAAAGGCTTCGACGGCCACCATTTCGTTTCCGGACTGGCCGATCACTTCCGCAACCTGCTCGTTTGCAAGGATCCGCGCACAGCCAATCTGCTTGAAGTCGGCGAAATGACCGAAAAATCCTTTGTTGAACAAGCCAAAAAGCTCGATGCGAACTTTGCCGTCAGGGCATTAGGCGTTCTCAGCAAAACGGATGTCGATTACAAAGCCAGCAAAAACCAGCGATTGCTCGTCGAAATGGCGCTCATGCAGCTGTGCTCGATCAAAAGTGAGCAGGAAAAAAAAAATTCCTGACTGATCCCGTAACGATCATTCCCTATCCCGGACAATCGCTTCGCGGCGACACGACCAAGCCCGTTAACAAGCCTTCCGTTCCCCAGGAACGTCCTGCATTCAACATAAAGAAAGAAGCAAAAACACTTTCTGCGCCGACAGGCCAGCTCAATACGACGCATTTGTCGATCAAGGGCCTCATCGACCAGCAGAAGCAGAAAACGGCCGACCAGCCAACCGATCTTCCACGGAATCCGTTCGATAAAGACGATCTTGTACGGTTGTGGAAAACCATGGCCCATACGCAAAAGCTCAACGGACAGGAGCCGGTGTACCATGCCATGATCAAACGCGACCTGCAGCAGATCGATGACGTTCGTTATCATTTCGAAGTCGACAACGCGTTGCAGAAAAGCCGCATGGATGCTGCGATCGGTGAAATCATGGCGCACCTGCGGAAGGAATTACAGAATTATGACCTGGAGATCAACATCGACATCACCAACGACGACACAGAAGAAGTGAAACACCTCACCGGTAAGGATAAATTCGAAAAAATGGCGCGGAAGAACTCCAACCTGTTCGATTTCCGCAACCGGTTTAATCTCGACATTGATTATTAATATGAAATTCCCTTTTCCGCTTGCATTGACATTTGCCGTGCTCCCTGCGCTTTTCCAGTGTTCCGGATCGGCCGAAACACCCAAAGAAAAGCCAAAAGAAGAAGTCAAAGGCGGTTCACTGGAAGAACGTGCCAAACGGGAAGCCGAGGCCAGTCTGAACATTCCCGCTACAGAAAAATACGACCTCAAGATTTACAAAGCGTATCTGAACGACGACGGTGTAGAAGACGCGATCATCACGATCAACCGTATGGAATTTGCCATGGACGAAGCCATTCGCAGAGATAAAGTGGCCAAAGCCGCCGAAATGGGCTACATGGGCAATTTCAATTACTTCTTCTACTACGACGGCGCGAAGGAGAAATTCTCCTACCCTGTTCCGATTCCGTCGTCACCGACGCTCCCGCTGGAAGTTTCATTCGGCGCCATCACTTCGCCGACCAGCACCGATATCGTGATCGATTACCGCGTGATGAACTCCGGCTGGCGGAATTACTACACATTGCTCAATAGCCGTGAGCTCGGTTTGATCTTCCAATGGAAAGTGTTTGATTACGCCGGCGACGACAACCCGGAAGCTTTCGTCTATGAGCTGGAAGAAGATCTGAGTCCGGTTTCGAAAGACATCAAGATCTACCGCAGTAAGCTCGACAACAACGACGAAGCGAAAAAAGATCCGTTCAAGTTCGAGCCGAAGATCACGCAGAAAGGCGAGCTCGTTTACCATTTCTTCTACGATCCGCGCCAGGCAAAATACTGCATCGCTCCGGATTCGCCGTTTAAAAAGTGATTCGCCAGGCTGCCATTCCCGTCGAGCGGTCCTTCCGCTATGCGTTCCGCGAAGCAACGAATCAAACGGAAACGCTGGTCTATATCCTGCACGGCTACGGACAGCTGGCCGCTTATTTTATCCGGAAAGTCGAACAGCTGCTGCCGGAAACGGTGACGTTTGTCGTACCGGAAGGCATGCACCGCTTTTACCTCAACGGAAACTCGGGACGCGTGGGCGCTTCCTGGATGACGAAAGAAGCCCGCGAGCTGGATATTCGCGAAAACACATTGATGCTCGACCAGCTTCATACACATTTACAGCAACAATTCCAGCCGAAACGCATTGTCGTGATCGGTTTTTCACAAGGCGGTGCAACTGCTACACGCTGGATTGCCAACGGAAACATTCGCCCGGACGCGTTCATTTCCTGGGCCAGCGTTTTCCCTCCGGACGTTGCTTTTCCCGAGCCATCCAATGAGTTCCCGCACAATCGTACATTTGTACTGGGAACAGATGATCCTTTTTTCGACGAAACGGCGACCTCCGAATCAGTGAAAGCTTACGAGCAACTCGGATTCCGAACCGTTCGTTTTGAAGGAGGACACGATCTGGACGCACCATTGATTGAACAATTGCTTACAACGCTATGAAATACCTGTTTTACCTGTTGATTTTGCTGACACCCCTTTCTTTATTGGCACAGGAAGATGAAGAAAGGACGTATGAAGAAGACGAAACCGAAAACGTTTCCGAAGATTTTTCGACCAAAGAGCTGGGAATCGATCTCAACCTGAGCGCATCAACGTTAGGCGGAACAGGCGGTGTTGGTCTCAAGCTCGGCTTTTTGCCAGAACAATATCTAGTTGTCGGACCAAGTATTCGTTATCAGCATTCCTGGTCGAGCCTCAACGGTGTGAAGACCGGATTTTCCGTTTATGGCGGTGGTGCATTTGCGCATTTGCGTGCCTACAAATACCTGTTCGCCGGTCTGGAAATCGAGATGCTTTCCTCGCCGATTCAGAATGGCTACCTTTCAACGCAGCGCTCATGGGTTCCTGTAGTATTGGTCGGCGGTGGCTTTTCGGGCGCTCTGGGTCCTTACGTTCGCCTCAACGCAGGTGTGATGATCGACGTCGTTGATCACCAGAACAGCCCGCTAAGACAAGGTTATTTCTGGCGGAACAAGCAAGGCGTGTTGCTACCGGTGTTGTATCGCGTGGCGTTTTTCTTTTCGCTGTAAATCAAAAAAGGGGAACAACTTGTCCCCCTTTATACTCCTCCTCAAGGAGGGAAGCTGTTCTCAATTACATCCCGCTCGCCAAAGTCCCCGGTTTCCCGTAGTTATTCAGCTCGATGTAGAATACCAATGGCTCTTCGCCGTAAGCAAGCTCCGTTGGCACATACAAACGGTAAGTACCACCTTTTTTCATGTAAGGGAAGCTGAGGCTCCAGCNNGCCGCGGATCACGCCGTTCAGGCTGAAAGCCGGCATTTCGCGGCCGAGCTTTTTGCCTTCGAAAGAAGATTCGATCGTATCGCCGTTCATGTTCGTCAGGATGTAATCTACCTGAACGTCATCGCCCGGAGATGGCTTCCCGCCCGTTCCCGGTTTGATCGTCTCGAGGTACATGCCTTCAGGAAGCGCTTCGATGCCTTTCATAGCCTTCACTTTCTCGAAGAATGGCTTTTCCTGACGCATCGCTTCAGCTCTGGCTTTGTTGGAAATATCAGTGACAAAATTCTGGATCATTTCCGTGCGCTCGCCGCGCTCGATCAGCGTATCGGTTCTGTACAAGCCTTGTTTAAAGCCGTATTTCACCATGTCGATATCGAACTGATCGTAAGCTTTCTTCTTTTTCCAGCCGGTTGCGAAGTAGCTTCCCATCAGCTTCCCGATGCAAAGCGATCCTTCTTCGTTGTATTCAGCGTTGAATTCCTGGCGTGAAGGTCCGACGAGCTTTTCGAGAATGGCCTGACTTTCCGGACTGGCAGCGGCTTCCATATCCATTCCGAGACCCATCGCAAATCCTTTGATGATCTGCTCTTTGTCGTATTTGTCGGCATTCGGATCGCCCGATTCGATCAGCTGTGCGGCATGATCGGCTCCCATAGCGTAGGAAACGCGTTGTTTAAAGTTCGTCAGCTCGGGCGCTTTTTCAGCTTCCGCTTCGGTTTCGCCGCAGGAAACGAGAAGTATCCCGAGAACGAAAGGAACAATGTATTTTTTCATTAGTTCTGGATTCCAAGCAGTTCAACATCGAAGACCAGTGCCATGTAAGGCTGGATCGCTCCACCCGGATGCGGATGCGCACCGTAAGCAAGGTCCTCTGGAATGTACAGACGGTATTTCGATCCTACCGGCATCAGCTGCAGCGCTTCCGTCCAGCCCTTGATAACCTGGTGTACGCCGAATGTCGCCGGAACACCGCGGGAAACGGAGCTATCGAAAACAGTACCGTCGATGAGCGTTCCGTGGTAATGTACGCTTACCGTATCGGTTGCAGCAGGCTTAGGTCCGTCGCCTTCTTCGAGGATCTCGTACTGCAATCCGGAAGCCGTCGTAACGATTCCCGACTTCTTGCCGTTCTCAGCGAGGAATTTCTCGCCTTCTTCCTTGTTCACCAGGAATTTGTTTTCCGTAACGGACTGGATGTAGGACTGAATGATGTGGTTAGCCTGCTCAGCTGAATATTTAAGGTTTCTTCCTTCGAATACATCGCTGATCGCTTCCGCCATTACCGTTGGATTGATTCCGGCCAGTTCCTGCTGTGCGAGGCTGTCGGCTATGCTCAATCCGATGCAATAGCTTACCGCGTTAATATCTTGTGACATGTAAAATAATTTGGTGCAAAGATAACGGAATTACGAATTACCAGTTGCGGATCACATCCATCGGGTCGTTTACCTGTTCAACTCACGCACATTGCAAAACGCAACTGGAAATTCGTCATCACGAAAGGGCCTGCTCCAAATCTTCCCAAATATCTTCAATATGTTCCAATCCGATGCTCAGTCGCACCAATCCGTCGGAAATTCCCACCAGCTCACGTTCTTCCGGCTTCAGCCTGGAATGCGTCGTCGAAGCGGGATGCGTGGCTATGCTACGACTGTCGCCCAGGTTCGGTGTCAGAGAAAACAGTTCGAGCTTATCGAGGAAATTTCGCCCTGCTTCCAGACCGCCTTTGACCTGGAAGCTCACGATTCCGCCGCCGCCTGTCATTTGTTTTTTCGCGATCGCCACATCTGGGTGACTATCCAGGAACGGGTATTTCACCCAATCAATAGCCGGATGATTTTCCAAGCGCTTCGCAATTTCCAATGCCTGACTGCAATGTTTATCAATTCGTAAATGCAGTGTTTCCAGCGATTTGGAAAGCACCCACGCATTGAACGGACTCATTGCCGGACCGGAATGGCGTGCGAACCCTTCGATCTTGTCAACGATTTCCTGTGTTGAAATGATGATTCCGCCCAGCACACGGCCTTGTCCGTCGAGGTATTTCGTTGCAGAATGAATGGAAATATGTGCCCCGAAACGAATCGGTTTTTGAAGAACGGGCGTCGCGAAGCAGTTATCGACCACGAACAACACGCCTTTTCGCTTACAAATCTCTCCGATTCGTTCCAGGTCAATGATATCCAGCCCCGGGTTCGACGGCGTTTCGAGGTATAAAATCTTCGTCTCCGGACGAATGGCTTTTTCGTAGCCTTCGTAATCCGCTGCGTCCACGTAATCGGTCGTAATGCCCCATTTCGGGAAAATGTTCACGAACAAATTGTGTGTGGAACCGAAAACGGAACGCGAGGAAACAATGTGATCGCCCGCGCTCAGCAAGGCCGCAAAAGTGGTAAAAACAGCCGCCATTCCGGTAGCCGTTGCCCAGGCAGCTTCGCCTTCTTCGAGTGCGGCCATTTTGGTCAGCAGCTCGTCCACGTTCGGGTTGGAATAGCGCGAGTAAATATTCGCTTCCACTTCATCGGTGAAAGCAGCGCGCATGTGCTCGGCGTTTTCAAACGTGAAGCTGCTCGTTAAATACAACGGAACGCTGTGTTCCCGCTGTGCGCTGCGCTCGGTCTGAAGGCGGATCGCCAGTGTTTCGGTTCTCAGTTTGCTCATTTCAGGTAGTTTACTTTTGTCGTGAGACGAATATCGGGATGAATGCTCGCGGAGACGGAACAGTATTTTTCGTGACTCAGCTTGATGGCGTTTTCCAGCTTGTCGAGCGGAACGTTTTCGTCTACAAGAAATTCCAGCTCGATCGCCTCGTATTTCGCCGGAACGTCTTCGCTGCGCTGCCCGTTGATGCGGACTTTGAAATCCGTAACGACAACGCGCTGTTTTTTCAGAATCGACAGCACATCGATCGACATACAACCGGCCAGCGATCCGGCCAGCAATTCCATCGGGCGCAATCCTTTTTGCTTTCCACCGATCGCCGGCGCTGCATCGATCCCTGCTATCAAACCGTCTTCGTTCGTCAGCGACAACACGAATGGTTGTTCATCGAGCTGTAATTCCAATCGTACGTTTCCCATTGTTTTCAGGCGTTTACTTCAGATAATTCCACGTTTCCCGCTTGCTGTGCGGCATAGCTGTTCAGTTGAACTCCATCCGGTAAAACGGCCAGGAACAGCTCGCTTTCCTTGTTCCAGTCGAACGCCTGGATACTGGCAAAATCTACCCAACCGATGTGGTAATGGTGTTTTGAGCCATGGAAAACTTCTTCCACTTCGAGGAAATCGATGCGGCTGAGCGCTTCCTTCGAGCTGGCTGAAATGTAGACACGCAAACGGAAATCTTCGGAAAGTGTCAGCGGTTCGTTCACGTTCGACTTGCGGTATTCGTAAGCATAATCGAATTGCAGCGCGGAAATGTCGGACAAAACGGCGCTCGCTGTCGGGTAGCTTCCGGCTCCTTTTCCAAGGAACAGCTGACGATCGGAGAACAACGCTTCCACCACAACGGCGTTGAATTCGTTCTCGACGTTGTATGCAAAGTGATTCGCCGGAACGAAATGCGGCGCAACGAAGCCTATAACCTGGTCGTCCGTGCGTTTTCCGTAAGCGAACAATTTGATCTTCAATCCTTTT
>DJFN01000121.1:0-922 GCA_002432085.1 Flavobacteriales bacterium UBA5871
GCCGCAGCTCCGCTCATCACAGCCACTTCGGCTGTCGGCCAGCCAACGATCAGGCGTGGATCGTAAGCTTTTCCGCACATCGCGTAATTTCCGGCGCCATAAGAGTTTCCGATGACGACCGAGAATTTCGGAACGACTGAATTCGCCATGGCATTCACCATTTTCGCCCCGTCTTTAATAATGCCGGCATGCTCGGATTTCGAGCCGACCATGAATCCGGAAACGTCGTGGAAGAACACCAATGGAATGTTTTTCTGATTGCAGTTCATCNNTGCATTTCGCCTTTCGCATTTTTGCTGAGCTCGCGCTGATTGGCCACGATGCCCACGCTCCAGCCGTCGATACGGGCGTAGCAGCAAACGATCGTCTTGCCGTAATCGGATTTGTATTCAACGATACTTCCTTCATCCACGACGGATTCGAGAATATCGAGTGTATTGTAAGGCTTTGAGCGCTCTGCAGGCAGAATTCCGTAAACACGTTTCACATCGTGTTTCGGCGCCACGGCTTCAATGCGGTCGAATCCGGCGTTTTCAGGCTGACCGATCTGTCCCATCATGGTGCGGATCGTTTCAAGGCATTCGGTGTCGTTCGCCACTTTATAATCGCAAACGCCTGAAATTTCGGTGTGTGTCGTTGCGCCGCCAAGCGTTTCGTTATCGATCGTTTCACCGATGGCCGCTTTCACAAGGTAAGAGCCTGCGAGAAAGATCGTTCCGGTTTTGTCCACGATCAGCGATTCGTCCGACATGATCGGCAGGTAAGCACCACCGGCCACACAGCTGCCCATCACGGCCGCGATCTGCACGATGCCCATGGAGCTCATCACCGCGTTGTTGCGGAAAATGCGTCCGAAGTGTTCTTTATCCGGGAAAATCTCGTCCTGCATCGGCAGGTAAACGCCGGCAGAATCCACGAGGTT
>DJFN01000121.1:969-5408 GCA_002432085.1 Flavobacteriales bacterium UBA5871
GAACCAGGCGCCGGCTTTCACGGTAGCGTCATTGGCCACCACGATACACTGTTTTCCGGAAACGTAGCCGATCACGACAACCACGCCACCCGAAGGACAGCCACCGTGTTCTGCATACATGCCCATCCCGGCGAAAGCGCCTACTTCGAAACGTTGCGTGTTGGGGTCCAGCAACAGGTCGATGCGCTCGCGAGCGGTCATTTTTCCTTTTTCATGAAGAGCGGCAATACGTTTCTCGCCGCCACCTTTCATCACTTTGGCAAGCTCGGCTTCCATGCGCGAGATTTTGAGGCGCATTTCATCGTCGTTCTTGTTGAATTCCAGTTCTTTGGGGTCTATAGCCATACTGAGTTTAATTAATAGCGAGCCAAATATACACAATTCGATGTAGAAACACGGATGGCCATTTTGCTTTCGGAATAGCGGAAATACTGCTATTTTTGCGCCGATGCAGGACACCTACAAACATAAAGGNNTCGACGAGCTGCGCAGAAAGGGAATTACCGACGAGCGGATTTTGCAGGCTTTCGACGCCATCCCACGTCATTATTTTCTCGACCTGGCGTTCGAACAGCAGGCGTATACCGATATTGCTTTTCAAATCGGGGCCGGGCAGACGATCTCGCAGCCGTATACGGTTGCTTTTCAGACCTCGCTGCTGGAATGGAAACGTGGCGAGCGCGTGCTGGAAATCGGTACAGGATCCGGGTTCCAGACCTGTATTCTCTGCTCGATGGGAGCGAAGGTGTTTTCGATCGAACGGCAGAAAGAGCTGCATCTGAAAGCGCGCAAGATCATCGATTTCTTTGGTTTCACGCCGAAACTGTTCTTTGGCGACGGCTACGAAGGAAAAGCGACATACGCTCCGTTTGATAAGATCCTCGTGACTTGCGGCGCGCCGGAAGTTCCGCAAAAACTACTGGAACAGCTCAAAACAGGAGGCATGATGGTGATCCCGGTCGGTGACCTCGATTCCCAGCGGATGCTGCGGATCACGAAAACGGAAGATGGTTTCAAAGAAGAGACGTTCGGGAATTTCAGTTTCGTTCCGATGCTGGAGAAGACGGTGCGTTAATCGGAAAACAAATCTGTCAATTATACTTCGTGGACGAATTCCCGACAGGAAATATCCCGTAGATATCCCATAAATGTCCCGTAGATATCCCGTAGATGTTCCATAGATATCCCGGGTTACCCTTTACGTTCCTTCTGGGTTCCTTATACTATCCTGCGTTTTTCTCAGCAGAACACCTTCATAATTATAATTCTACCTCGGCTTATATTTCAATTCTCATTCTCTCGCTTCGCTGCCAGCCAGGATGGATCAGGATTTTGCGTTGCTCAGCTGAAAGTTCGGGATAGTATGTACAACCACCGATTTTACTGATCAGCACGCATTTCTTAATCGTGAAACTCTTTGTGTGTAGGTCCCGACATATGTCGGGAACGCTTTCAACTAAGCCAGTACGTAACCTATGCCTTTTTTAATCTATAGCGACTGGAAGTCCGCTATAGATTGTGGTAAAATAGCGCTTCGCTCATTGAACTCCCGTTATTCTTCGCGATAACCGCCCGAATATTCAGCAACGTTTTTCCGTTTCGTCATTTTTCCTTATTTTACTGCCAATGCGCTGGTTACTACTATGCTTTTTGGGAAGCCTGACCTTTTCGGTAGTGGCTCAAAGTCGCATAGCGATGGAGGCAAACTGTACGTTTGTCAGGGGATATCTGTCGGCATTTTATTGCCCCGTCGTTCTTCAGCATTATTACATTAAATCCGGTGTTTCCTGGGGCAATTTCGGTCGCGATTTCGTGTCGGTCAATCCTGTCGGAACGGATCCGGCCAACGCTGCTGTTTCGCCTTATCATGCCATGAACCGCTTTTCGGATTCGTTAATGCTGGAAGGTTTTTTCTCGCGGAACAACGGCATCTCGATTGAAACCGGCATGGGGCGATTCTGGGAGCTGACGCAGATCCATACGATCCGGATCGATTTCCAGCTGAAATGGTACGCCATGGAAGACCGTATCGGAGCATTTTACATCCATAACAATGATCCTGAAGGCGATTTTCAGCTGATGCGGTTCAAGATCTGGCATTTCGGACTTTCCATCGGACCGGAAGTCTTTCACGCGATCCGTGTTTCGCCGCGACTGACAGTCTATTATGGATTAAAATTGCCGTTTTTGTTTGCTTTAAACAGCGCCGATTATCAGAACCAATCCTACGAAATGCCTACGAAAGGGCTGCGTCCGAATCTCACTTTAGGACTAAGCTGCGCACTCGGGAAAAAGCAATCTGCTGAAAAATGAACGACTTAAAGTTGTATATTTAGCGAACTGACTCAACAACATCTGACACACTATGAACGAGCTGGATACAACCAAAATTGTGCAGGTTCCGTTGCCGGAATCGCAGTACTTCAAGCAGGAATTTCCCAAAAATCAAATCGTTATTCACCATACGGCCGGCGGACCGAACGCGCTCAATGTCGTTGCGGGGTGGAAAGCATCGACTGATCGCGTAGCCACGGCTTTCATCATAGACGGCAGCGGCGTCATTCACCAATGTTTTTCAAGCAAATACTGGGCGCATCATCTGGGAACGACGCTCGCTAATAACGTGGCTTTGAACAAGAATTCCGTTGGGATCGAAGTCACGAACTGGGGTGGCGTGGAAAAAGGCGGCTATACCAAGAAAGGAAGCTTCATCGCGAAAGATGCTACGAAATTCTATAGTTACGCCGGTACGGCCATTCCGGCCAGCCAGGTCATGGATCTAGGAGCCAAATGGCGCGGTTCGCGGTATTATCATTTGTACAGCGACGCGCAGATCGAATCGTTGCGACAGCTGATCGTTTACCTCGGAAAAACGTATGCGATTCCGCTCACTTACATCGACAAGATGTGGGACCTGAACAGCGACGCTATGGCGGGTAAAAAAGGATTGTTTACGCATGTCAGCTATCGGAAAGACAAGCAGGATATGTGGCCGCAGCCCAAGCTCATCGAAATGCTGAAGCAATTGGCAGCTACCGTTTGATTTTCAGGGTAAACGACGTTCTTCCAGCCAGCTGATAACCGCTGCGTTGAAAATGCGCACACCGTTCTGGTTCAGGTGATTGTCGTCGTAAAAATGAAGCGAATCATCGAGCGGCAATTCGCCGTTGAAATTCCGGTAAACGCCTTTTTGTTGGATGTAGCGGTCGAACTCCGCATTGTTCGTATAAGACCGGTAGCGCGCTGACGTCATTGGCGCCTGGATCAGCAGATAGGGAATCTGTTCCTGTTTCAGAAGCTTCAGAATGGCCTCAAAAGCAGCTTTCTGATCGTTACGCAGCTGCCATTCCTGTTTGTCGTAAGTCGCATAGCGGAAATAACCCGGATCGCGTTCCACATAACCACCCGAAATGTACACGTGTTCCTGCTTGCGCGGTAATTCGACATAATTGCGGTCGCGACCGAACAGCTGACGGTACATGCCATAAATCAATGTGTTCACCGAACGAACGTTTTTCGTGCCGAACGCCATTTTTACCATGTCGAAACGAATACTGTCGTTGGCGATGATATCGAGCGACGACTCCACGCCGTCCAGCTGGAACGTTTCAGGATAAACTTCAAACACTACCAGCTTCGGATGAACGCGTTTCAGGTAGCGCTCCACGAGCAGCTTCGTCTGAATCGGCGTCTGACTGCTGGAGCCAAGATTAAAGCTCGTCCAGCCGTGTTCTTTAAAGATGCGTGTATCGAAACCGTGATAAGTATGCGAAGATCCGAGGAACAGAATATCGATATCGCGCTGCGTTTTGACTTCCTTCAGTCGCGAATACATATGTCCGCCGCCGCCACGCGGGAAAAGCAGGTTCTTTTTGAAATCCTCGTGTACGAATTCGCCCCAGAAAATGAGCAGCACGATGTAGACCGCCAGCGCAACCGGCACAAATTTCAACAGCTGAAGGAGGAACGCTTTCATATCAGAACTGGAAATAAATGAACGGTGTTTCGTTGGTCTGCATGTACATGCCTGTGAGAAAGATCAGGAAGGAATAAAAGCCCCAGCGCAGCGCCCGCGGCCAACGAAAGCCGAAACGTTCCAGCGCGTATTGATTCTCGCGTCCCATCCATTCGATAACGATCATGAAGAGCAACAAATAAATCATCGTGAGCGACATCACGGCCGGTGCGGTGAACAGATTCTTATTGAAAATACCGCCAATGAAAACCAGCGCATCGGTCACGGTTTCAGCGCGGAAGAACACCCAGGCGAGCACGGTCAGGAAGAACGTTCCCAGAACGCTTAGCAATTCTTTCACGGAAGGGAAAATTCGTCCTTGTGCAACGATTTCGAGGTTGTTCCGGTTCCGGTTGGAGAGGAGCAAAGGCAGAAAATATAAGGCATTCAATGCACCCCAGACGATGAACGTCCAGTTGGCGCC
>DJFN01000155.1 GCA_002432085.1 Flavobacteriales bacterium UBA5871
ATTTCAAGCTTGGCGATAGCACGAATTCCAATGCTTTGGGATTCGGCGCGCGGACGTCGATCTATTTTTCCAATGCCGAAGATCAGAAGATCGTGGATCACTATCGCGACAGCCTTCAGCTTTCGGCCACGATCGAAAACAAGATCAACCTGAAAACACGTTTGCTGCTCCGGGATACGAGTATCAATACTACCGGCGAGCTGATGCTGACCATGAAGAGCTATATCACGACTTTGCTCGAAACTTCGGGTTATGCGCAATCGACGCCAGCCGCTGAAAAACTGGCAACGGCTATCTGTACAGACACATTGAATCTTCCGCCACTCAGTCAACCGGATTCTGTTGTGGAAGCAGTAGCTCAGCTCATTCGTGGTCATATCGCGGGCGATGAAACCTACGATCATTTCCGGCAGTACCTCACCAATCGCGAAGGCTTGTCGATCGATATCGCAACAGCTGTATTAGTGAACTTCCCAACCAACGATTTCGAATTTTCCTATGCGCCGAAAACCGCGTTCTGGCTCACTCCTACCTATCGTTTCTGGAGCGATACGAATCACGTGCTGAAGGCGATGCTCGTTTACCGTTACGAATGGTTCAACCTGGGCTATTACAAGGCTTATTTTCCGAATGCGACGGTTTACCGGAACAACCACGATTTCGGAGTGTCGTTTGCGGCGGAATTCAAGAAATGCTCTGTCCAGTTCGAGCTGGTCGGACGTGCGAGCGAAACGGAAATTCCGGCCGGAACGGATGCGGAAGGTCGCCAGCTTTATGTGCGCGAAAAAGACAACGATCTGCAATACATGCTGGTGCTGAATTACCGGCTCACCGACCAGATCATTCTCACGTATCATTTCGGTAACCGGTTCGATCCGGTGTTGAATCCGGACCATACCCTGGTTTCGACTTTGTCGCTGAACTTTGGGTTTGGCGCTCCGAAAAAGGCTTCGTTCGATTTGATGAAACCACGAAAGTAAGCTCACAAACTTCCCCGCTAATTAACGAATTTGCGCAAATCAGCACTTGTCCGGTATGTGTGTGTTGTTGATAGTTTTAGTGTGGTGCAGTTAGCTAATACGCGCAGATCTTAATGGTCTGTTGTGTATTGTAGGGTAATGAATTAACGTAAACGAGAAACGGCCAGCTTTTGCCGACCGTTTCATCCACTTATGTTATGTGACTGGTATTTTCGTTAGCGGATCACGAAGGATTTTCTATCCGTTCCGTTTTCGTAGGAAACAGAAAGGAAATAAGTTCCCGGTGCCATTCCTTCCAAGGTGATTTCCGTTTGCAAAGCTGTTGTTGCTACTGTTCGGATCAAACGGCCGGCCTGGTCATAGATTTCCATGCTTTCCGGCAACTGCGATGTTTCAACGCTCAGGTGATCGCTTGCCGGATTCGGCCAGATAGTTGTTTCGAACAAGGCTTCTTCGTCGAGACCGAGGCCGCAGTTGTCCATGATCACATCGAGCGGAATGCCCATCATGGCGATGTAATCCGGACAAACTTCCGGAGCACCTGTAACGGTAAAGCTTCCCGCATCGGTTACGACGAGCACAGATGAATCTTCACCCGGTATAGCCATGCCTCCATCGTACCACGTGATACTCTCGGTATACGGCTGCAGAAGCTCGAAATAGACCGTATCGCCCACGCAAAGGATCGTTTCACCATTTTGTCCGATCGTATATTCGCCTGTCGTTGAAACAACCGGTGGAATAAACACATAACCGTCGACAAAGATCTCAGCGGACATCGCGGTATCNNCAACGATTACGTAGGAAGCAGCAAAATCGCCGTAAGGCATATCGAGTGTCTGGGATGTCGCACCAACGATTTCAAATGTATCGCTCGACATATAATAACGTTGGTACCACTGATAAGAATCGAATGTGCCGGTGGTCAGCGTTCCCGTTCCTTCCGGACACAGCATGGTGTCGCCTGTAACGACTGGATTTGGCTGAGCAAAGGCGAGCAGACTGGTGAAACAAGTTGTGAGGAGGAGTAATGATTTTTTCATAGATGTACTTTTCTTTTTCTTTAGTACGGCAAAAACGTTGTAGCCGTTGCTTAAATTAAACAAATTGAACAGCTATTCACAGAAGTGTTACATTTTCGAAATCCCGCCAGGCAGCGAACAAATTCCAGCCCACACAATAGGCAACAATGCATTTAATGCAATATTACAATTCGAAAGTTTACTCTTGAAATCCTAACAGACCACGCAGCCGATCCTTCGGAGTGGATCCGTATAAATTAAGCGTAAAGCTCCACCTGCTGGTTCGCGATTTTCTCGTCGGCAAGGTAGTCATCGTAAGGCATCATCTTATCGATAAATCCGTTCGGCGTGATCTCAATGATGCGGTTCGCAACGGTTGAAACGAGCTCGTGGTCATGCGATGTAAAGATGATCGTTCCCGGGAAATCGCTCATACCGTTGTTGAGTGCGGTAATCGATTCGAGGTCGAGGTGGTTCGTCGGCTCGTCCATCATGAGCAGGTTCGCTTTTGCAAGCATCATGCGGGAGAGCATACAGCGCACTTTTTCACCTCCGGAAAGCACCGTAGCGCTTTTCAGCGCTTCTTCGCCGGAGAACAGCATACGACCAAGGAAACCGCGCAGATTCACTTCTTCACGCTCTTCGTCGGTTTGCGCGTACTGACGCAGCCATTCGATGAGCGACAGCTTGTCTTTGAAGTAATCGGAGTTATCGTTTGGCAGGTAAGCCGTGGTGATCGTTGTTCCGTAAGTGAAATCGCCTTTGTCGGCTTTCGCGTTACCGTTCAGGATTTCGAAGAACGTTGTGATCGCAAGGGAGTTACGGGAAATCAACGCGACCTTGTCGCCTTTGTTGAGCGTAAACGACAGGTCTTTGAACAGCAGCTGTCCTTCGTGTGATTTGGACAATCCGTTCACCGTCAGGATCTGGTTTCCGGCATCGCGCTCCTGGTGGAACATGATTCCCGGGTAACGGCGGCTGGACGGCTGGATTTCTTCCAGGTCGAGCTTTTCGATCAGTTTACGACGACTGGTTGCCTGGCGCGACTTGGAAGCGTTGGCAGAGAAGCGGGAGATAAAGTCCTGCAGCTCCTTCTTCTTGTC
>DJFN01000032.1 GCA_002432085.1 Flavobacteriales bacterium UBA5871
ATTCGAAATATTTCGAATTTGCGAATTATAGAATTTTAATCGGCAGAATCTATTTCTTCCCTCTCGGTTTTTGTCCGCGGGTTTTGCGCTTGCCGTATTTTTTCATCATCGCGTCTTTGTGGTTGTAGCGCACGTTGGTCTTTTTGTTCTTCGCTTTTTTCTCGTGGAAGGCCGGACCGCTTTCTTCTTTTTTCGGATTCTTGATCGGAATAATCGGCATATGAACGACCGGTCTTTCGTGCTCGGCCATTTTTTCGGAAACTGCAACTACTTCCGGAAGCTCGCTTACCGCCACCTTTTTGTTCATGAAGGCTTCAATTTCCTGCATGTTCTTGTCGTCGGACGGCGTAACGAATGAAATCGCGATTCCTTCTTTATCGGCACGGCCGGTTCGACCGATGCGGTGAATATACTGCTCGGCCACGTCCGGAATATCGAAATTGATCACATGCGATACTTCGTGTACGTCCAGACCGCGGGCAATGAGGTCGGTAGCGATCAGCATGCGATGCGTTCCGTTCTGGAATTGCTGCACGGCATTGAAACGGAAATTCTGCGCCTTATTGGAATGAATAACACCCGTTTTTTCCGGCAGAAAACGCTCCGTTTCTTCGTAGAGCAAATCGGCCAGGGCACGCGAGCCAACGAAACACAGCACTTTGTTCATCTGCTTGTCGGTTTGGAGCAAATGTTCCAGCAGGTTGACCTTCGTGTAGAAATTCGGAACGGCATAAGCTTGTTGTTCGATCTGTTCGAGCGGTGTCCCCGACGGCGCCGCTTCCACTTTTACCGGGTTGCGGAAATAGTCGTGAATGAACGCTTCCACTTCTTCGGAAAGCGTGGCGGAAAACAGGAGATTCTGACGTTTCTGCGGAAGGTATTCGAACAAACGAGTCAGCTGCGGACGAAAACCGAGACTGAGCGTTTCATCGACCTCATCGACAATAAAACGATTGACATTCTTGAGCTTCAGCGTGCCTTTCAACGCAAGGTCGAGCAAACGCCCGGGTGTTCCGACCAACAGATCGAGCCCGTTATTCACCATGTCCGATTGCGTATTGATATTCGCACCTCCGTAAACGCCTCCGATGACCACATTCATGTATTTCGTGAGCTTTTCGGCTTCGCGAACGACCTGCATAACGAGCTCGCGCGTCGGAACCACGATCAGGATCTGCGGAAAGCGCTCTTTGGAAAATTTCCACTGACAGAGCGCCGGCAGCAAATAAGCCATCGTTTTTCCCGTACCGGTCTGAGCGATCCCGATCACGTCCGCGCCCGAAAGCATGACCGGAAAACCCTTCGCCTGGATGGAAGTCGGAACGCGGTAGCCCAGATCGTCCAATGCGTTGTGGATCGGTTTTTTGATATTCAGATCGTCGAAAGTCATACTGGATTTTTGGCAAAAGTACGATAAACTTCTCACCACAAAGGGGCAAGAGACATGCTCAGCTATGTTTGTTGAGGAAGCAAAGGCGATCCGGGTAGCAGCGGAAATGCATTCCAGGCTAATTAATTACGCTGTGAACGAAGATTTTTGTTTTGTAATCCGATTGATAACCAACACATCAGTGCCTTGCTACCTTTCCGGGTAAGTACATCAATCCGCCGCGGCGGAGCTCCTTTGTGGNNGGAAATTCCAGTATTACATCCTGCTGCACGTGATCATTTTCATGTGGGGATTTACCGGTATTCTGGGCAAGCTGATCGGGATCGATGCCCTGTATATTGTATGGTACCGCATTCTGATCGCTTTTTCTTCGCTGGCGATCGGGCTATATCTGCTGAAAATGCCGATGCGCATTCCCGACCGGAAATTCATGCTCAAAACGCTCGGTGTCGGGATTATCGTGGCCACGCACTGGATTACTTTTTATACATCCATTCAGCTGTCGACCGCTTCGCTGGGCATTTTGTGTCTTTCCACCACAACTTTGCACGTGACGTGGCTCGAGCCGCTGGTGTTCAAAAAGCGTTTTTCATGGATCGAATTTCTGTTCAGCTGCCTCGTGATTTTTGGGATCTGGTTCGTTTCCGATTCGTTCAAGCCACAGGAAATGATAGCGCTGATGATTGGCCTTTTCTCCGCTTTGTGTGCCGCGTTTTTCTCGGTTTTCAACGCAAAGCTGGCCGAAGATATTCCTTCATCGAGTATCACGCTGCATGAAATGGCTATCGGGCTGGTGTTTATGACGATTGTGCTGGCCAGTCGTGGCATGTTGAATGAAAAGATGTTCGAAATGACTGCGCAGGACGCCGCGTGGCTGTTGTTCCTCGGAATTCTGTGTACTTCGTTCGCTTTCCTGGCGACCATTGAAGTGATGAAAAAACTCGGGGCTTTTACCGTTTCGCTGAGCATCAATCTCGAGCCGGTTTACACGATCCTGCTCGCCATTCCCATTCTCAGCGAAGACGAGCTGCTGAACGGCGATTTCTATGTCGGCTCGGCAATGATCATCGCTGTGGTGATCGCCAATGCAATTTACAAGGCTTGGGTGCGGGCGAAGGCCGAAAAGCTGAAACTGAATAAGTAACTTCACCATCTTTCAGGCTTCGTCCATTTTATCAATCAGATCCGTATTCTTTTGCCAGCGCTTTTTTTTGTTTCTATAGAAATAAAAGGCAACGGACCACCACAACAGGTAATTGAGCAGCACAGAACACCAGGCAATTAAACCCGAATTGTGGCCGAAATCAAAGGGAAAGAAATGCAGCCAGTCGCAGATTTTTCCCAACAAACCGTCAAATCCCGTCAGATATGGCAGGACGAATCGTTCTAAAAAGAGGTAAATCGGAGTAAATACGAAATAGAAGATTTTCACCCGAACCTATTTCCACTTACGGTTCACGCGCTTTGTCAGCTTTTTGCGAAGTTTTTTCATCACACCGTCGCGGGAGCTGATGCCGCCGATTTTGAGCAGGTCCGTATAAACGAGCTCGCCGTTGCGGTAGAAATGGAATTCCAGCGTTACGGAAACGATGTCTTCTTTATAGAGGGAAAACAGGTTTTCAGCGGACAGGTCTTCGGCCAGCGTAATCTTCTTCTCAGAAGGCTTGAAACGACGATCGTAGCCGCGAACGGAAACGAGCATCAGGGTGTTGATGCCTTTTTCAGCCAGGATTTTCGTAATGGAATCGGTCATCAGCACCTGCGGATCGCCGCCCTGCTTCAACAGGTTGAGCGACACGGTGTTCTTGACGTTGCACTGCGAAAGGATCTCCGCAATCGCCACTTCGAGGGTAAAACGGTCCTGCTGGTCGTTGATATGACTAACCACCAGTGCGTTAGTGAGATTCAGGTCTTTGGATTGCGCCAGGGAAAGCCCTGTAAACAATACCATTCCGAAAAGTAGCGCTGCTTTTTTCATAGATCAGAAGATTTGACTCGCAATGGTTTTCACCGAAGCGGAAGTCGACATAGTATAATAGTGAATGCACGGCACGCCGGCATCTTTCAATTCTTTGGACTGGTGAATTCCCCATTCGATTCCCACCTGTGACGCATCGGCATTGGTCCTGCATTTCAGCAGCTCTTTGCTGAGCTCTTCCGGGAAGTCGATGTGGAAGAATTTCGGTAAGAACGAAATATGGTTCAACGTTTTGATCGGTTTGATCCCCGGAATGATCGGTACATTGATTCCCGCGGATTTGCACATTTCAACGAAGTTGAAGTACTTTTTATTGTCGAAGAACATTTGTGTAACAATGTATTCCGCACCTGCATCGACTTTCGCTTTCAGGTACTGAAGATCGGTCGAGAGGTTCATCGCTTCGAAATGCTTTTCCGGATAGCCGGCAGCACCCATACAGAAGTTCGTCGGGTCCATGTGGATGTCATCTATGACATAATGTCCTTTATTCATGCCAGCGATCTGCTCAATGAGCTCAACGGCGTAGCGGTGACCTTCCGGATGCGGTTTGAACCCGGTTTCGGTTTTGATGGGATCGCCGCGCAAAACGAGGACGTTGTCGATACCGAGGAATTGCAAATCGATGAGCGCGTTTTCGGTCTCTTCGCGTGAGAAACCGCCACAGATCAGGTGTGGAACGGCATCGACCTGGTATTTGTTCATGATAGCCGCACAGATTCCAACAGTTCCGGGACGCTTGCGAATAGCGATTTTTTCGAGCAAACCGTTCTCGCGCTCTTTGTAGATGTATTCTTCGCGGTGATAAGTAACGTTAATGAATTTCGGCTTGAATTCCATCAGCGGGTCGATTCCATCGTAGATGGACTGGATGTTGGCTCCTTTGAGCGGCGGCAGGATTTCAAAGGAAAATAGCGTGTCTTTCGCTTCTTTTAAATGATCTATAACTTTCATGTCTTGATCGTGTGTTCGAAAAAAGGGTGGTCGCAAAGATAATCAAAGGCTTGAGTGTAGCAGCACGCGTTTTCCTTAAAAACTCGGGGGCTCTTGCTTACCCGGGTAGACACCGGTTATGTCTGATTTTTTTAGTTGACGCTTTCCCAGTAATGACGGGCAATTTGTAATTATTTGTTAAAAACTGTCATCAACAAAATAGATCCCGGTTTCCTGCGTTAATTTTGTTACCAAGAACGACTGAAATCAGCTCTTCAAACTTTGGTACGAAAGTTGATAACAGTTATTCAGAGGTTAGTTTTCATAAGTAGTAGTAGTTTAGGTTGGAACAAGAGAGAGGCGCCCGCTTCTCTCTTGTTGTTTTATGCAGATTTGTTTTAAACCAATTCCCAGCAAAAGCCTTTCCCAGGGATTCGCAAATTTTGTTCACACGCGGATCTGATTATCTGCAACCGGGAAAGCATCGGCTGGCCGATGCGCTAATTCGTGCACCTGTCTGCCGACAAGGCAGGTTCGCGGGAAATATGTCACTTTTGGTTATTCTCTTCATCGGCTTGTTCCTCGTCTTCAGAGGATGTTGGATCGGCGTCTTTTGATTCGTGCATTTCCTGGTCTTCTTCTTTCTCCAGCTCTTTGAGCTCGTCGTTTTCAAGCTCCATGCGAAATTCCTCCGGCTCTTCTTCGATCAAATGCATTTTCTTCATCGCCCTGCGCGACAGCTGGCCGATGAAACCGTTGATGGTTTTTTCGTTCTTGCGGTAGAGATAGCTCGCAATCTGTTGAACGACAAGCGCTTTCAGATAGCCTTTCGGAGAATTGTTTTTCCCCATGAGCTTTCCTATCAGGTAGTTGAGACCAAGACTGCCCGCCAGTCCGCCGGCTTTTTCGCCCACTTCCACGTCTTCACGAATGTTATCAATGGCCGATTTTACCAGCTCGGCAGGCTGCAGTGATTTGTAGATCTCGATGAGATCCGCTTTCAGGACGTCTTCCTGTTCGTCGCGCACACGCTCGAGGTGAGCGATACGGGTTTTCATATCGGCGTGTGAAGCGAAGTTGTTCTTTTTTACGATTTTCTCCAGCATGGCTTCTCAGTCTTCGTTGAACATTTCCCGGATCAGGTGATCACGCACGGGATTCAGTACCCATTTCCGCCGGGCGATGTAGACGATCAGTCCCAGCACCAGGAAAATCCCGGAAAGAATAGCGAATCCATGGCCGTAGCTGCCTACCAGCTCGGAAAGATAGAATCCGCCGGCCAGGCTGATAAAGAGAATGAACAGGACCACCAGTACGCCCAGCAGAGCAGCCAATGCGCCCACAGAAGCCACGATAGCAGCTTTTTGCGAGGTTTTGAGCACCGTCAGCTCGTAGCGCGTGGCTAAATAGTCCCGCAGATCGTCGTTGAATTTTTCAATCGGCGTAGGTTCTTCGGTTTGTGTTTTCTTGTCGTTTTCCATGTCGTTGCCGTTTGAGATGTCATTTTGTCAGAGTATTTCGCGTGCCTCGGCATCCGCTTCGTCGTCATCGTGCTTTTCGCCGCGACTACCGGCGTTCAGATCGGGAATACGGATATAGTACCAGTTGAATGTTTTCGGAATGTTGTCGCCCATGAGCAGCCCGATCGGCTTGAGGTTGTCGATCCGATCGAACACCACTTTCAGAATGGCGATCATCGGAATGGCGAGGAACATTCCCGCAACGCCCGCCAGGTGCCCGCCGATGATGACCGCAATAATGGAAGCGAAGGCATTGATGCTTACTTTCGAGCCCACGATGCGCGGCATCAGGATGTTGTTATCGATCAGCTGCACGAAGGCATTCACACCCAGCACGCCGATGATGGCGCTGAGCTCGGTCGAGGAAACCATGGCCACCAGTAAGCTGATGATGCACGCCACGATGATCCCGATGTAGGGAATGAGATTCAGAACGGCTGTCAGCAAGCCGAGGAAGATGAAGTATTCCACCCCGATGATCCAGAGTCCGAGCGAAGTCATGGCGGCCACAATGACCATTTCGAGCAACAGTCCGGAGATGTAGCTGCGCACCACGGATTTGATTTCGAACAGCACTTCCCGCAGGGTCGGATGATGCACTTTCGGCGTGATCTGGTGCAGGAATTTGAGGATCAGTGCGCGGTAGAGCAATATCAGGAAGGTGTAAATGAAAATCAGGATGAAGCTCATCAAACCGCCGGTGATGGAGCCGATCGAGCTGCCGGCAATCTTTTTGGACTGCTCAACCGTGGTTTCGAGGTATTGTTCCTGCTCAGTAGAGCTGATCTTGAATTTCCCCTGGACCCAATGCTGCAGATGATCGATGTGGTAGTAAATGTTCTTCTTGATCTGCGGGAGATCGTTCATGAATACGGCTATTTGCGAGCTGAGAAAATAGATCACCACAAACACGATGAATAAAGCGAAAATGAGTGCCACGCTAATAGCAATGATGTGCGGTAAGCGTAGCTTGTTGTTCAGGAAATTCACCATCGGGCGAAGGAGAATAGCGAACAGCAGGGCCATAAAGACGGGGAACAGGATTTCCCGTCCGAAGTAAAGCACCAGAACGATGAAGGTGATGATAATGCAGATCGAAGCTGCACGTGTAACTTTTAAGTTGTTGACTGTCATGTAAAAAGGTGTTGCACCATTAAATGTAAGACATTGTTTTTCAAAAAAATTACCCTCAGACCTAAATTTGCTTTTTTTGGGAAGGGTTCGAAAACTCCCAGAAATGGAGCAACGGAACGCTGTTTCCCGACACCGGATCAGTCGCCGGCAAAGGAACCGCTGCGATGTTCCGATCAGTCTGCGGCCGCTCGCCGATGAGTCCGTATTGCATGTCGTATTTCCGTCCATCCGGATAGCCGCCGATGCAGATTATCTGTCGTTCTTTTTCGAGATTGCAATGCGCCACGCCTGCCGGTATTACGAGCACATCGCCTTTTTCGAACAGAATGGTTTTTCCATGTTCACCGCCGAGCTGAATGAAGGCTTTTCCGTGAATACAGCCCAGCACTTCGTGTGTTATGCTGTGGTAGTGATGATACGTGTAAATACCAGCTTTCCAGTTATTGCCCCAGCCATTGCGGTAAAAAAGGCTTTTTATCCTCCACCCGCGAAAAATCCAGGGAAGATCGAGCACATTCTTATAGTGCAGTGCCGGGAGTGTATTGTTAGGGAAGTTTCCATCGTCGTTCAGTGTGATTGCTCTAATCCTTTTCATTGCGTTTTTTCTCGATAACTGTTGTGTGTTCTTTTTCCTGCACAGTCATTTTTCCTGTTTCGACCACGACTTGCTGGATGGTTACGGCATAAGGATTAGGATGAATTTGTGCGCCATATTTAATCGCGTAAGCTTTTGTGTATTCCGCACCTATATAAAGGATCACGGAGGAATAGTAAACCCAGACAAGCAGCACCACGAGCGATCCGGCCGCTCCGTAAGTACTTCCAACCTGCATTTGTGTGATATAAAGTGAGATCCCGAATTTCCCCAGCATGAACAGAATGGCCGTTACCAGCGCACCCGCGAATACATCCCGCCAGCGAATCCGGGCGTCGGGCAATACTTTAAAGATCGTGGCGAAGATCAGCGTACTGATCCCGAGCGAAAGTGCCAGGTTCACGATGTAAAGCACCGGCACGGCGAGCCCGGGAAAATGGTCGCTCAGGCTGGCGCTGAGTCCTTCGATCAAAGAGGTAATAATGAGTGAAACGAGCAGCAGGAATCCAAGGCTCACAATCACCGAGAAAGAAAGGAAACGGTTTTTGAGGTATTTCAGCCAGCCGCGCTTGGGTTTTGGCATAATGCCCCAGATGGCATTAATGGAATCCTGGATTTCCGCGAACATACTGGTTGCACCGATCAGCAACATGCTACCACCGATAATGATTGCAAAGCTGCTTTCACCACTGATGGAAGCNNGTCGTTCAACACCGAATAAACCTTCCCTTCTATGGCCTCGCGACCGAGGAAAAGACTGCAAAGCGAGATGATCACGATGAGCAGTGGCCCCATTGAAAACACAGTGTAATAGGCCAACGCTGCACTCAGCTTCATGACCTTATGTTCGGCAAAGCCGTGAAACGTATCTTTCAGCAGCTGCCAGATATTGCGGAGACGGGATCGTTTTCTCATGGCCCTAACGGGGTGTTAATCAGTGAAAATTAGCAGCTTGAGAAACCGGGATTCGCCAATAAAGGTCAAAAAAACTTAATAATC
>DJFN01000016.1 GCA_002432085.1 Flavobacteriales bacterium UBA5871
TTCGAATCTCTTCCTCTCTGCAAAATCCGGTTCAGACGAGCCGGATTTTTTTGTTTCCTACTATGTACAAGGTATGCTTAGCAAGCCTCATCCGAAATATATATGTGGGTCTCACATCTAAAGCCAGGATTTTTTGTCCACGATCTGAAGTTTGCTTTTGAGTCAAGCCCTTTCCCTGACGATGCAAAGCTATGGGATTGACGATCTGTGGCGGGAAGATTGATTACGATCACAACGCATTGAGTTACACAGGAGATCCAACTGACGGCACTTTTCCCGGTCAGTCAGTTAAAGCTACCGCTCATCATTTTAACATTTTTTCATGTACCAGAATCCAAACTTCATCGTTAAATTGGTTGTACTAATTTTTAATATTCAACGACTATGTTTGAACTGACGAAAAAGATCCTGGTACGGGTAAGCTTTGACCCACAGCTCTTTCAAAAGGAGCTGTCAAAAGGCATTCGTTGGATGAAGGACACGGAAGAATTGCAGCGCCTGCGTGAGTGGTGCATCAAGGAATTTGGAGTAATCTACCCTTCGATCGTCTACAAAGCGTTCGCGCCTGCGAAAGGTTAGTTTCTACACACATAAAATCGTACTTGCGGCTCTTCGGGGCCGCATTTCTTTTTTGGAAGTTCGGGATATTCCGAACAAGTCCCCGGTTTATTAAGATATACGAGGTGACACGAGGCTTCCAGCACTTGCGGGGATCTACTCAAACTCGATCAGCACTTCGCCTTTTTCCACCACTTGCTGCGGCGTTACGGCGATAGACTTTACGGTACCGGTTCCTTCGGCTTTGAGTACGTTTTCCATTTTCATGGCCTCGAGTGTCAGGAGCGGATCGCCCGGCTGAACTTCTGAGCCAACGCTAACGGCAACGCCCACTACACGGCCCGGCATCGGCGCTTTGAGCTGCTTGAGCTTGCGCACTTTCGGCTTGTCAAGACCAAGAGATGCGATCAATTCATCGAGTGGCCCGTCTTTGGAGATTTCAAATACACGATGGTTCAGCTTGATCAGGAGCTTGCCTTCTTCCATGCGGTTCTCGATCACTTCGCCGTGGAACAGCGTTCCGTTGAATTCCAGGGAGAAAAAGGTAGCATTTTCCCATTTCAGGGTAACCGCCTCACTGTTCGGTCCGAGGCTCACACCATCCATTTTCCACTGCGCCGTTTCCATTTGTGTACAATTTGCGGCAATAATACGAACTATTCGTCCATCCGACCTATTTTTTTGCGCTAAAAAACAAGCAATTCGTTCATTTGTATTGGTATATTCGAAACCTGGAAACCGCTCGCCGGTTCCCGCTATTTTTTATTGTTTGCCATACATGAAGAAGATCTTTTTCCCGGTTGCCGCAGTCATTGCTTTGGGAACCGTTACTGGCTGTAAGCCGCAGCTCCCGGATGGGGAAACCGTTATCGTGGAAACGACCAACACGGAAGGCGAATCGGCCGACCTGTTTATTCCCGAAGAGCCGAAGGTTTACCGGGCCACCGAAACGCTGCAAAACGACCTCGTTGCTACGAAGCTGGAGGTCTCGTTCGACTGGGCCAATTCCCGTTTGATGGGGAAAGAAACCCTGACAGCGAAGCCGCATTTCTACCCGAAAAATCAGCTCATCCTCGACGCGAAAAGCATGGAGATCAAATCCGTGTCGCTCGGTGGAAAACCGCTGAAGTTCACGTATGCGGACGATGTGCTGACGATCGATCTGGACAGGACCTATAAGCGCGACGAGCAATACACGGTGGTGATCGATTACATCGCCAAGCCGGAAGAGCGTGCGGCAGGCGGAAGCGCGGCCATCACCAGTGATAAAGGGCTGTACTTCATCAATCCGACAGGCGAAGACGCATCGAAAATGCCGCAGATCTGGACACAAGGTGAAACGGAAGCCAGCTCGGTTTGGTTCCCGACCATCGACTCGCCGAATGCGAAAACCACGCAGGAAATGTTCATCACCGTTGACGATAAATACGTGACGCTGTCGAACGGAAAACTGCTCGATTCGAAGAAAAATCCCGACGGAACACGCACGGATCACTGGAAACAGGATTTACCGCACTCGCCATATCTCTTTATGATGGGTGTCGGCCAGTTCAAAGTGGTGAAAGACACCTACAAGCGTCCGGATGGAACTTCTATGGAAGTGAGCTACTACGTAGAGCCTGAGTGGGAACAATATGCCCGCGCGATCTTCGGTGAAACGCCGGACATGATCGCTTACTTCTCGCGCCTCACAGGTGTGGAATATCCGTGGGATAAATACAGTCAGATCGTTGTGCGCGATTACGTATCCGGCGCGATGGAAAATACCGGAGCCGTAATTTTCGGTGATTTCACTTACAAAACCGACCGCGAGCTGCTCGACGCGAATGATCGCTCGACTATTGCACACGAGCTCTTTCACCACTGGTTCGGTGATCTCGTAACGGCCGAATCGTGGTCGAATCTGACGCTGAACGAATCCTGGGCGAACTACTCACAATACCTTTGGGACGAACACCGTCACGGAATAGACGAAGCCGATTACCAGGCCATCCAGGAAGCCGACGGTTATTACCAGACGGGAATGCAAAGTGGTTACCACGACCTCGTGTGGTTCGAATACAACGCACAGGAAGATATGTTCGACGGTCATTCCTACAACAAAGGCGGTCGTATTCTGCACATGCTGCGCAACTACCTCGGCGACGAAGCATTCTTTGCCGGCGTGAAAAAATACCTGAAAGACAATGCTTACAAACCGGCTGAGTTTCATCAGCTGCGTTTAGCATTCGAAGAAGTTTCCGGTGAAGACCTCAACTGGTTCTTCAACCAATGGTACCTGGCTTCCGGCCATCCGAGCCTCACGATCAATCACTCGGTTGCCGATGGAAAAGCAATCATCGACGTAGAACAAACACAGGATTTCAACGAATTTCCGTTATTCAAGCTGCCGGTGAACGTTACTGTTTTCGACGACAACGGCGCGACGGTTCACCGCGTCTGGGTCGATAAGATAAGCAACCATTTCGAGCTGCCGTATTCNNCGGAACGCTGAAAAACGTGCTCTTCGACAGCGAGCAAATGCTGCTGGCCAAGAAAACCGAAGAGAAAAGTCCGGAATTTTACCTGCATCAATATTACAACGGCAAGCGTTATGCGGCTCGTCTCGACGGACTGGTTAACGGTCTGAAAGTGAAAACACCGGAAGCGGAAAAGCTCATTCTCGACGCCATGCGCGATCCGTTCTGGGATATCCGTCAGA
>DJFN01000199.1 GCA_002432085.1 Flavobacteriales bacterium UBA5871
GTGCAAAAGCCTTGCAGGGAAATTTTTCCCGGTCGTCATCGACATTCATCCCGACGCAGCAACAAGCAGCTCCTTCTTTTCAGCTTCAACCCGTCGTGCAACGGGCGCTGGGATTTGAATTTGAATCCGGCTGGAAGATCTGGGACTATACACCGGTGAAAGTCTGGGAAAAAGCCGGCAAACAGGGTATTCCCCCAGCCATGCGTCCACTGGTCAAAAAAGAGTCCATATACCAAGGTGCCGGTTTTAAAGTCGAAGCCGATGAGGCCAGTGGAGAAGCGGAAATGGAATTTATCGTACATCCGCCTGTAGAAGCCACTGTTTCCGGGCAAGGCGAGTTGTTTGGCCGCATGACGTATTTAACCGTACTGGGAGCAAAGCTGATCAAGGCCGCTTCCGAGGCAGGAGGAGGTTATTTCCGTTTAAACAAAGCCACGAACGACGATGCGCATGAGAAATTCGTTGTCAAGCCGCTTCCGAATCAACTGGAAGCCCGACCTCAGGTAACAGCAGGAATTAGCCTGGGAAAAATACAAGAGATGGACAAGCCACAGGGAACAAAAAACCTGCACCCGATGTTCGCAAAAACCCAGTCGGCGGTCAAAACCTATAAAGACCAGATCAACGTCCTTTCCGATTATCCACCTTTCGATACCAATCCCATGAGTGACGAGCTGAGAGGACTGTTGATCATGATCGGATCGTATATCTCAAACGGGCAGCAAGCCATCTTCTATCCCAAACAAATTGCGGATGTTCTGCTGTTATCCCGTACCGATTTCGCCCGCCTGTATAAAATGATCCCGGAGAGCGAGCAATTATTCTTCAAGAAAAATCCGAATCTATGGGTTCGTTATGCTCTCATCGCAGCAGGAGTGGATCCGGCCGGAACCGATGCTCCTGTGATCGGAAAAGTCTGGACAGATGAGAACGCGACCGAACGGAAGCCTGTTGGCCCTACCCGTGAAAAATGGCTGACGTTCATGCGCTTCGGCTATGACCTGTTGAGTGCGGCCCATTATAAGGATTTTGATTCTCAATATCAGGGTACCGAAGACGAAGGAACCGGCAAAGCGCTTGAGAGTCTCGGTGAGCTGGGAAATAAGACGGAAAAAGTAGGACCGCAGGAGAAGGACGGCGGCATTTTCGAATTGCGCAGCGCGGCGTTGGCGAACAACACAGGGATCATTCCGCTACTGGATTGGCAACCGTTTACCAAACAAACAATGGATTATTTCTCAGAACTGGAAAAATAAATGACATATGACGACCTTCATCCAGTATTTTCAAACACTGCTTCACACCGCATTTGCGCTCTATTTCGGGCATGAAAGCGAGTATGAGTCGCTGGAAGCTATTCCGCTGCCGGAAGACGACACGTTGGGCAAGCTGACCGGGCGCGAGCTCCAATGGGAAGAACGTGTGGTTTTACTTCTGGCGCTGATGCCGCACGTGAGTCCGCAGACCACCGACCTGTTTTTCATCCTGAACAAGAACCTCGACCGGCCTTACACGGAATTCGGCGGCTGGAAAGGCACTTCGCACAACGGTTTTCTGCCCACCGGTGAAACGGCTGCTTTCCTCCTGGCCTTCCACGATCCGGCTAAGCGTCGGGAAGTCGTACAATTGTTCGACCGCGAGCATTGGTTCCACCAGGAAAACATTTTGCGACTCGAAGCACAGGGACAGGGTGAGCCACAATTGAGCGGAAAACTGTGTGTTTCGGACGAATTCCTGGCGAACATCTTCCACGACGGGACTTATCGCCCGGATTACAGCAGTGATTTTCCGGCTAAGCGCATGGAAACCAAGCTTTCGTGGGACGACCTCGTATTGCCTTACAATCTGCGTGAAGAGCTCGATCATATTTCCCGCTGGCTGGCAAACGGAAAAGCCATCCGCGAGCGCTGGCAGCTGGATGCTTTCCTGAAACGCGGCTACCGCTGTTTGTTCCACGGTCCGCCGGGAACCGGAAAAACCCTCACGGCTTCTCTGTTGGGAAAACAGCAAAACATGGACGTATACCGCATCGATCTGTCGATGATCGTTTCGAAATACATCGGTGAAACGGAGAAAAACCTCGCGAAGATCTTTGACCGGGCCGAGCACCAGAACTGGATCCTGTTCTTCGACGAGGCCGACGCACTCTTCGGGAAACGTACCGAAACGAGCAACTCCAACGACCGTCACGCCAACCAGGAAGTCGCTTATTTGTTGCAGCGCATCGAAGATTTCCCCGGCATGATCATCCTGGCCACAAACCTGAAAGACAACCTCGACGAAGCCTTTTTCCGCCGCTTCCAGTCGGTGTTGTACTTCCCGGTACCGAACGAGCGTCTGCGCTACGAGCTCTGGCAGCGCCTGCTTCCCGAAGAATGGCTCGACGAGAAAACTGCCGACGAATTGCTCACCGAAGCATCTGCTACGGCCATTTCCGCCGGTAGCATGATCAACATCGTGCAGTCGTGTGCCGTACAGCTTTACGAAGAGACCGAACCCCGCCTGAGTGCTGCGATCCTGCGCGAAGCCATGAAAAAAGAACTTGAAAAAGAAGGAAAATTAGTCAACGCTTTCTAAAACGCATACAATGAACACTTTCAACCGCTTGCTTGTAAACGGATTCTTCCTGCTGCTGACACTGCTGCCCGCTTCCGCACAGGAAGGCTATTACCCTTATCCGCCGATCTATTACGTGGAAACCTACGCCGGTATCGAGCAGATCGAAGAATTGCCGCACGATACGGTGACGCTCTACGATACGGTCTATATTTCCAACATGGACGAGTTCCTGAAGAAATACTACAAGGGCAAAGTCGATATCAACCGACTGCTGGCCGATTACAACCTCATGAAACAAACCATCGATTCGCTGAACAAGGTATCGGGCGAAGAGCTGTTTTACAACTTCTTCCTGCGCGATCAGAAAAAGAAAGGACTGTCGAACAGCGTAATCGTTCAGGAATTCAGGATAGACAAGAACCTGCACGCCAAAATGCAATCGGTCGAAAGCCTGCTCAACGATAACGATCCGGATTTCAGCCGTGAGATTTTGTTCAAGTGCGAAGGCGTCAATCGCACCGACCGCTTTTTGAACGACCCGGAAGCCATGCTGAAAGCCATTTCGTATCTCTTTACGCAGATGCAGAACGATCCGAAAGGCATCAAGGCCATTAACCTCTATTTTCCCGACTTCAATTTCCAGGCAAAACGGGCGATGGTGCAATTCGTAAAATCCGTTCGCGTAATCATGGATGCTTCACGCGATTTCAAATACGGCAAAACCCGTCTTAACGTCATTTTCCTCAATCAGAAGAACAATGAAAGCCGTGTGGGCGAGGATTTCAAATACGCCATTATGCTCAAGGCCAGCGAGCTCATTTTCATCAACGGCGCCGATCTGCTGGATAATTTTTATGTGGAAGGCGACCACATGACGCGGGAAGAAGTGACGGATATCAATTTCCTGACGCGCATGAAAAGCCATTTCTACGTAGCGCGCTATACGCCGCATGCCGAGGACTTCACCCACGACGATATTGTCGATTTTTCACCGGCCAGAATCCAGGGCCTGGTCAACGCCGATTACCCGGAAAACAACTGGGAACCCTATTTATGGGCGCTGATCGGATTGATCATCATCGGTATCATCGTGATTNNTTCTTTACCTGCCGTTTGCCTACCTGCTGAACCGCAATATGGGAATCGTATTGCTGAGCTCGATCATTTACCTTGTGGAGCTGTTTACGCTCGTCGGCATGGTGTTTCAGCGCATGTGTACGGAAGATCAGGAAACGTCGTTCAGTGATAACCCGTGGCTGATGTTCTGCCTGCCTATATTGATGGTCATTATCCTTCCGTTGCTGCGGGAATTGTCGCGCGGGAAAAAACTTCCTTAGCGGATATCAGGATATTAAGATTTCAGGAGCGTTCGCCGATGGCGAACTTTAGGACATCAGGAGGGTTTTTTAGATTAACAAACGTCCTGATATCCTGAAGTCTTTAAGTCCTGATGTCTAGATTGTTGTCCGGATTGAGCTCTCTGAACAGAAAAAGTGCAGCTGAACAGCGTCTTTCTCCACCATCAGGTAATCGGGAAAATCGGCGCTCCCGAATTTGGCTTTCAGTCGGGACCTAAATTCCGGCATCCCGCATATTACAGGGCCACTATTCTTCCTATAGCAAGCGGTACAGCATTTTCATTACCGATCAAGCGGTATGTATAGCACCCGGTAGCCAGCGGCAGATCAATTGGTCCGTTGCCCGAAAGAGTTCCGCTATATACCAGCTGACCGGTCGTATTGTAGACTTCCAGCTGCTTGTTCGTCAGATTCGCATCTGTGTGGAATTGGATGCGTCCATCCGAAACCGGATTCGGGAACACCGTAACGACAGTCGTTTCGGGTTCTTCCAGACCGACGGTTCCGTCACCGCTGATGGCTACATTGTCGAAACGTACATCCAGCCAGTTGTTGATCGTCCGGTAGCGGAACGCAATGTAGCTTTCGCCCGCCTGTGCCGGAAGTGTGATCGGTGCCAGCAAACGCCAGGTTGCATCGTTGACGTAATTCGCTCCGCTGAATTCGTAAAGAATTTCCTTCGAAGTCGCGAGATCGGGATCGGCATTGCCGTTGAGCAGGTAAATGAACACCGTATCGCCGGCCTGCGGCATTCCGAAACCGCTGAAGTAATAGCGCACCGAATCCAGCATTCCGCCTCCGGAAATATCGAACGACGGAGAGACGAACCAGTCGTCCATAACATCCGCGCCGCCAACCGGGTAGTAATGTGTGAGCGCCAGCGTAGGAGAAAACGATTGGGCGTTGTCGAAATCCCATTCCTGGAACTGACTCACGACGCCTTTCCGGAATTGCTGCCAGTCGTTTTGCTCGCCCGCGCTGTCGAACCCGGTAGAATAAGGCAGTGAAACCTGTGCTGTTGAAGAAAAGGTCAGCAGACAGGGAGCTAATACAAGTAGTAATTTTTTCATAAGCGTGCTTTTTCTGTAAGATGATCCGCTTTGCCGGAAGGTTGCTCAGCGGAACGAAAACAGGCAAAAACAGACAAACGAATTGCGAAACGTGATTTTGCTAACCCGACTGATTTGCCTAATTTCAGAAAACGATGTTGAACGCTTTTTCGAAAGACAATTTCCACGCCCTTTGCGATCAGGTGGCAAGCAGTGACGAACAGTTGGATATGATCGTAAAACAATACGGTTATCCGCCGTTCTGGTCGCGGCCCAATACGTATGAATCGCTGGTACACATCATCCTTGAGCAGCAGGTTTCGCTGGCATCCGCACTGGCTTCGCTGAAAAAATTGCAGGAAAAGACCGGAAATCTCACGCCTGCGGCATTGCTTACGCTCACCGACGAAGAACTGCGCGCCTGTTATGTAAGCCGGCAAAAGATCATCTACCTGCGCGGACTGGCCGAAGCGTTGGAACAGGGAGATCTCAACCTTGAACGACTGGCAACCGAACCCGATGAATCCATTCGCGAGCAGCTGATCCGGCTGAAAGGAATCGGCCACTGGACCGTCGATGTTTATCTCATCTTCGTACTCCACCGTGCAGATGTTTTCCCCATCGGCGATCTGGGGGTCGTGAATGCTATTAAGCGGGTAAAAAGTCTTCCGAAAGATGCACCTCGCGAGCTCATGCTCGAGCTGGCGGAAGGCTGGCGACCTTACCGTACGATCGCAACCATGCTGTTATGGCATTATTACCTGTCGACGTTGCCGAAAAATCTTCGGAAAACGACAGGAGAAAATCCGGCTTAATCAAGTTGGTAAAAGCGAAATTCGGCAAATAGTCCCGGTCTCGGAGCCTGTCGCTTTTTCTTTGGATTCTTCTTTTCCGGATAGCCGTAGTCCGTCGGGAGATGTTCTTTCAGTCTGAACATGCTCTTTGTGACGTAAAACGTTTCGATGTGATCATAAACCGACACCGATGCAGTTGTCACCGCCGCGCAGTTAGGACTCACCGGCTGCAGCAGTTCCATACCGATTTCCTGCTGCGGATCGTCGTCGTCATTCGTAAAAAAGAACGATGTCACGGTAACCGGTCCCCAACACGGCAAACCTGAATTCTGCGCTAAAGTATCGATCGCGTATTCAGCATAATGGATTTCATCGGTTGAGTAAAGCACTTTCAGCAACGTAAACGACGGTCCGTAGGGAAATAAAACCGGAAGTTTGCTATCTGATGCTGTCTCAAAACCACTCGAATCCTGCGCCGCCAGCTCGACATACAAAATAAGCGAAGCTGTGTCGTTGACAAACTCGTGTACAGGCCCGCCGAGCATCATATTACTGCGCTCGTTTACCATTCGTGCGATCAGGCTATCAGCGCTTTCGCCGGGATTACGGATAACCTGGGAGTGGGCGGTGACTGAGAACAGAATCGTTAGCAGGAAAAGGTACCTCATCGTTTTGTTTGGTCGCTGGTACATTTTGGGACGGTGATGGTTCAAACATCAGGCTTCATTCAAATCTCCTCCGCAAGCTCAATACTATCGGAAAAAGGCTTTTCTTTACCCAAAACAACCATCAGTTGTCGAAAACAACGAAAAATAGGGTAATTACAACCAATAGTGTTGGGTTTTATGCTGCTGACTGGAACGCGCCGCTCTACTTTTGCAGTGTCGACAATTCACAATAAAGAATCATAACTATGGAAACAAAAATGATAGGCAACAAAATTGCCGAAGCACGAAAGAAAATCAATATGTCACAGGCGCAGCTCGCCGAACAGCTTTTTATCAGTCCGCAGGCGGTGGGCAAATGGGAACGCGGAGAATCGCTTCCCGATATTATTACGTTTAGCAGACTTGCGAAAATACTGGGCGTCGATCTGAACTATTTTTCGGAAGACTTTCTGTCTGTAACGACCGAAACCACAAATGATGAGCCCCCACGAAAGACAGAAACGCCGGGTAAGGCAGGGAAAAAACTCAGCTGGGATATGTCGCGCGGGAACTGGGTCGACGCCGACTTTTCCGGTTTGAAAAACCTGCACGAGAAATTCAGCTCTTCCAACATGCTGCGCTGCAAATTCGTTGGTTCGGACCTTTCGGGACTGCTACTAAAAAGTAACAACGTCGATACGTGCGATTTCTCGGGCTCTGATATGAGCAACAGCCGGATCCAGAATTCCTATTTGTCGAAAAACGACCTGAAAAACTGCTCGCTGAACGAGGCCGAGTTTACGGGAAGCTTTCTCAGCGGCTGCGACTTTACCGGCGCCGATTTTACGGGAACCGTCGTTAAATCGGGTGGTCTGGAAAAAAGCATCATGACCGATGCGACCTGGAACCGTACTTCTTTCAACGGATCGCACCTCGTGGATATCGTTTTCGAAGGAACTGTGGAAGACTGCGCTTTTGAGGACTGTGGCTTTACCCGCGTGACGTTCCAGAACGCAACGCTGCTGAATACGTTTTTCAAATGCCGGCGACTGAAAGGACTTCGTTTCGTTGATTGCAAAGCCGACAGAATGACCTATGAATTCCTGAAAAACGGGAAAGCAGATCTGAGTGGCATCACGTTATTGACAACTTAAAACAGTAAAAATGGGCCGTACACGAAAAATCGTCTTTTCGATGTTCAAATGGCGCTTCCATTTCGGCAGATGGCTTGAAAAGACGCTGCTCTGAACATTGATCAAACCGAATAAAAGCGTTGCTCCGGCGGCGCTTTTTTCTTCGTTTAAGAGCCTCGGAATGGAAATATGGCCCTTAATCCGTAAATTCGAAAAGCAGATTCAGACTTATCATGGACACATCGCATCACGACGAACGCATCGCGAAAATGAGCTTCGCTTCCGTTTACCCGCATTACGTCACAAAAGTGGAGAGCAAGGGCCGCACGGTACAGGAATTGCACGAGGTCATCGAATGGCTCACCGGTTATAATCCGGCCAAACTACAGGAGCTGATCGATCAGAAAGTCACGTTCGAAACATTTTTCGCGCAAGCAAAGCTGAACCCGAACGCCGAATTGATCACCGGAACGATCTGCGGCTACCGGATCGAACAGATCGAAAACAAGCTCACCCGGCAAGCGCGCTACCTCGATAAGCTGGTAGATGAGCTGGCGAAAGGACGTAAAATGGAGAAGATTTTGCGGAGCTGATGCAATTCTTATGGCCGGTTGCGGCTCATTTTTAAGAATTCGATCAGTTTTTCCCTGTTAATCATCTTTTCGGGAAGCAGAATGACGGCATCGTAACCGGTTTCCTGTTTTTCACTTTCATTCAACAGGATCAAATCATCTGTCGGATAAAGAAAATCCTTCCCGAGATGCTTCTTAATGCGATTAAAATAGTCCTGTTTTGCCACTATGTGTTCTGAGTGTTGATCAACGACCGCTATTTTCTTGTTCGAAAAATCGAATCGGTCCGGATAGTGCTGATAAATCTGGTTTAAGAATGCTACTTCCTCCTTGTTCAAAGCAGATGACGTGTCGGCACCGACCTTTTGAAGGTTGTCCGGATAATTGAGATCGCGGTATCCAAAAGTAGTGGCTACTACCGGAGCCGTTTTTGCATTGACCTTTTTCCGTTTTTTCTCCGGAATGAAAATCACAATCGCGTCAAACCCTTTCGTTATCGCCTTTAAACTATCGGTTAAGATCAATAGTTCCGAACATTTGGGTTTTGCGTGCTCTTGTTTCAGCTGTAGAAAATACTCCTTCTTCGAAACAGGCAGCAGCTGATCGTTGAATCCCGGAGGCATAGGCATTACACCAAATAAATGGATCACATTCGGAGAAGCAAAACCGATCTTTTTGTGCTGAAAATCATAATTCTCTTCCGAAAACAACTGATCCAGGTAAGCTATTTCCTGCTTGTTCAGCGTCGGATTGCAATCAATGCCCAGCGAGTCGGTGTTTTGACCAAAAGTCGATGTGGTAAGTGATCCAACGATTAATACTGATAGTATTCTCATTTTCTTTTCGATTTTAAGGTGGAACGCAACAAGTACGTTTTTAAGTAACGCCGCGAAGTTTGTGTTAGTATGTTCCGGGGGGGTTAGTTAAGACAACGTTTGCAGTGTGAGTTTGGGTGTGAGTTTTGAGGGACGCTTAAGGCAAGTACTTCCACATTCAAACTTTACGCTCGCGCTGAAAAGAAAAAGCGGAAGAGACAGTGTGAGCCTGCCTGTCGGCAGACAGGTGAGAGCGAGTATTGAGGACAAAAGAAAAAGCGAATCACTACGTAATCCGCTTTTTCTTTTTGTGATCCCGAGAGGATTATTTTTCATGATCCTCTAGTGACCGACGTGCAGTGGATGAAAGCATCAACGCATTGCATGCGTGTTTGCTTTTTTGTAGGGCCGAACTTTGAGCAAGCTCAGTCCGGCTCCACAAAAAAAGCACCTGCTTGGCAGATGCTTTCATCAGAGTGACCCTGAGAGGATTCGAACCTCCAACCAACAGAACCGGAATCTGTCATTCTATCCAATTGAACTACAGGGCCAAAAACGCCCGGATTCTGCCGGACGAAGGCCAAATTTACGCGTTTTTTCCACCACAAGACGGTTTTTTCCAATAATTTTGATCTGCCTGCGTTTTACACATCAAACTGATTTCATGCTGCGTTTACTTGGTTTCCTGGCACTGCTCCTTCCCTTCGCTTCCACTGCCCAGATTGGTATGGGACAATGGCGAATGCACATTCCTGCATCCGAAGCAATCGACGTGGCTGCCGGGAACGGCATTATCATGACGGCGCTCAGCAGCGGCGTGCTGGAATACGACATCGCAGCGGGCGAAAACCGCCTGATGAACAACCTCAACGCACTTTCGGATATCGATGTGAGCTGCATCGTTTACGAGCCGCAAACGCACTCCTTTTTCATCGGTTACGAGAACGGAAATATCGACCGCTATACGTCTTCGGGATCCATTATCAACATTCCGGCTATCAAGCTGGCAGCCATTACCGGAAGCAAACGCATCAACAAAATGGTCGCTGCCAACGGGAAAATCTATGTCGCGTGCGGTTTCGGCGTTGTACTTCTCGATCCGGCCAACAGCGAAGTCGACGATACCTGGTATCCGACAGACGGCCTTACGGGCGTGAACGACCTGGCTTTCCGAGGCGATTCGGTTTATGTACTGACCGAGCAACGCCTTTACCGCGGGAACATCAACAATGCGTTCCTGATCGACCCGACGCAGTGGACCATCGATGCGAGATTGCCTGTTCCGATCGGCGCCACTTACGGAAATCTCGCTCAACACAACGACGAGCTATATTTCTCCTACATCGATGCCGATGCGGGCGATTCCATCATGCACATCACGGCTACCGCTACGGAAAGCATTATCGGGGACCAGTTCGAAATGGATATCAAGCGCTTCGAGATCCAGGACGGCTTGTATTACGTCTATTTCGACAACGCGATGGTGGCCTTTAACAGCGATCTTTCGGTGAATTACGGCGTCGAAATGTACAACAACCTTTCCGCAGCTCCGAAACGCGTGGTTCCTTACCAGGGATTGTATTGGGTGGCCGATAACCGCTACGGTCTGGTCCGTTTCCAGGGACAATTCCTGTATACGTTCATCCAGCGTGAAGGTCCGCCGAAAAACGAGTTCTTTTCCCTGAGCGGAGCCAAAGACAAAATTCTCGTAACAGGCGGCTCGATCGACCGCGTCGTGTTCAAATACAGCAGCGCCGGTGCTTATACGTTCATGGATGAAGCCTGGACGCTCTACGATCGTTCCAATCAGACGAACTGGACAGACGATCTGTGGGACATCGGCTCGGCGGCTGTCTATTCGGAAAACCTCGATCAGATGGCGCTTGGCTGCTATTGTCCGGAAGGCGTGGCTTTGGTGAACGGAACGCAGATTTCGCAGGTTTACAATCCCGATAATTCCCTGCTCGAGCCAACGACGCTCGGCAATGGAAATGTCTGCGTTTCCGCCATGGAATACGACGAAGATGGCAATCTCTGGATGCTGAACTGCTATTCCAACCTGCCGCTGAAAGTGCTGCTGGCCGATGGAACTTGGAAAGCCTTTGAAACCGGTTCTTCGACAGAAGCCAAATTCACTTCGAAGCTTGTGATCGATGACAACGGAAACAAATGGTTCGGCGTTTACACGATCGGAATGGTGGGCTACAACGACAACGACACGCCTGAAAATCCGAACGACGATATTTACAAGTTGCTCACCGACCAAAAAGGCCAGGGAAGCCTTCCTTCCAACAATGTAACGGCTGTTGCTGTCGACCGCGACAACGAAATCTGGATCGGCACCGAAGCCGGTTTTGCCGTGCTCTACAACAGCGAAGGCATTTTCACATCGTCGAGCTACGATGCTTCGCGCATTCTGATCGATTTCGAAGGCAATATCGAGAACCTGCTCGGCGATACGTACATCACAGATATCGAGATCGATGGCGGCAACCGTAAATGGATCGGAACGGCCAGCTCGGGCATTTTCCTGCTTTCCGCCGACGGTCAGGAAGTTCTGGCACAATACACGAAAGACAACAGCCAGCTGATTTCCAACAACATTATGGACATGAAGTTCAACGACATCAGTGGCGAGCTGTTCATCGTTACGGACCAGGGACTCGTTTCTTTTCGCACCGATGCATCTGCTGAAGATACTGAATACGCTACCACAACGGTGTTCCCGAATCCTGTAAAGCCGGATTATTTCGGGCCGATCACCATCCAGGGAATCCGCTACGATTCGGATGTGAAAATCACNNCGGCGGAACGGCTACCTGGAACGGCAAGCGTTTGACGGGTGAAGACGTTTCTTCGGGCGTGTACCTGATCTGGACAGCCACCAACGAAGGAAAAGGTCGTAAAGTAGGCAAAGTGGTTGTGATCCGATGAAAAACATCGAGCAGGGCATCCTCGTTCACCGCGCACCGTATTCCGAAACCAGCTTACTTGTAACACTTCTGACCAGTCAGCACGGCCTGACGACTTTTCTCTTTCAGGGCGGCAAAAAGAAGAAAGGCAACCTGCTTTTTCCGCTGGCGCAGATTGAATTTTCCTATTACAAGCGACTCGACAGTTCTCTGGGAAAGATCAGCGAAGTAAATCTTTCGATGGTAAGCAAAACCATTCCGTTCGATCCCGTCAAGTCCAGCATCGCTTTTTTCATGGCGGAGCTGATCCATTTGCTGTTAAAGCCCGGACATCCTGAAAACGCATTGTTTCGTCAGCTGGAACAGGAAATTCACTGGCTGGACGCTTCCGACGAGCTCACGAATTACCCTTTGTGGCTGTTTGGCCTGTTCAGCCGGGAGTGCGGTATCGCCCCTTCTGTCGAGGCGGTCCATCCGACTGTTTTCGATCTGGTTGGCGGCAAGCTGACGACCATTCGTCCCTTGCACCCGCAATACCTCGAAGGCGAATGGGTCCATTGGCTGGAAACGATGCTGCAGGAAGACAAAGCCGTCTTTTTAGCGATGACGATCCCAAGAGAAGAACGATTAAAGTGTTTTGATGCGTGGATCGCTTATTTCAAAAGCCATTTGCCGGGTCTGCGCGAGTTCAAATCCGTGGCGGTGATCAGGGAGTACCTCGCTTGATTTACTGCCGGTTAAGCCAGTTTTTCAATTCTCTCACCAATTCCGTTTCAGTCGAGCGCTCGAGTGTAATTGTCGGCTCCTGATTCCGGGAACGCAGGTATTTCGCCGTCGTGGTTCCCCAGGCAACGATCGTACAGTTTTCCGGAAACGTGTTTTCGAGCAGGAAAGCTTCTACATTACTCGGACTGGTAAATACGTAAATATCGTGTGGCTCGATCACGTCACGGACCAGCAGCGTATCGTAACAGTAAACGATTTCTTTTTGTTCGTCGGGAATGGCGCTGGCGACTGTTTTTTGAGAACGAAGCGAGACCGGAAATAGCACTNNCTCTTCGATCGCCCAGCCATATTTTAAAATCCTGACCGACCTGCTCCGGTTTTCCGGAATATTCACCTATAAATTTAACAGAACTAATTCGATCGTTTAAATAGTTGGCCGTTTCACTTCCTATAACTGCATAATCAAATGAATAGTAGTTTTTTAATTGACTAATAAAATAGTCAAAAGACCGTTTGCTTGATATAAACACAACGTCAAATGGACGACGAATTTCAAACAAAACGGCTTTAAAGGAAATCAGTGATTCGGATGTCAGATCGAGAGATTGTTCCCGACAAAAATCCTGCAGTGTCTGACCGGCATTTCCGGAGAAAAACAGCTTATGCTTCGTCGTGTTCATCGTCACGGGTAATGGTCTCGATTACCGTATCGATCATTTCCGCCTCGTCTACTTCGAAATCTTCGAAAGTAAACAGCGACATATAGTCATCCGAAGCCGGCGCGTAAGCTACGTGCACGGTTCCGTTGTCATCGCAGTAAACGCCCAACGGCAGCTGACAGCCACCATCCATGCGATTCAGCACGCCGCGCTCGATCGCAATTTTTTGCTGTACTTCCGGATGATTAATCTGACCGATGAAATCTGCCAGTTCCTGTTCTCCCGAACGGATCTGCAAAGCCAAAACACCCTGTGCAGGTGCCGGAACGAATTCCGTCGGTTCGAGCACTTCTACATGAACGCCGGAAAGATCGAGCTGTAGACGGTCCAGACCGGCTTTGGCCAGCAGAATCGCATCGTATTCACCGTCGAGCAGCTTTTGGAGTCTTGTAGGCACATTTCCGCGCAAATCCTTGATCTCGGCATCTTCGCGGTGGAAACGCACGAGCGCTTTTCTTCGGGCGGAAGAAGTTCCGACTACAGCGCCTTTCGTCAGGTTCCATTTACCGGAAGTATCTACCGCGCGTGGATGAATCAGCAATACATCCGCCGGGTTTTCACGCTCCGAAACGGCGGCGATCATCAATCCGTCCGGCGGTGTTGTTTCGAGGTCTTTGTGGGAATGCACGGCGAGATCGATCGTTTTGGCCAGCAGCGCTTCTTCGATCTCTTTGGTGAAAAAGCCTTTTCCTTCGATCTTATCGAAGCTCAGGTTCTGGATCTGATCGCCTTTGGTCTTGATGATGGTAATGGTTACCTCGGCACCGAGCTCCTCGAGCTGGCGTTTTACGTGATTGGCCTGCCACAAAGCGAGGTCGCTGCCGCGCGAGCCAATGCGGATCGTAATCATAGTATTTTCAGGATTTGATAAGGATTTCCCGGGCCATTTTCATCGGCATGCTCATGTACTTCTTTTCCATGTAGCCAACGATTTTCTCCAGTACTTCCCGTGAATTGTCGTCGAGCGATTGCAGCTCGGATTTAAACACGTCGTTAAAAGCCGTAGCGCGAATGTCTTTCACCATTTGCGGCACAGGACGCATAGCGAGCTCTACCTGACGAATTTTCGCAATCCGGTGGAAATCTTCCACAGCTTCCGTGATGATCGCTTCTACGTGTGCTACTTCCTGCGAGCGTTCTTCCAGGTGGCTGTCGGAAATGGCCTGCAGTACGTTGATGGAGATCGGACGTGTCGGGAAGGAAGCGTGTACAAGCGGCTCGATATCATTCGGCAGTGCGAGGTCGATGGTCACTTTCGGAACCGTTTCGCCCTGCAGCAAATGTTCGTATAACGCTTCGGTGATGATCGTGTTTTCGGCTCCCGTGCAGGTTACCAGTACATCGAATCCGCCTGTGTAGTTCGGCAATTCTTCGAGCGGGAAGGCTTTCCCTCCGAGCTCATGCGCCAGTTCTTCCGCTTTGGAAAGCGTGCGGTTGAACACCACGAACTGCGACATGCCGTGCTTCTTCAGGAAGCGGCACATAGCGGTATTGGTCACTCCGGCTCCAACTACCAGCACGCGGGCATCGGCAGGAACATCCATGCCTTGCAAACGCTGGTAGGCGATTGAAACCACTGAAACCGGCTTCAGGGAAATTTTCGTTTCGGTGTAAACGCGCTTGGCCGTCTGTATCGTGTGCTTGATCAGGACGCGGATGAAATCGCCGGAAAGTCCGAGCTTGTGACACTGATCGTAGGCCTGGCGCACCTGTGTGATGATCTCGCGCTCGCCGATCACCAGGGAATCGATCGAAGAAGCCACACGCAGAATGTGCTCTACCGCTTCCGTTCCGGAAACGATCGTGGCGTTCGACGCGAAAAAGTGAACGGTTTCGCTATCCATTTCCGGATAGAGATGTGCAAAAAAAGCGTGCAGGAAATCATCGGAAGCGACCTGTTTTCCAACGAGGAGAAATTCCACGCGGTTGCAGGTAGAAAGGAACAGCACTTCTTCCAGCTCCAGCGCAGCCTTCAGGCTACTGAAACGCTCCTGTTGGCGATCTGCTTCAATGTGCAGGCGACCAATCTGTGAAACATCCAGGTTGCGGTGGGTAAAAGCGATCGTATGAAAATGTGAATACACGCTGAAATCCTTCTCTTGCTTGATTTTTTACAAAATTCGCTAACGGATCGCAATCGTTTGTCAGAATAATGTCAGAGGGAGTAATTTAGAATCGTTATAAACAACCGTTGACAGGCGATGAGAGACCGTTCAGGAAGTTTTAAAGTTGGAAGCTCTAAGTTGGAAGTTTCGGGGTTCAACTCACTGGCATTTTAACATCCTGTCTTAATGTCTTGACATCCTGAAGTCATTATCGACGGCCTTTACGGTCCATGTCGTAGATCATACCGTCGGAAAGCCCGATTTTAGGAACATACAGCTCGCGACATTTCAGTTCTTTCATGCAAAAAGTGAAGATCTCGAGTGCCGGAACGATCACATCGGCGCGATCGGGCTTGAGCTGGTAAAGGTCCATACGCTGCACCACGTTAAGTGCTGCCAGATCTTTGTGCAGCTGCTTCATTTCGGCCAAACGAACCGGCGATTTTTCCTTGATTCCGAGCAATTTGTGGATCTTGTTGATGTTGCCTCCCGTAGCGTAAACGGTATGCGGATCGTTTTGCTCGACATTTTCAGCGATCCAGTCTTTTACCGCCTGCCAGTCTTTTTTGGTGACTTTTCCTTTCAGGATGCGCAGCGTCCCGATATCGAACGAACGGGCTGCAACTCGTTCACCATGCTCGAAAACGTTAATTTCAGTCGAACCTCCGCCCACATCAATCACCAGGTAGGATTTCCCGGAAGCGATGTCGAGCAGGTCAAAAGTTCCGAAGATCAGCCGTGCTTCTTCGTCACCGGAAATGATCTCGATATTGATACCCGTAGCCTCGTGGATCGAAGCCAGGACAGACTCGCCGTTTTCGGCATCGCGCATGGCCGAAGTGGCACAGGCCCGCAGCTGTGACACCTGGAAAATCTCGGAAATCAGCTTGAAAGCGCTAATGGTCTTGATGAAAGCCGTTTCTTTCGTCGGACTGATACGGCCGCTTTCGAACACTTCGTCTCCCAATCGCAGCGGCAAACGCGTATAGGAGATTTTCTTCACGAACGGATGGCCGTCGTCGGAGGCAATTCCCCCGATCAGCAAGCGTGCTGCATTCGATCCTATATCAATGGCTGCGTATTTCTTTTCCATGGTAATTCTGCCGACCTAAATTACAAATTCCGCGTGTTTACCAAGAAGCCGGCAATAAAAAAGTCCGCAATCGCTCGCGGACTTCCAATCGAGTCTTTCTACTAATGGGTTCTATAAAACGGACAGCTTTTCCGACCAGCGCTGCGATCCTGAAAGGACCATTACCTGGTAAAAACCTGCCGGAAGGTCAAGCGAAAAGTCTTCGGTTACCGTTTCTTCACGAACGATCTTTCCGGAATAATCACTGACGATCACCTGGAATTCCTTCGTTCCGTTGTGCAGTGGCAAATGCAGCATGGAAGTACCGTTCGACGGATTCGGAGCCAATACGATATCGGTGAGGATTGTGTTCGTTTCTACCGCAACAACGCTGAGCCCGGTCATTGTTCCGTCCAGATCAACCTGTGAAAGGCGGTAATAGCTCAAACCGTTGATCGGATCGTTATCTTCTGTCAAGTAGAATTGCTCGGTCATGCTGGTACCGGCACCTTCAATTTCGATGAAAGGCTCGTAGGTAAAGCCGTCTGCCGAACGCTCCAGAATAAACTTCGCATTGTCGCGCTCGGATGCCGTTGCCCAGCTGATCTGCACGTTACCGGCTGTCACCAGTGCTTCGAAACGCGTCAGCTCAACAGGAAGGACAGCGGCATTCACACAGTTGACCGTTGTTCCTCCTGAAACAAATTGATACGTTAAGAATGAAGACGAAGATGGCAGACAGCTTCCGCATTTGAAGGCATTACCCGTGAGCTGACATTCGCAGCTGGCGATCAGGTTTCCATTAATGTCGTAAAAATCAACCGTGTATAAATGATCCGCCGGATTTCCGTTCTGAAAGCCCGGACAAGGCTGGGCAAATGCCGTCAACGAAAAAAATAAGACAGCCAAAAAGGCCAGTAAAGGTGGGTTTTTTATCCAGTGCATAAAGCAAAAATAAGTTGATTACTTATTGAAAAACAGGCGCAAATATAACGAACTAATACGTTTCAACGTAAGATTTATTAGTCCGGTTTGCAATAAAAAACCCGATCCTCAGCAGAATCGGGCTTTGCGCTTAATTAGCACGAAAAAAATGCCATCCATCCGACAATGCGGACAAATGGCATTTTCACTTATTCAGAAAATCGGTTATTGAACGATCACTTTTTTCGTGATGAGGTTGTTTTCACCTGTCAGACGGACAAAGTAGATGCCTTTCGCCAGTGAGCTCACTTCGATCTGCTCGTTGAAGCCCGTTCCGGAAAGTACGCGTGTGCTGACTACTTTTCCATCGTCAGACAACAGCGTGAGCTGCGTCAGAGCTTCGTCACCGTTGTAAGATACAATAATGAAATCGTGAGCAGGGTTCGGCATAATCACGAGGTTTTCCAGCTCGTTTTCATCCACTGAGAGGCATTCGCCCACTACAACGCTTTGCAGAACGGTAGCCATGCAGCCGTTGCCATCTTCGTAATCGTAAATTACGTTATGAGCTCCGAGACCAGCTGTAGCCGGGTCGAATGAAGTACCCGTAACACCAGGTCCTGTGAATGTACCGCCTGTCGGTGTAGCTACCAGCGTGATCGCCGCATCGTAAATACACAGGTCTTCGATCGCTCCGAATGTAACTGCCGGCGTCGGATTCACCGTGATATCAGCGCTCGCTTCGCCTTCGCAGCCGTTGCCGTCAACGTAGGTGTACGTGATGCTGTATGTACCCGCGCCGATAGCAGGATCGAATGACGTACCCGAAACACCTGTTCCGGTAAATGTTCCACCTGCCGGAGATCCTGCCGGTAATGTTACCATTGCCGCTTCCTGGCAAACCGCGTCGATTGGTCCGAAAGTCACGGTAGGATTGGTGAAGAACGTCACGGTAGCAGATCCTGTTCCTGCTGCAGAGCAACCGTTGGCAGATACTGTTGTAACAGTGTAAGTTCCACCGGCTGTAGCGTTGATCATGAAAGGAGAAGTCGCCTGTGCAGTAACGTTTGTTGTGTTGGTTCCATCCGAGTAAGAGATATCCCACGGGCCTGTACCTGTCAGTGTCACAGTCACAGGAATAGTGCCTGCGCCGCAAAGCTGTCCGCCACCTGAAACGGCAGCACCAGGTGTCTGGTTGATGGTAACGCTTACCGTCTCGTCATCAGCAGGGCAAGCGCCTGAAGCTACGATGGTATTGGTAACAGAATAAGTTCCTGGCGTGCTGGCAGAAAGATCGATTGCACCTGTTCCGGCGTTGATCACCAGACCTGTAGTCGAAGAGAATGTTCCGGCACTTGCTCCAGTTCCGAAAGAAGGAGACGGATCTGCATCGGCAGAGCAATAGGTTGCTGCGCTGTAGTTGAATGTTGCATCCGGTGCAGCTGTAATTGTCAGGTTTTGGTTCGACGCGTTCGGACAAGTTCCCGCTGTCGTGTAAGTAACTGTATAGGTTCCATCGGCTGAAGATGTCATGTCGATTTCACCTGTTGAAGTATTGATGACCAAGCCTGCAGGTGAAGAAGAGAACGTTCCTCCGGCAGTCGAAACAGTTGGTGTTTCGTTACCGCCGCCTGTACACAATGTGTTGGAAGAGTAGGCAAATCCGGCGTTATCCAGCGGAGTTACCGTTACCGTTACCTGGTCTGTATTCTGACAGCCTGTAGCCGTTACAGTTCCTGTTACCGTGTAAGTCGTCGTCGTTGATGGGGAAGGTGAATGCGTCGCACCGGCTCCGAGACCGTTATCCCAGTTGTAGGTGTCGGCTCCTGTTCCCGTGAGCGTTGTGGAAGCGCCCTGGCAGATCGATGCGTCTGTTCCCGCACCAACGGTTGGCAATGCGTTTACAGTAACCGGTACCGTAGCCATATCCGGGCAGGCAGACCAGAAACCGCCGTTGGTAACGAGTGTTGGTGTTTTCGCACCGGTTGTAGCATACGTATAGTTGTGAGAAGCCTGCCAAACGATTGATCCGGTTTCCATCACCCATGCAAAAGTTGAATCGCTAGGGGCTTCACCGAAGTGCAGGTTGAACTGCTGGTAGTTGTACATGCGGTTGGCAAGGTTGCCGGCAGGTGTTGTCGTGTTGGTGAAGACCACTTCCTCACCCAGGCAAGAGCTCGCATCGGAAACCGTAAACGATGTATTGATCGCATACGATACGATCGGAGAGATCAAAGCATCAAACTGCGAAGTCCCGTCAGGGAAGTTGTCAGGATCACCGGTAGTCAGCGCAGTAGTGCTTACCCATGCGCCGCTGGATGTCGCGTAATAATTTGACTTGTATCGAGTAAAGTTCTCATCGTAGGTCTGGCTCGGTACCCAGTCGGTTGTCCAGAAACGGATCACGCCGTTCGTTGTCACGACATCAAGCACCACGGCATAATTACCGGTTACCGTTACCGGAGCGCTCATCATTACACGGCGATAACCATCGACATCGTTACCGGTAACACCCAGGGTTCCGCTACCAAGAAGCGCGACAGGATTGTAGCTCGCGTCAACGCTGTAAACGGAAGCTCTGACCGTCACAGTAGGATTGCCTGCACCCGAGCTGATGCTTCGGCCTCCGTAGAATTCGATCGCGTTGATCGTATGACTGGTAGAATTCAAAAAGGTTTGCGCTACGGCTTCACCATCGGCCTGCCAGACACTAAAAATGTAAAAGGCGCTGGTTCCGAGAAGCTGCTCTTTGATCTGTGCATAACGAAGCGTGTCGACGCAGGTAATGGTTTTGGTGGCATCCGCATTGGTAGTTCTTCCGGGTAAAGTCCCCGTAGCAAGCGTTGCCCGTTTTAATGGATTTGTCTCAGATCCCGTCGGGTTCGACGTTTGAGGATTGACCGATGTCTGGGCGAATGCCGCTACACCACCAAAAAAGGCATAGCAACACGCCATCAGAATGTGTTTTTTCATAGCAGGGTGTTTATTAATGTTTAGTAAATGAGACCCTCAAATTAACAATTTCGTTGCTTAACGAGAACAATTTAACAATGAAAGGTGATGAGTTTAACAACTAAAACGATTTGCTCCGTGTTATAAAAAAACAAAAACGCCGGCAGATCGTGTCCGCCGGCGGTTTATTTATTCCAGCTTAGTTGGTAAATTATTGCTTCACGATTTTTATCGATTGCGTAGCGAAGCGGATATCAACTAATTATGATTAGCTCAGACTTTTTCGACCAGAATACGGGTATCGCCTTCGTTGACGAGGTCGATCAGCTGAGCAGCCGTATCCGGATTGCCGAAAAGAATGTCGGTTGCCAGCACTTCATCACTTACAAAGGACTTATTCGCGGCAATCGCCTGCTGGATTTCAGCCGATGTATCCAGTGTCAGACGAATGCGGTCCGTTACTTCGAAACCGGCGTCTTTACGAATATTCTGTACACGGTTCACGAGCTCGCGGGCGATACCTTCATTGCGTAATTCGTCGTTGATCGTTGTGTCGAGCGCCACCGTCAAACCGCCTTCGGAAGCAACGGTCCATCCCGGAATGTCTTCGGCGCGGATCTCGAAATCTTCCAGCGTCAATTCGACAGCCGTTCCTTCGATATCGCCGCTCCAGCCGCCCGACGCTTCGATCGCAGCAATGGTATCCTGTCCGAAAGCTGCCGTCATGGCTGCAATAGCTTTCATCTGCTTCCCATATTTCGGTCCGATGGTCTTGAAATTCGGCTTGATAGACTTCACAAACATTGTGTTGTCGGCGTCGAGCAATTCGAGCTCTTTCACGTTCACTTCCGAAAGGATGAGCTCCTTCACGTGATCGATATTTTCCGCGAATGTCTCGTTCAACGCCGGAACCATGATCTTCTGCAGTGGCTGGCGCACACGGATCTTTTCTTTCTTGCGCAAACCGAGCACCAGTGAAGAAACGCGCTGTGCAATATCCATCTGCGCTTCCAGGTTTTCGTGGATGAGCGCCGCATCGCTTTGCGGGAAATCGGCCAGGTGAACGGATGCAGCTGTATGTCGCTTCGTTACCGCGTTCAGGTCCTGGAACAAACGATCGAACCAGAACGGCGCGATCGGCGATCCCATGATGGCAACGGCTTCGAGGCAGGTGTACAAGGTCTGGTAGGCCGAGATCTTGTCGGTCGTGTAATCGCCTTTCCAGAAACGGCGGCGACACAAACGCACGTACCAGTTCGACAGCTGATCGGAGACGAATTCCTGGATGAGACGACCGGCTTTGGTTGGCTCGTAAGCCGCATAAGCTTCATCGACCTGTGCAATGAGCGAGTGCAGTTTGGAAAGGATCCAGCGATCGATTTCCGGACGCTCTTCCGCAGCAACGTTCGCTTCCGCATAGCTGAAACCATCGATGTTCGCATATAAAGCGAAGAAGGAATAGGTATTGTAAAGCGTTCCGAAGAACTTGCGCTGCACTTCGGTAATGCCGTCGACGTCGAATTTCAGATTGTCCCACGGCTGCGCGTTGGTGATCATGTACCAGCGCGTAGCATCCGGACCGTAAGTCTCGAGCGTATGGAACGGATCGACCGTGTTTCCGAGACGCTTCGACATTTTCTGTCCGTTCTTGTCGAGCACGAGTCCGTTCGAAACCACGTTTTTATAGGCTACGCTGTCGAATACCATCGTCGCGATCGCATGCAGCGTATAGAACCAGCCACGGGTCTGGTCAACGCCTTCGGCAATGAAATCGGCCGGGAACGCCAGATGATTGTCGATCAATTCTTTGTTTTCGAACGGATAATGCCATTGTGCATACGGCATAGAGCCCGAATCGAACCAAACGTCGATCAGGTCGCTTTCGCGTTTCATCGACTTGCCGGAAGGAGAAACCAGCGTAATCTGGTCCACATAGTTCTTGTGCAGATCGATCTGGCTGTAATTCGCTTCGGAGAAATCGCCGCCAACAAAGCCTGCCAGCGGATTTTCCAACATGACACCGGCCGCAACGGCTTTATCGCATTCCGCTTTAAGCTGTTCAACGCTGGAAATGCACAGGCGCTCATCGCCCTGTTCCGTCGACCAGATCGGAATCGGAATACCCCAGTAGCGCGAACGGGAAAGGTTCCAGTCGTTCACATTTTCGAGCCATTTTCCGAAACGGCCCGTACCGGTTGCTTCCGGTTTCCACTGGATGGTGTTGTTGAGCGCGATCATGCGGTCTTTCACATCCGTTACGCGAATAAACCACGAGTCGAGCGGGTAATACAAGACCGGCTTATCGGTTCGCCAGCAATGCGGGTAGCTGTGGACGTATTTCTCTACTTTGAAAGCGCGGTTGCGCTCTTTGAGCCAGATACTGATCTGTACGTCGACAGAGCGTTCCGGTGCTTCGCCTTCTGCATAGTATTCGTTTTTCACGAACAGGTTGCCCCAATCGCCTACTTCTTTGCGGAAACGACCGCGCAGATCGACCAGCGGAACAAGGTTGCCGTTCTCATCTGCTACAAGCATGGCCGGAACGCCGGATTCTGTTGCCACTCGGGCATCGTCGCTACCGAATGTCGGCGCGATGTGTACGATTCCGGTCCCGTCTTCCGTTGTAACAAAATCGCCGGAGATCACGCGGAACGCCTGTTCCGGAGCTTCAGCCGGCTGCACGAACGGCAGGAGCTGCTCGTAACGTAATCCTACCAGGTCTTTACCGGTGCAGGAACCCGTCACGAAATAAGGAATGACTTTATCGCCGGCAACGTAAGCCGCAAGCTCTTCCGCGCTCTCGACAGCGTTGAATCCTCTTCCCAGCTGCAAACCGAGCAGGTTTTTCGCCAGAATGACATTCACCGGCTGGTGCGTATACTGATTGTATGTTTGTACGAGTACGTATTCGATATTCGGCCCCACGCACAATGCGGTGTTGGACGGCAAAGTCCATGGAGTGGTTGTCCAGGCAAGGAAGAACGTCTCTTCATCGAGAGTCCTCCCCCTTTCTCCCCCTCCAAAGGGGGAAACAGCGCCGGCAGCAAGCTTGAATTGTGCCACTACNNCACATCGCGGTAACAGCCCGGCTGGTTGAGCTCGTGTGAAGACAAACCGGTTCCGGCAGCCGGGGAATACGGCTGGATCGTGTAGCCTTTGTACAACAGGTTTTTCTCGTAGAGCTGACCGAGCAGCCACCAGACGGATTCCATGTATTTCGGCTCATAAGTGATGTACGGATCATTCATATCGACCCAGTAGCCCATTTGTTCCGTGAGGCGGTTCCAGATATCCGTATAGCGCATCACGGCTTCGCGGCACGCTTTGTTGTATTCGTCGACCGAGATCTTGGTTCCGATGTCTTCCTTGGTGATGCCGAGCTCCTTTTCAACACCCAATTCGACCGGCAAACCATGCGTATCCCAGCCGGCTTTCCGTTTTACCTGGAAGCCTTTGAGCGTTTTGTAGCGGCAGAAAATATCCTTGATGGAGCGCGCCATTACGTGGTGAATACCCGGAAGTCCGTTCGCAGACGGCGGTCCTTCGAAGAATACGAATGGCTGTTTTCCTTCGCGAGAGGTAATGGAAGCTTCAAAAATGTGCTCCGCATTCCACTGATCAAGTACTTCTTTTGCCACGGCGGGCAGGTCCAAACGATTGTATTCCTGGTATTTCTGACTCATCGGTCGTTATTTTACTGGCTCGCCGGCAACACGCGCAACGAGTGCGCGAAGATAATGAAAAAGCCCGGAAGCATCTACTTCCGGGCTCTACAGACTTCCAGTTTAGCGACAACCGATCATTCTGCCGAACGAATCGTCTTGTGAATATGCGAAATACTGCATTGAAAACGATTTGCCAGCGCCGCCAGCGTCAGGTTCTCTTTTTTCCGCAGCTCAATAATTTTCAATTTGTCTTCCGGTGAAAGGGGATCCGGTCGACCCATCGATTTGTTTCCGCCTTTCGGACCGTATTTCGCCCGGCGTTTTTCCCATAATCCCGAATTATCTCTCAAACCGAGACTGAATCCTCGCTGAATCGACTCGCTGACAGTGGCCCACTGAAGGTTGCTATAGTGATTGTTCTCTGTGTTTCCATCCAGGTGCATGACGACTTTTTTCTTGCGTGGCCGGTCATTTGAAACGAACGCCTGAGCGACTACTTTGTGCGGGTAAACTGTTTTGCGTTTTCCGCGGTCATCGATCAGGTCGGTCATTAAAAAGCCATTTGCCGGGTGTTTGCGGAGTAATTTTTCCTTGCCTGCAAGTACCATCTTTCTACCCGACCTGTACTCTTTTGTACGATCGCGTGAACGGATCTTGCCATCGCCGGAAACTTCATAGTCCGAAAACCCGGGAATTTTCCTCCATTCTAGGTCCATTGTGTGTTACGTTTAGTTCGATTAAAGTTGTCTCAGACGAGGTAGTGAATAGCCGGAAAGTGCCTGATCAAAGGACTTCCACCACACACCACACTTATCCGACCCTTAACTTACACATTAAATAACATACAAAATCTCTTTTAACTAAATTTTTAACTGAAAAAATTTCTGCCGGTCGCTGAAATCGAAATAGTATCTTTGAACGCTTCGTAAAGAGAACAGATGAAAAGTCGTACTTCTGAATTGATTGAAAAACGCCAGAGTGCTCAGCTTGGCGGCGGACAACCGCGTATTGACAAACAACATGCACAAGGAAAGCTGACAGCTCGTGAGCGTATTACGCTGTTGCTCGATGAAGGGTCTTTCCAGGAAATCGGCATGTTCGTTGAACACCGTGCAACGTCTTTCGGACTGGACAAAATGAAAAGTCCGGGCGATGGTGTGGTAACCGGTTTCGGAACCGTACACGGCCGTCTGGTTTACGTCTTTTCACAGGATTTCACCGTTCTCGGTGGCTCATTGTCTGAAACACACGCAGAAAAGATCTGCAAAGTGATGGACCTCGCCATGAAAAACGGCGCTCCGGTGATCGGATTGAACGATTCAGGCGGCGCCCGTATCCAGGAAGGCGTTGTTTCGCTCGCAGGCTATGCCGATATTTTCTACCGCAATACGCGTGCATCGGGCGTGATTCCGCAGATCAGCGTGATCATGGGTCCCTGCGCCGGCNNCGTGATCATGGGACCTTGCGCCGGAGGTGCGGTTTACAGCCCGGCCCTCACCGACTTCATTTTCATGGTGGAAGACACCTCCTATATGTTCGTTACCGGTCCGAACGTGGTGAAAACCGTTACGCACGAGGAAGTAACCAGCGAAGATCTCGGAGGCGCAAAGGCACATGCTGAAAAATCGGGTGTGACGCATTTTACGGCTTCCAACGATGTGGAATGCCTTCGCAAAGTGCGCGACCTGCTCACTTTTATGCCGCAAAACGCGCTCGAATTGCCACCGCAATCCAATGTCTCGCCTTTCGCCAAAGAAAAACTGAAGCGCATTACGAACATAGTTCCTGAAAACCCGAATCAGCCTTACGATATCCGTGAAGTAATCGACTGCCTGATCGATGACGATACGTTCCGTGAAGTACACGAAGCTTTTGCCCCTAATATTGTAGTTGGCTTTGCGCGTCTCGATGGTCGTTCCATTGGTGTGATCGCCAACCAGCCGATGTCAATGGCCGGCGTACTCGATATCGATTCTTCCCGCAAAGGCGCACGTTTTGTCCGTTTCTGCGACGCGTTCAACATTCCGATGCTTGTTCTGGAAGACGTTCCGGGATTCCTTCCGGGAACCGACCAGGAATGGCGCGGTATCATCAGCCACGGTGCGAAGCTGCTCTACGCTTTCTCCGAAGCAACAGTTCCGCGTGTAACGGTGATTACCCGCAAAGCTTACGGTGGCGCGTTCGACGTAATGAACAGCAAGAACATCGGTGCTGATCTCAACTACGCGTGGCCGACAGCCGAAATCGCCGTAATGGGTGCAAAAGGAGCTGCCGAGATCATCTTCAAGGCCGAAATCGCGAAAGCCGAAGATCCGGAAGCAAAATGGAAAGAAAAGGAAGCAGAATACGCTGAATTGTTTGCTAATCCATACCGTGCGGCAGAGCGCGGTTTCGTCGACGATGTCATCTTCCCGGAAGAAACACGTGCGAAGCTCATCAGCGCTTTCAAAATGCTGGAGAACAAATCAGAAGTACTTCCGAAGAAAAAGCACGGTAACATCCCGCTTTAAGTGGAAAATTGAAAATGTAAAATTGAGAGGTTTCCCACTTTTACATTTTAAATTTTCAATTGGTTGATCGTATGTCCCGTATCTGCAATTGCAGCGTCGTGCGGTCGTTCCAGGTATTTGTTTCCAGCGTGAATGCGCAATCGAATGCACAACCCGAAGCAACGAGATCGGCTTTATCGGCCATGTTGAACCCGATTGCCGGCAAGGTAACTCCGCTGACCGGATCGAAAACATCCAGTTTCAGATGTGCTTCTTTTAAAACCCGCATCGAGCTGGCGTAGGCCGAACGTACACAGAAAACGGGTTTTACATTCCCCGGACCGAAGGGCTCCATTTCGTTCAGCATACGCATGATTCGCGGTACTTGTCCCACCGACTCGCCGGCAATGAACAGCTGGTGCAATCGGATTTCCTGATCGATCGTCAGCTCGGGTGTTTCGCATTCTTTTTCCAATCGTTCCTGCACAATGCTGTCGAACGCTTCCCGGAAGGCTTCCAGGTTTTCTAACGGCAATGTGAGTCCTGCAGCGTATTGATGCCCGCCGAACTGCGTTAACAGGTGCTCGCAGGCCAGGATCGCTTCGTAGACGTTGAAATTATCCACCGAACGGGCAGAACCTGTGATCAGGCCTTTGCTTTCCGTTAAAACGATCGTTGGACGATAATGCGTTTCGATCAGCCTCGAAGCCACAATACCGACAACGCCTTTGTGCCATTGTCCGTTAAACACAACGGTCGATTTCCGCGATTCGAAAGCAACGTCGTCTGCGATCTGTAACAGCGCTTCTTCGGTGATCTGCGCATCGAGCAGCTTGCGCTCCTGGTTGTAGCGATCGATTTCCAATGCAATCTCCGAAGCCGCGTCGGGATCGGTCGTCAGCAGCAGCTCGACGGCTTTCCTTCCCGTTTCCAGTCGACCGGCTGCGTTGATGCGCGGTGCAATCACAAAGACCACGTTGGAAAGATCCAGCGGCAGGGATTTCCCCGCATATTGCAGCAAGGTTTTGATTCCTGGACGCGGACCGGCGTTGAGTCGCTCCAATCCGAGTCGACATAGAACGCGGTTTTCTCCGGTAAGCGAAACGATATCGGCACCAATGGCGATAGCTACCAGATCGAGGTGCTGCAGCAGCTCAGTCATGGGTTTTTGCATCTGAGCATACAAACCTTGCAGGAGCTTGAATCCGACACCGCAGCCACACAATTCCTTGAACGGATACTGGCAGTCGTCGCGCTTGGGATCCAACACGATCGCATCCGGCAATTCAGATCCGGGCGTGTGGTGATCACACACGATTACATCGAGTCCTTTTTCTTTTGCAAAACGGATCTTTTCCACGTCTTTGATCCCGCAATCGAGCGCAATGAGCAAACCTGCTCCCCGTTCAAGTGCCGTTTCGACGCCCGTGAACGACAAACCGTAGCCTTCTTCGTAACGATCCGGAATGTAATAGGAAACGGTCGCGAGAGGCTTCAGAACGCTATACATCAACGAAACCGCGGAAGTGCCGTCGACATCGTAATCACCGAAAATGAAAATATGCTCACCGTTTCGTATGGCTTGTTCGAGGCGATCTACTGCGCGGTTCATGTCTTTCATCAGGAAAGGATCGTGCAATTGTTCGATGGACGGTTTGAAAAACAGGCGCGCGTCATCGGTAGAAACGATACCTCGCTGAACGAGCAGCGAAGCCATCAACGGCGCCACTTTCAGCGTGGATTCAACTTCGCGGACCTGGTCGGCAGAAGGAGCTTGTCGGATAAACCAGCGTTTTAGCATGCAAAGGCTTTTCCATTTAAGTTAGGAAAAAAGTTCGTCTGTTTTTTGAATTGTGAAAAGAAGATTTCGAAAAATACCGAAGCTTAACGCATGCCTATCAGGCGTTTCCACCACTTGCGCTTGCCGCTATGATCGCCGTAGCCATAGCTGTAATAATACGTCCCACCGGTTTTCTTGACGGCATTCAGCAAAATGTACATATTCTTGAGCTTCTCTTGATTTTTGAGCTCTACAATACGCTCGCGGAAGCGCTTGTCGACTTTGCCAGAACGGATCAGGTACAGCGTAGCGTCTACGAAACGGTTGGTTGTAATGGTATCTACCACCAGTCCCACCGGCGCGTTGTCCATTATGATGTAATCGTATTCTTTCTTCAGATCGGCTATCAGCTCATCCAGTCGCGCGCTGAGCAGCAATTCGCTCGGATTCGGTGGGATATCGCCTGCAAAGATCACATCGATGGATTGGTTCGTCATGGATGCTTTGACGATGAGGTCCTGCTTCGTCAAGGATTCGTTGACGAGGTAATTGGAAAGTCCTTGTTGCGGCTCGAGCTCCAAGAGCTCACTCAGACGCGGCTTGCGGAGATCGAGTCCCATCAGCAGCACTTTTTTCCCGATCGCAGCATAAATAAATGCCAGATTCACAGACGTGGAAGATTTTCCTTCACCACTGATGCTCGACGTAATACTGATCACTTTCGCTCCGTCCTGATGAGATGGCAATACGAACGATAAGTTAGCGCGCAATACGCGGAAAGCCTCGGCAATCCCTGAATGCGGATGCTCGAGCACTTTCAGCTCTTCGGTTTTCTTTGTTTCGGGAATATCGCCCAGTACAGATAAGCCACTATCTTGTAAATCTTCGCGGGAAGTGATCTTATTGTTGAAAAGATTACGCAGGTATATAGCAGCTATCGGTATGAACAAACCAATGATTAATGCAATTAAGTAAATAACCTTTTTCTTTGGGGAAATAGGCAAACCGGAGCTGTAAGCCGTATCGATAACTCGCGAGTTAGCCACCGTTGCAGCCAGTGAAATCTCATTCTGTTCCCGTTTTTGCAGGAGAAAGAGATAGAGACTTTCCTTGATCTGCTGCTGGCGGAGGATATCGCGGTACTCGCGCTCGAATTGCGGGATAGATGAAATTTTCGACTGGTATATCGCCTCTTCGCTCTTTAATTTACGAAGCTGAAGCTGCAGTGAACTGCGCATATTGCGCAAGCTTGCATTCAATGACGAGCGTAAACCTGCGAGCTGCGATTCGATGCGCGCAACGCCAGGATGTTTGTCACCACTGCTTTCACGCAGACGATTACGCTCCAATACAAGACTGTTATATTGTGCGATCGTCTGGCCAACCGATTCGTCTTTAAAACCCATATTTGCCGGAAGCAGCTGGTCGTAACCGTTCTGCTCATTGATCACTTCGTTCATGAATTCGGCCAGGTTCATTTCGATACTGGTTTCTACGACTTTCTTCTCAATATCGCTTTCCTTTCCAAGATAGGTGGCAGCGTCGGAAGTTACATCTACGAGATGATGTTCCGATTTATAATCCTCGCCTTGCTTTTCAACGTCAGATAACTCGGCGGCAATGAATTTCATGCGATCATTGATAAATGCTGTAGTATTACGTACTACCTCATTTCTGCTACTAATGGCATTTTCCTGGTGAACGGCAATAATCTTATTAAGAATGGCATTGTTCTTCTGCACATTATGTCCTTCAATACGCAGCTCAAGAATATTGGCTTCTTTGCTGGCGGGCTCAACCTTAAGCTTATTTTGTAGTTCGCCGGCAACATTTACTACCCGGCTTAAAGTGATACGAACCGATTTTCCTATCCATTTCGAACTGAAAATTGCCGATTTTTCGACAATTATCTTACCGATCGGTGTGGCCAGCACCGCTCCATAGCTAATCTTCTTTCCTTTGATCCCAATACCTTCGGTGACGTGGTAGAGCCTTTCACTTTCCAACAATATATCGAAGGAATAGGACTTATCATAGAGCAGGCTATCGGGACGAACGGAACGAATATGGACCGGGTTATTTTCGTAAAGCTCCGATCGCACCAATCCGGTTTTTGTGCCCAGGTTTTCGTATTTCCAGTTCAGCTCAAGGTCGCGTACTACGCGTTCCATCAACGAACGAGACTTGAATAATTCGATTTCATCTTCAAGTACTCCACCTCCTGATGCAAGACCTAAATCCTGAAGCATTCCCAATTCATCCGAATCAATGCCTTTGTTCTCCTGTTCAATCAGAATGGAAGCCACACTTTCGTAGCGCGGAGAAGCATAGCGGGCATAAAACCAAGCAATTACCAAGCAGATAATGACCGATACTACCAGCCAGCGCCAGTGTACAAAGTACTTTTCTGCCAGCTCTCTAAGCGAAACGGATTTCTCTTCTGTATCATTCGAGCGAAAAATCTGACCTTCTTTGTTCATTATCGGACAATTAGAGCGATGGTGGTAACGATTAAAGACGTGAGTGAAATGAAAATTCCACCGGTAGTTCGCCAGATAGTACCTTCTGATCTTGCCGCGGCATTGGGCTCTACATAAACCACATCATTCTGTTCCAGGTAATACGCCGGGGAATTGAAGACTTCATTCGAAGTCAGATCTACGCGATATTCCGTTTTCACTCCGTTCGAATCACGGATTACCAATATATTATTACGAACGCCCGTCATGCGAAGATCGCCGGCAAGGCCAATAGCTTCCAGCAACGTAATGCGCTCGTTGGGTATTTTGAATGTGCCAGGAGTTCTAACATCGCCCAGCACGGTTACTTTAAAATTCTGGATCTGAATTAGAACGGTTGGGTTTTTCAACTGTCCCTCCAATTTTTGCTTGATCTCTGACTCGACTTGCATACGATCCTTGCCTGCAACTATCATCGTGCCTAATATCGGTAGAGTGATCTCTCCCTTGGAATTCACTAAGTAACCATAAGGTGCTGGGTTACCGTTTTGATACCCCTGATTGAAACTAGGGTTTGGTGGTAAATTATATACAGCAGCTGCTTCCGGATCTTCAGCCGTAATAACAACCGAAAGAAAGTCATCTACCTTGAATCTGGGAGTAAACCCCGACTGTGCTGCAATCGCAGTTGTATCCTGTTCTTCAGGTTGAAAATAGACAGTCTTCTCGGCCGTTCGGCAGGAAACGACCATAAGAGAAAGGAAACTAACGGCTGTAATAAACGAGAGACAAGATTTAAACATCCTGTTGAATTAAAAAGATCACTGCAAATATATTAAAACGCTACGACTGGTATTCCTCGTGCTGGTAACGCTCCACAGCTTGTACGGATTTAATGCGATGAAGTTTCATCGAATTTCTGCGCTGACGCATAATCGATCTGCGAATATTCCGAGAGGAAATGAACTGTCTCAGCTTATAGAGGTAGATAGTGGCCGAAAGAACCAGTAGCGCTATGACCGAAAGCGTCACATAACTGTTAGATGTCTTCATGATCATAGAAATGATCGCAACACAAACGATATTTGCAATGGCGATGGAGAAGCTCGCTCTTCGATGTGAAATGCGGTAAGCGTCTACCAAAATATGATGCAGGTGAGTTCTGTCAGGCGAGAACGGATTACGGCCTCTCATGATACGAAGCGTGAATACGCGGGCCGTATCGAACAGCGGAATGATCAGGAAAGAAACCAGTACGATCGGAATATCAATCGCGTTAAAAGGCAATCTATTCAGCGACTCCGTATCCAGCGCGAGGAAGCGAACGGACATCACCGCCAGCATAAAGCCGATCAACATCGAGCCGGTATCACCCATGAAGATCTTATTTTTCGCCGAAAGATTAAAATAGAGGAATCCTGTCAGAATACCTACCATAACGACTGCTGTAAGGCCGAAGAAATAACGTTCAGCGAAGAAGAATACAACCGCAAATCCCGAAAACGCCACAATGCCGACCGAAGCGGCCAGTCCGTCGATGCCATCGATGAGATTATACGCATTGATTATCGCCAGCATTAGGAACAATCCGATTCCGACGCCAACCCATTGCGGAATGGCTTCCACTCCGAAAAAACCATGAAAGGTGTTGATCTCAAAAGTCGTATTCACCAGGATGAAAAGACAGGCCGCAATTTGTCCGATCAATTTCGTTGTCGGCGCCAGCACGACGAGGTCGTCCTTCAAGCCTAAAAAGAAAAGGACAGTCAAGGCGGGGAACAGACTTACAGTCGTGTTGTACGTATCGTATGTATAATTGAAATAGAACGAAAGAATCAGGATAATGAAGAAAGCCATTCCACCCAGGCTGGGTGTTGCCTGCTTGTGTGAGCTGCGTTCATTGGGTTTATCCATCAGCTTTTTGAATCGGACAATCGCAATGATCTTCGGCACTAGATAAACCGTACCTATAATAGATACAAGGAGGGCTGCTATTGTCTGAATAATGATTGGCTGCATCTTCTGTTATTGCGGGATATTTAGGGAAGTTACTAAAACGGTGGTTGACTATTGTTTGCTTGTATATTTTTTAGTTCAAATATTTTAAATTTTTAACGATCCGTTCGGCTGCAAGGCCATCCCAAAGTGGTGGAATGGAACCTGTTTTCCAATTTCCGGAGAAGCATTTTTGCAGAGCACCGGCAATGGCTTTCGGATCTGTTCCGATCAGCTCATTGGTTCCCATCGTAACTGTTTCAGGACGCTCGGTGGTATTGCGAAGCGTAATACAAGGCACTTTCATAACGGTTGTTTCTTCTGTAATCCCACCGGAATCAGTAATTACCAGCTTAGCGCTCTTAACTAAATAATTGAACTCCAGGTAGCTCATAGGGTCGACCATATGTAGACGTGAATGACTAATGCCAAGTTGCGCGATCATTTTTGCTGTTCGCGGATGTACCGGGAAGATCACAGGACAGTCGGTGGAATGGTTCATTATTTCGTCCATTAAACCTTTCAGCTTCGATTCTTCATCTACGTTGGAAGGACGGTGCAAAGTTAACACAATGTATGACTTATCCTGAAGTTGCAGCTCATTCCAGATAGCCGGCTGCTGAAAACGCGGCATTTGCTTCAACAGCGTGTCGATCATCGTGTTACCAACAAAGAAAATCTGTTCTTCTTTCACTCCGGCTTTTCTTAAGTTTTCATTCGCAACTTCTGAAGTAGTAAAGAAATAATCGGTGATGGCATCTGTTACCAGTCGATTGATCTCTTCCGGCATTCCCCAATCATTGGAGCGAATGCCGCCTTCAACGTGTGCGACCTTCGTTTTCAACTTCTGTGCCACAATTGCGCAAGCCATAGTAGATGTTACATCTCCAACCACAAGAACCATATCTGTTGGATTTTCAATCAAATATGCTTCGAAGCGCACCATAATGGCCGCTGTTTGTTCGGCCTGTGTTCCTCCACCTGCTTCGAGGTTAGCATCCGGCGCAGGAATTCCAAGCTGTTCAAAGAACTGGCCCGACATTTTCTCATCGTAATGCTGACCGGTATGTACCAGGCTGTAGGACAAATTGTGGCCTTCTTCTGCAGCTTTATCCAGCGCATGAATAATCGGTGCTATTTTCATGAAATTGGGCCGTGCACCGGCAATCAACGTGATATGCATTACAAACGATTTAATTGAAGTAAAAGAAAAAATCGCACGAGATGGATCTGTCGTGTGATACGTGACGGTTGTTTTACCAGGCGGTAGGACCATTCGAGGTTATTTCTCACCCACCATTCCGGAGCGCGTTTTACCGTATCCGTAAACACGTCAAAACTTCCGCCCAATCCCTGGTAAACGGCTTTGTGGGCTTGTTGCATTTCTTCCATCAGCAGCTCCTGTTTCGGTGAACCCATAGCCACGAAAACGACGTCCGGCTGCAGCTGTGCGATATCTGAAATAAGTGCCCGGCGTTCCTCTTCCGAAGACAGATAACCGTTACGGTGATTGACGATATCAATGGCCGGGTAGCGTTTTTTCAGGCGTTTTATGGTTTCGGTAATGACCTCTTCGGTACCGCCAACGAAGTAAAACCGCTTCGTTGAGTGATACTTTTCGATAATGTCAAGCCACAATTCGCATCCCGGAATTTTCTGGACTTTTTTGAAGCCTTTTTTCTGAAGGGCCCATACAGCACCGATACCGTCCGGATAACCGATATTTCGGTTAATGATAGCTTTCATCAGCTCATTGGCGTGCAGGATTTTTTCTGCATTGACAGCCACCAGGATGGAATTGTTGGAAAACGCATATTGTATGAGCTCGTCCCGCGATTGCGGAGCATACGTATTCACACCATTCAATAATTTACTTTTCATTTTCCAGCGTATTTAACAGGTAGCAGCTAAGGGCATGAAACATGAATCCATTGCTCCACCGCATATAGGAAATTCGAGAACTCGCGCGTTTTTTCAACTGGTAATAGAAATACCCTTTTTTGTCCTGCATGTATTCCAGCGTCCATGCCAGCACCTTATCTGCAAGTTGTTTGTTGTTTTCCCAAATACCCAGCACATGCAGCGTTACCCAAAGCTGCCCCGGGCAATGTATATCGATCGGATAGATTTTGTCATGATAATATTTCGGCATCCCGTCGGGTAAAAAGAAGTTCGACAAGTAAAACTCCGTTCCTTTCTTGAGATTACCATGAAAAGATTTGTCTTCGCAGTATTGCTGGTAAAAAGCTATTGCTTCGAGGTTGTAACCGGTATGGAAGCTGTCGATCCAGGATTGAACGGGCAATAAACCGTATACCCAGGAACCGTCTTCTGCTTGTCCATGACAAGCTGCATTAACGATTTCAGCTGCGGTAGATTTATATTCTTCGTTTCGGGTGTAATGATAACAACGACTGAGTAATTTAGCTCCGAGCAGTGATGCATTGTAGACGGTATCGTTTCCTTTCAGCGGACTGTAAGAAAGAATAAACCCTCCTTCACATCTCGTGCGGTTGAGATCTTTCAGCATAAAATCCGCTGAAGAAAGCGCCGTATTGAGATAGCTGTGATTGCCGGTTACTTCGTAAGCATCCATCAAAGCAGAAGCACAGAATGTCGTTGCAACGACCGTCGGTGTGTTTTTGGGGAAGAGGAATAACCGGCGCGCTTGCCAGTCGAAATTGTAGCCCCAGCAAGCACCGGAGTAATCTTTATTCTGCAACTGAAGCAGGAGCTCTGAAAGAGTTGTAATCTGTTTAAGGATTACTTCCGTTGAGCCAAAGCGTGTATCTCCGTTTTGCGCCAGCTTGTATATATTGCAATAGCCCGAAAGGAACAAACCAACGCCCTTTGCGTTGTATTCCTTGGGAACCAGCAGCACTTTACGGAAGTTGACCGGACTTCGTTTGAATCCCTGTATCCAGGCCAAACGAGCAAGATCCCAATGCTTGAGCGGAAGTGCCCGGAATACTTTGGAATTTAATCCGTCATAGGGATCCCAGCCTTTGAATTGTTCGGCTTCGCAGTACTTTTTAAGCAGCTGAAAAGAATGTCCGACGCTAGAGTTCATATACGGCCCCTTTATTTTGGATTGACTTTAAGACGAGAAAAGTTGATTTGGTGACCGCAAAAATTTCTTCTGCCGGAATAGTCACTTTACCTTCTAACAGATTTCCTACAAAAGCCTCAACCATTTCCTTTTGTCCTTTATTCTGATTGAACAATTTAATCCTTTGGGGCCTGCCTTTACCGTATAACATCAATTCTTTAAAGTCTTTTATGATTGCCGTGCTGCCTGCATGATATACTTCCAGGTATTCTTTTGGCAATTCTTTAGAGCCATTTGAAAAATAAGCTACTGTTCCTATAGAACCGTTTTCAAATTGAATAGAGATCGTAACCGTGTCGTTCAGTCCGTTTGGATCCGGGATCGCAACGGCAGAGAGTGACGCTGGTTTACTTCCGTTGATATAGGTGAGCAGGTCAATGAAGTGACAAGCTTCACCAACGATTCGGCCTCCTCCGATTTCCATATCCTGGATCCATGAATCTTTGGGAATACTTCCTGCATTTACCCTGTAAATCATAGACATCGCACCGGAACCGATCTTTTTCTTCAGCTGTTGAACAAGGGGTGAAAATCTCCTGTTGAAGCCGATCATTACTGATCTACCGCTTTCCGCATGTGCTTCCTGAATTTCCTCCAGTTCAGTTTCTGTAAGACAAATCGGCTTTTCAACAAAGACATTTTTTCCCGATTGAAGTCCTTTCAACACATACTTAGCGTGTGAATCATGTCTTGTAGCAACAAAAATCGTATTTGTTTCTTCATTGAAAACATCATGTTCATCAGACGCACAGAATGAAAACTGGTATTTTTCTGCTACTCTTTTGGAAGTTGTTCCTGTATTGGTCAGCACACCTACTCTTCGAATACGCTGATCTGAAGGGATATTAGGCAGCAGATTTCCCTGGGCGTAGCTTCCGGCCCCGATAAAGGAAATGTTTACTTTCTTTTCTTCGGTCAATGGTCTGATCGCTATTTTCGAGCGCTTATGCTCCTTCGTTGTATCGTACTTTAAAGCAATACCGATAAAAGGCTCCGACTTTGAAACAACCATATCAAAGGCTTGTTTGGCCTGATCAAATGCAAATTCATGCGTGGTGATATAGTCAATGTTGATCGCGCCTTTATGTACTAATTGCTGAAAGGCTTCCATGTTTCGTTTTTCCGTCCATCTCACATACGCATACGGATAATCGATGCCTTTTTCTTCGTAATTGAGGTCATAGCGTCCAGGTCCGTACGAGCAGGCCATTTTCAATTCCAGCTCTTTCCGATACCAGAAAGGATCTCTGTCAAAACCCGTTGGCACAGCACCCAGAACCACAATTTTTCCTTTTTTTCTTGCTATTTCGCCTGCATAATTAATGGGATCCAAGCTGGATGTAGCCGCTGCAATTATTACGGCATCAACGCCATTTCCACCGGTCATCTGCATGATTTTTTCCGTTAATCCCGGAGCGTCTCTTGTAAATGCTTCATCAGCCACCTGATTTCTTTTTGCAATATCAACTGCAGCTTGTGACACATCGATCGCTACGACGTTCACTCCGGAAGCTTTCAGAATCAAGGCTGCAAGCTGACCCAGCAGTCCCAAGCCTATCACAGCGCAGGTTTCGCCCAGACGAAGATCGGCCTGGCGAACTCCCTGCATGGATATAGCACCTAAGGTATTATACGCCGCTTGCTTTAAATCAGCATCGGGTGCTAATTTCACGCATAAGTTAGTTGGTATAGCTACAATTTCAGCGTGATTCGCGTAGCCTGCGCCTGCACAAGCCACAAGATCGCCGACTTGAAACTCTGTTACATCCGGACCAACTTCGATTACTTCTCCTGCGCAGCTGTAACCCAGAGGTGAATAAGCATCCAGTTTTTTCATTACTGCGCGGTAGGTTTGAATCGGACCTTGTTTTCGCAACGTATCCAATACCTGCTTCACCTGTTGAGGACGCTCCTTTGCCTTTCCGATAAGGCTCTTCCTTGCTGCTGAAACGGTTGAGCCTTCTGTTCCGGCACTGATAATGGAAAAATGATTCTTAACGATCACCATTCCTTTTCCCAATTGCGGGTAAGGCAATTCCTGGATAACCATGTCTCCGGATCCTAATTTTTGGGTAAGTTGTTCCATAATTTTACTCTAAACAGCTTGTTCTTCGATCCAATTCTGAATATTCCGGCAGTATTGGGCGCTTGTATATCTTTTTTCGTACGTTTTCAGGTTCATCTCCGAAAGGAATGTGAACAGCCCCGGATCCTGAATGATTGCTAAAATCTTTTCCACGAACGCATTCGAATCATGGTTTTTTATCATAAATCCGTTTACTCCATCTTCCATCGTGTCGGGAATTGCTCCAACCGACGACGACACTACAGGCAATCCAAATGCCATAGCTTCGATCACAACCAAAGGCTGGCCTTCGTTAAATGATGGAAAGACAAAGATATCCGAACTGCTTAAAAGCTGCCATTTCTTTTCTCGTAATAGAATCCCGTGAAAGACGATCTTTGATCCGAGATTGTATTTTTCAATATAGCTGAAGGCTTCATTTTTATCTTTTTCAGAACTCCATTCACCAACAATATTGTACTGAAAATTAATCCCGTGGTCCGTCAGTTTTTTGACTATTTCCAACGTGACGTGAATTCCTTTTTGCAGGCTTAATGCCCCGATAAACAGCAATTGAACGGGTGACTCAGGCACCGGCCCTTTTTTAGAGCTTCGCATTAAACCTGATCCCATCTCAATGCCATTGTCAATGACCACGCATTTATCGAGTCCATGAGTGTTTAGCGTTTTCCGAACGGAATCGCCTAATACCCTGATGGAGTCAAATTTTTTGAGGACGGAGCGTCCGATCCTGTATTTGTACCCGGTTTTTTCCAGGAAATAGAAATTTCTTCCTGCCAATTCTCCAATGAGCCTGGCACCGCGCATTTTAGTAACCGCCAGAACAGGAACGATTTTCAACAACGGAAAAAAGTCTTTTGGAATAGATGTATAAACAACCGCAGGCTTCTGCTTCCATATGGCTTTACAGTTTTTAAGAACATATGCGAGATTTATCCCAACGTTCTTAAAGGAGAGCTTGCCCTGGTTGCTTTTGTTCTTATTTTGGTTCGAATTGGTAATCAGATGATACTCTCCTTTTTCTGAGAAATAATCAAATAATAACTTCGCACGAATTTCGCCGCCGCCATAAGGAGGAGGAATATTAAGAATCAGCAGCTTCTTTTTCCTGGTCATTCCAAGCCTGTTTTGTTTATGTAAGCATGAATAGCTTCCGCTACTTCGACTTCAACTATTGATGTTCTTTCAATGCACTCCCAGTTGCCTTCCGGGTTTTTTTGAAAAAAATACGGCGAAGTGTCCAGGGTGTGGGTTCCGAAATACAAAGCCTGGAATTCTATCAATGAAAATTCTTTGCCGTTATAAGCAATATCCATGGCAAAAAAGGGAAGATTTTGCTCGTCGGTGAACTGTTTCGCATAATCGAGCATTCCTTCCGGCAGATCTTTCGTATAACTGATCAATCCGCTTCCGCTCGCTCTGAAATCATTTTTCCTTGTTTTACGTTCCAATACGTAATACTTCTCCCCGAACACCAGTACTTTCCAATCCTTGTCCATTCCTGGGATCAGATTCTGAGTGACGAATTTTCTTCTGAATTTCGATTCCTTGAGATAGCCTTTATGCTTTAGAGCGCGCATACTATCCCATAGCTCGAACTTCCAGTTAAAGCTCCGGGAGAATTTTTTCACTTTTTGAAGCGCATCCGAAGGACTGTTGAGCAGCGTAACGGTTTTCCCTGTAGCTCCGAATGCACTTTTCAATACCAGCGGATAGTGATTTTGCTCTTTCCGCCGATTGAAATCTTCCAGGGTGCCAAAATAGCTGGAGCGAATATTTTTTATCCCCGGATTCGGAGATAAATCGCGCAGAATTTCCATAAAGTTCTTGTTGTGGTGTGCCCTCAGGTATTTATAGCCCGGTAGAATTTGGATACCCGACAGCTCTAACCCGTAGACCATATCCTCCACATAACTTTTGTAGAACAGGTCTTCATCTTCGGAACTGGTGTAGAAGACGATTTTCCCTTTCAGATAGCCCAGATTCCGAAAGTCGATATCCGTATAGTCTATAAATTGACAGGTGTGGCCTAAACGACGTAAGTTTTCGCTTAACACTTTTTGATCCATACCACTTCTGTAGGGCTTGGCTGCCCATTTTGAAGAGAAGATCCCATTATAATTTTTGATGAAAATAATATCCATAACTTCTTTATTTTCCTTCTAACAAATCAATAATTACTTCCCTGTGCACCCGGCTTCGAATGACATTCAGCAGCATCGCTTTTTTCCTTGACGGGTAAAAGATTTTGACAAATGGTAAGTAGGAGAACACTTTGCGCTGGATTCTGCCATGCCCGCGAAAAGTACTGAAATACGTTTTTTCAAAGCGCTGAATGAATTCGGTCCAGTTTGCCGCAATGAATGCAGGATCAGAAGTATTTGCAGACAACACTTCCATGTGTTCATCGAATAATTTCGTCTCAGCAGGATTTAAAGGTGTTATGCCCGGAAAGGTTTGTTTGAATGGGATCAGCTTCACTTTTTTTTCTGTTTCTGATAGTTCGATACTGATCAGATAGCCGTTTGTCCAACTGGGTGATTTTCTGTTCGCATAGTCAAACAACAAATTGCCCTGACCATAAATGATATCCGAATTTTTATATTTTTCCCATGCCCCCGAAATATGTGAGTGCTGACACACGACCATATCCGCACCCAGCTCGCAGATAAAGCGGGCTATTTTTTGCAATTCGGGAGACGGGTAAGGATAGTGCTCTTTTCCTTCGTGAAGGATAACGATGCAATAGTCGATCTCCTGTTTTAATTTTAAGATATCGAGCGTCAACTGTTTTAAATCAAGCGGGTTGGCTCCTGCTTTATCCGCTTTGGCTATACCAAATTCAATATCGCTGTAGGACAGCAACCCGATAGTGAGCTCGCCTTTGAAAATATATGGCTTGCCAGCATCCGACAAGTTTTTCCCCGCGCCGAAATACTCCAATCCTGCTTTTTTACAATTGTCCAGCGTATCGGTAACACCGCCGTCGCCGTAATCGCCAATATGGTTGTTGGCAAGGCTAACTGCTTTTATTCCCGATTTTTTTAAAGTCGCTGCTGCGTCGGTCGTGCCCTTGATATTTGCTCCCGATTTGATAATCTTTGTTTCCCTTTCTGTGAGCGGCACTTCCAGGTTTACTATGGACAAATCGGCCGAGTCAAAAACGTGCTGCAAATCTCCAAACAGCTTATCGTTGTCTCTGGTAAATAAAGACCGGTTACTGTTTATCGGACAAACATCGCCACCTATAATTATTTTCATGCGTTCTTCATTTTTATCACCGGTTTCTTTGCATCCAGATAGGCAATAATCAGGATGGAATAAATCATCTCCGGGCTAAACAGGTTGACCGAATAAATTGAGCTCAGACCAATGGTTATTATCCAGATCAGCAGCGCATCGCCTTCAATGGTTTTTTTGTATCTGATAAAAAGCTTGTAGACCGATCGGAAGAAATATAAGACCAGCAAAATCCCTAAAATTCCGAAGTCGTAGAGTATTTCCAGGACATCACTGTGTGCCACAATAAAATGATGGATCGTCTCACCGAAAAACTGTTTGGTCGCGTAAATACCGTTTCCAAAGAGCAATTTAAAGACTTCTATATTATCTCCGAAGACATCATTCAGAATAAGACTGTACATATTTCCTCTTCCTGACCCGGCCGTTTTCAGGTCGTTAAAGTCCTGCATACGGTGCTCAATGACCTCAATATTATCCTGGATAAAATAGATTGCTGCACCGAATACCACGGCTCCTGCGAGAATGTCAATGAATTTTCTTCGCTTTGAGTTGGTTATGACCCTGAGATAATAGACTAAAAATCCGATAGCGAACGCCACTATTACTCCTCTTTTAAATGACAATACTGCTCCGAGGGCTATAATGCCGATCAGAATATTTTTCATCGTTTTATTAGGGAGCAGCAATACGAAAGGAAAAAATCTCAGCAGATTATAACCATTATTTGAAACTGCATAAAAACGGGAACCCCACATCAATGCCTGATTCGTCGAATCTCTTACAACAATCAGGAAATAGATGATAACCAGAACGATGACAAGTGTTTCAATCTGTTTCACGCTTATCAGCCCGTTCTTAACCAGATTGCGTATGTAAAAGAAGCCGACCATCCAATAGATGATCTTCACGAAATCCATTAACCCTTCTTCAAGGTTTTCTACATCCAGGAGAAAGAAGGCCGATACCATAAAGAGAAGGTAAGCAATCGATTGTCCGACCTGGCTTAACCTGGAAACCCCGTTTTTAATATTGATATGAAGAATGGTCATTACCATGATGACAAAAAACACGGCGCGTCCGATTTGAGGAACTACCCGGTTCACTTCTTCCCCCTTTGAAGGATAGATCAAGTCTGTAAATGATAAAAAACAGAGAATGAAAACAGCAAAAAAACCGGTGTACTTACCCAAAATCATTTTTCCTTGTTTTTTCTGAATCGCAGTACCGTGTAACAAACATTTTTAAGCGCATCGAGACTTAATTTTTCTTTTTCAAAAATTAAATGCTGATCATAGAGTCCTTTGTATTTTTCTGCTCCGGCGCTCAACGAAAAGTACTTCTCATACCACTTCGATGTCGCGCTTAAATAATTTTCAGCTGTAAATATTTGTTCAATTTCATCCAAATTCAATCCCTCGTTATAGCTCTGTATGCTCGTTCGGGGAGAAAAATTAGTTCGAAAAACCTCCTCAAAGTTTTTGTCCGTTACAAGCAACGGGAATTTTTCGTTGTTGAGCGTCGTCAAAAGTGGAATATTGAAGCTTGTTGCTTCCATGAAATTCCGCCCGCTTCCGATAACAACATCTGCAACAGGTAAAAGCTGACTGGCATTCAGGGTGAATTTTTTATCGTTTTCAATAAAAATGCACTGTTCTAAACCTTCCGATTGAATTTTAGCCTGGATCAGGCTGAGTGTATGGGGGTCCTGTACTTCACCCAGAATCAAAAACTTAATTGCAATCCCTTTTCCTCTAAGCCACTTAGTCAGCTCGATTCCTTGTTCTATGGAAGTTCTGTAATGCTCTCCAATGCGGGATATCCTCAAAAGAACCCTGTTGTTCCCTGTTTTTAAATCATGTTTCAGACGCAGTTCGCTAATTCTCTTTTCATCGGCTTGAATAGGCAATACCCTATTGGGAATTAATGCAATACGCCTGTTTTTTACAGTTGTTTGACTGGTAAAATACTCCTCATTTTCCTTGCTAAAAAGAATGAGATTTTTGACCTGAGGAAAATAGCCTTTCGGATTGGGCCCTCCACATTTGGTATGGAACACCGGTATCCCTGTTTTCCGCCCCACGCATCTTGCCCAGGCAAACGACTCGATATCAAAAGCATTGATCACGATCGGTTGTTCTTTCCGAACAATCTTTTTTATCTCGGCACGTATTGACAGAAAGCCTTTGCCGGTGAAAGGGATAAACTGTTTGTGATACTTTTCACTGTTCAATATCGGTGACGGCTGAGCCCCAATATTGATAATTGTAATGTCGAAATGCTTGGATAACTCTTCTGCTATGGTGTGCAGCGAATAAAAATGTCCCCCTTTTCCATGTCCAAAGGTAGAGATCGTAAAGACTATTTTATTCTTATGCATAGATCAAATTATTCGCTGTTCCACTTCTAAAAGAACCTGAAACCGGTCAAAAACTCTTTTCTGTATTTCCCGGATAAGATTCAGAATATCTTCACCTTTTGCATTGTCAAAATTAACGATAAACCCGCTGTGCTTCTCAGATACCCGTGCTCCTCCTATTCCAAAGCCTTTCAGGTTGAGTTCATCGAGCATCGGTCCTACAAATCTGCCTTCCGGTCGCTTAAAAACACTGCCGCAATTAGGATAATCACGTGGCTGCTTTGCCCATCTACCGGCTTTCACGCGGTCCATTTTCTCTTTGATCACGTTGTAATCCGCCGGCTGAAGCTTCAGCCAGGCTTTCAGAACGATGTTTCGGGGATTTTTTTGAAAGAAGCTGTTCCGGTATTCGAAACCAATAGCATCACATTCAAGCTCGTACACGTTCAGGCTGTCCAAATCCAGGTAACGAACTTTCAACAGTACATCTTTAATCTCCTCACCGCTGGCACCTGCATTCATCACCACAGCGCCACCAAGAGAACTGGGAATATCAAAGAACACCTCAATACCGCTTAGCTTATTCTCCAAGGCAAATAAACTTGCATCAGCCATCAACGCACCGGCCTCCACTTCCAGGATTCCTTTAGCAGAATCGACCGCAACGGCATTAAGGTTTCCGTTGAAAATCATAAAATCCCGGTCGTAAAAAGACTGCGACAGAATAATGTTGTGCCCGCTTCCCAAAAACAAGATATCCGGATTTGAACGGACAATATCAATTACCTCTTCCTCCGATTCGGGTAAAAAAGCTCTTCTGCAATGTGCTGAAACCTTGTAGCCATTGTATTGCTTTAAATCGAAGTTTTCGAACGCCCTCATACCCTTTTGCGTATTTTATGGATAATTGAAACGATAGGATCGAAATCGGTTTTTCTGAACGTGATGATTTCTCTAACCGGCAATTGTACCGTTTTGGAATAAACCATCAAGAACAATAGAGCGGCAACCGAATAGCTGATCAAAGAAGACAATGCTGCCCCACTGGCACCGTAAAGCGGGATCAGGAAGCTATTCATGAGAATATTGATAATTAAAGACGGAATCATCGCTATCATCGCAATCCAAGGTTTACCTTTTCCTGCAAGATCCATATTCATTACCTTATAAATGGTAAGCAAAACAACACCTGGCAATAACAGATTAAAGACTTCCACACTTCCAAGGAATTTTTTACCGAACATTCCCACAACTACATAGTCTGCAAGGAGCCAAAGTACCAGAGATGCAATAGAAATAATTAAAAACGAAAGCCGCATCAGCTGAGCGACCTTCCTTGAAAATGCCAGTCCATCCTTAGAGGTCGCGCTGCGGGCAAATACGATGGTGCTCAAAAACATCGGTATCTGCCATAAAAATTCCGTAAGACTTGCACCTTTTGAATAAATGCCGGTTTGATAGGCAGTGCTCATTTTTTCCAGCATGATAATATCGAACTTGTAATTCAGATTTATTATGAGCAGAGAAAGAGCATAAATCAATCCCAAACCAATCAGAGATTTGATTAACGGAATATTGAAATTCAAACTAAATGATTGAATGAATTTATTTTTGAAGAGAAGAATGATAAAAATAGCAATTGGACCACTTATCAAGGCCAGCATATATCCCTGGATATCCCCATCAAAAAAGAACAGAAAGACAATCGTAAACACCAGAATGACAAAAGGCGGGATCCAATTGATCTGATTAAACTTGCGGATATCGTTCCTTCCAAGAAAAATTCCAGAATTATACGTGTTGAATAACGTAAAAGGAATAGGGATTAAAGCAAGAAAAACCAGCCACAGATGATCGCCTGTTTGACTCAGGTAGCGCATAAGCAGAAAACAACAAATTACGCTGACAATTGATGTGAATGCCCAAATCTGAGTGATGGCGGTTTTAATAGCTTCCTCACTGTATTTATTCTGACCTAAGAGAAAAGTTGTCGACTGTCTGATTCCTAAAGAACCAAAAGACATAAAGATACTGGGATAAACCAGTAATGCAGAAATTATCCCATTCTTTTCCGGACCTAAAACTCGCGCTGTTATCATCGACGTTAAAAGACTGAATCCGATTATTCCGGCTTTTGAAAAACCAATACTCACCGTATCCTTTAAAAACGATCTCATAATTAGCTTTCCGGACTTAAAATCCCGACTAATTCGGAACTCCATTTCCGAATAATATAAGGTTTTTTCGGTCCCATATGTCGTTAATTATGAATTACGTTCAGCTGCTTCAGTTTGGTTTCGATGTGCTCGTAACCACGGGCGATCTGCCAGGAATCTTCGATCTCCGTTTCGCCGTCGGCAGTTAAACCGGCTAATAACAAAGCGATTCCGGCACGCAGGTCCAGCGCTTTCACCGTTGCGCCTTCCAATGCGACACCTCCAGCTATTTGCAGCATTCCCTGGTTCACTGAAAAATTCATTCCCATCTTGGCGAGCTCTTCAGCATAGCCGTACCTGCCTGGGAAGCGCAGATCGATGATACGCGACTCACCCTTGGACATAGCACCAAAAACCGCAAACAACGGTTGCATGTCGGAATTGATTCCCGGGTAAGGCCCCGTGCTGATATCGATCGGATATGGTTCTCCTCCTCTTACGACCAATGAATGTTTTCCCCGGTAATACTTCATACCGCTTTCGCGCAGTTGTATTAATGGAAACTCCAGGTGCTCGAACGGGAAGTCAATGATTTCCACATCACCATTCGTTATCACCGAGCCGATTGCCCAGGTCAGCGCTTCCATATTGTCCGGAATAACTGTGTGCCTTACCCCTGAAAGTTTTTCGACACCGTCAATGATGATGCACTTTTGTCCGTATACCCGAATGCGTGCACCCATCTTATTCAACATGGTGATCAGGTCTATGATTTCAGGCCGGATGTGCGGATTCCAGATGGTGGTCGTTCCTTTGGCAAGGGTCGCCGCCAGAATACCATTTTCCGTCGCGCCGGTAGAACGGATCGGCAGGCTGATGTCACAACCCGTCAGTTTTCCTTCCACTTTAGTACACAAGTAACCATTTTCTTCCCAGACGCGGGCTCCCATCTTTTCAAGGATCATGACGTGAATATCGTATTTACGATCCCCAAGCGGACAACCACCGGGTAATGGCACTTTTCCTTCACCGAAGCGGGTGGTCAGACAGCCAAGAATAAGCAGCGAGTTACGAATGGAACGCTCATCCCAAAGCAATTCGGGAACCAACTTGTCCTCAACTATTTTCAGGTAAGCGTCTCCTTCGGTGCAGACTTTACCCATTTTATTCAACATTTGAATATGCACCTGCATATCCAGCAATCCATTGGGAGAATTGAATATTTCAACCGGTTCATCCGTGAGAACAGATGCTGTTAATAGCTTTAACGCGCTGTTTTTTGCACCGCTGAGCTTCACCTGCCCTTCCAGCCTTGATTTTGATACCTTCATGTCAATTTTCGCTTTCCATGTACCACTTCACCGCTTCTTTCAATCCGGCGTCTAACTTAAATGCTGGGTTATAACCCAATAAGGTCACAGCCTTTTCCACACTCGCAAGCGAATGTGGAATGTCACCTGCTCTGTTCGGACCATGTTTGATCTCCACCTCCCCGATTTTACTGTCGTATTCGCTCAGGTATTTTTTGAGCAACTGAGTCAGGTCTAATAACGTTGTCCTGTCACCTACGGCCGTATTAAACACTTGACCCAACGCATTTTTATTATCAGTTGTTGCTGCCAGGTGATTCATCTGAACCACATTTTCTATATAGGTAAAGTCGCGCGAATAGGTTCCGTCGCCATTGATGATTGGCGATTCATAGCGTCTGAACTGGTCTACGAATTTCGGTATCGCCGCTGCGTAAGCTCCATTTGGAGATTGTCTTCTGCCATAAACATTGAAATAGCGTAGTCCAATCACCTCCATTCCATAATTCAATGCAAATACATGAGCGTAGAGTTCATTCACATACTTCGTCACCGCATAGGGAGACAAAGGCTTACCAATGATCTCCTCCACTTTCGGCAGATTCTCCGAATCACCATAAGTTGATGAGCTAGCCGCATATACAAAGCGTTTTACCTTCGCGTCCCTCGCTGCAATGAGCATATTCAGAAAGCCGGTAATATTTACCTCGTTCGTTGTTGCAGGATCGTGCAAGGAGCGGGGAACAGAGCCCAATGCCGCCTGATGCAGTACAATATCCACACCTCTGACCGCTGTCTGACAGTCGACAAAATTGCGGATGTCTCCATCGATTAGACGAAAGTTGCGATTAGACAAAAACGGGATGATATTTTCCCGGTATCCGGTTGAAAAGTTATCCAGACAGACGACTTTATTGTTGTGCTGCAACAAATCCTCACATAGATTAGAGCCGATAAATCCTGCTCCACCTGTCACGAGTACTTTTTTATTTTCTATTTTCTGATACGACATACTTTTTAGTATTTCATTAAACGGCATGCGATTCACTCAAAGAAATAACAGGAATTCGTGTCAGCGTAATTTTTATCCTCATGTCATTAGATGTGTTTAACTTATCCTTATCCTATGTCCACTAATCCAACAGAAGTTCAACTTTCAAGGGATAAGGTTCATATGTATGATGAACAATGGCCATAGCAAAACCCGTCTAAAAAGACAGGTTTTGCAAACTGCAAAGTTACTTTTATGCTCGGTAAGTTTTGTTGTTAATATGTTAAAAAACCCTATGTAGGCATTGCCTTACAGTGTATAATTTGTTGTATATGAATTGGCTACCCATCCTCTAATTTAATTGCAGACAATATTCTCTTGTGTGAAAATTAAGCTCTGCCAGTGATTTTTACATATTTTTGCATTCTATCACAAACACAGACCCCAATGAAAAATCATTTACTTGCTCTGGCTTTCCTTCCTTGCCTGGCAACAGCACAAACAGACCTGACCACGATGAACCGCTGGTCGATTGGTGCTGAGATCGGTGCGCACGATGGTATGGCCCCCTCCAAAGGAACTACGCGTCTCTGGCAGATCCAGCACTTTGGACTGAACGGACGATACATGATGAACAACCGTGTAGGACTTCGACTGGGCGTGAACTACGACTTCCTGGATTTTATCGATCGTCCTTACAATACGTACTATATCCGCACTTCGCTCGAAGGAGTGGTGAACGCAGGCGATATCTTCCACTTCCCGCAGGTAATGCCGCGCGTCGGATTGCTTTTCCACGGAGGTTTCGGTATGTCCAATATGTGGTCCGACAATACACCTGTTGTAGACAGGGAAGAATCACTGGGCACGCGCTCCGATGAAATGATCAACTTCGTGTTCGGTGCATCGCCGCAGTTCATGCTGACCGACAGATTGTCGCTCAATGCAGACCTCTCGTTCATTTTCCACGGACACCAGACCAACCGCTTCGATATGCAGGCCCCGAATAAAAACGGTTCTATCGATGGTTATATGCTGAACATCAGCATCGGAGCTTCCTATTACTTCGGCAAGAATAAAAAACACGCCGACTGGACACCGACAACTTATTCTCAGGCAAACAACAACGATCAGAACGAAGCACTCGAAGCGCGTATCAAAACGCTCGAAGAGCAGGCAAAAGACGATGACAAGGACGGCGTTCCGAACAGCATCGATCAGGAGCCGGCTACAGCTGAAGGAAGCCTTGTAGACTCCAAAGGTGTTGGCCTGAAAGACCGCGATCACGACGGCGTTGCAGACGATTACGATGCTTGTCCTGATATCGCCGGCACATTCGGTGCAAACGGCTGCCTCGACTCCGACAAAGATGGTGTTGCCGATAACGAAGATGCTTGCCCGCACACTCCGGGAGCACTGATCGATAAAGGCTGTCCGCAAGTAAAGAAAGAAGACGCAGCGATAATGACCAAAGCGCTCAAAGGCGTTCAGTTCAACTACCAGAAAGCAGAATTGCTTCCTTCTTCCCTGCCGGTACTCGATGAAGTAGTGAAAGTAATGAACAGCAATCCGAACTACCGTCTGGATATCGCTGGTCATACAGATAACGTAGGTGATTCAGAAGCAAACCTTCGTTTGTCTGAAGATCGCGCCCAGGCTGTTGCCAACTATCTGATCTCAAAAGGTGTGGATGCTAACCGTCTTACTGTAAAAGGTTACGGTGAAACACAGCCGAAAGCAACCAACGACACACAGGAAGGTCAGGCGATTAACCGTCGCGTTGAATTCAACCTGTTGTTCAATTAAGAAATAGCACAAGATTATTCGGAAAGGAGTCCTAAGGGCTCCTTTTCTTTTTTCAGAAAGTTCGGTAACGTCGGGCGGCTTCGTAACTTATAGTACTATTTTTGAACAAAAGACGGCCCCGTTTGTATCCATTGGTCCGATCCGGCAATTCCGGTTTAATGCTCGAGTTATGAAAAACATGCTTTTTGTCTGCCTGCTGGCAATCCCTTCCGCGTTTTATGCACAGAAAACCGTGCAGTTTGCCGATCCGCTGCCAACCGGTCAGGCGTTTATCAAACAGGTCGACAAAAACTATTTCGGCTCCTACAAAAGCGCCACATCGGGAACCATTTATGAGTTCGATGAAAACGGCGTGGCGATCGTTTCGCTCATCGTTGCCTACATCACCCGGGAGCAGCTGCGTGAATCCTCCACGATCGAAGTACGCAACGGCTACTTATTCGGCGTTGTGGCCGGCGATTCCGTTCCCTGCGTACTGGAAGGCGAGCGCTATTACTACGGCATCCGCAACAAGCAGGTCATTATCGGCGAAGGCAGCCTGAATCAGCTCACCCGTCTCGATGCGAAAACTTACGTATTGAATTTCCTCGAAGGCAGCTATTTCGAGCCGAGCCTGCTCACGTTCACCGCCAACGGACTGGAAATCATCCACGGCAACACGGAGGCACTTCCCGAATACGACAGGATTCTCACTATCAACACCATAACACGCTACAACTCACCCGTGAATATCCTAGCGCCAACCGCAGAACAATGGCCACACTTGCGAAAGCTCCTTTTCGAAGGCGAGCGCCTGTTCTATGTGAAAGAGTGAGCAGTAAACAGGGAGCAGTGAGCAGTTTTGCTTCTGGCTGGATTCACCATTAACTCCAAACTTCTGCTCACTGTTCACCGATAACTGTTCGCCGTTTACTATTCGCTGTTCACTGCAAATCGTTAAATACCGCTGTACGTATAGATTATTCCGTAACTTTGTAAAAAATTTAATTATGGGAAAGTTTGGTGCTTTTGAGATCATTTTGATTTTGGCCGTTGTCGTACTGTTGTTCGGAGGAAAGAAAATTCCTGAGCTGATGAAAGGTTTGGGTAAAGGAATCAAAGAATTCAAAGACGCGAGCAAAGGAGAAGAGAACACGGCTTCTTCCACTGCAGAAGAGAAAAAATAAGTCTAAATTTTTCGGATGTACCGTACATTTTCGGAGGTTAAAGAAGCACTCTCCGCAGGGAGAACTGTAGTTGACATCGTCAATCATTACCTGTCACAGATCGAAGCGCACAAAGACCTGAACGCATTTTTGGAGGTTTTTGAAGCAAGCGCGCTCGAGCAGGCTCAGGCCGTCGATGCGAAGATCAAAGCGGGAAATGCCGGCCGACTTGCCGGGGTGGTCATCGGACTGAAAGACAACATCTGTTATGAGGGACACCGCGTGTCGGTTTCCTCGAAAATCCTTGAAAATTTCGAATCGCTTTATTCTGCCACGGCCGTTCAGCGGCTGCTGGCGGAAGATGCGGTGATCATCGGTCGCCTGAACTGTGA